>NZ_JBICMI010000017.1:0-110383 GCF_043106155.1 Pseudomonas sp. FYR_7
ATCAAGATCAAGATCAAGAGCAAGATCAAGATCAAGAGCAAGAGCAAGAGCAAGAGCAAGAGCAAGATCAAGAGCAAGAGCAAGATCAAGATCAAGAGATGAGTAGGGTCGAGAGCTGAGAGTTGCTAACCTAATCGGGCTGCTTGACTCAATCCTATCCCTCGCCGCGCGCGTTGCTCCAGATACTCCCGCACATGCACAGCATCCCCAACAAACTCGATCCGCTCGGCCTTCGCCTCACGCTGATAGGCATACATCGGGTCGTAGTACTCGTTGAGCAACCCCTCGATCCAGCCTCGGTGCAGGTCCACGCAGCCACTACGCAATTGCTCTCCCAAGGCCTGCTCAAGCAGCGCCGTGAGCCGCTGATGGCGCTCACCGCCCAGGCGCTTGCGGATGTTGGCCATGCTCTGCAACATGCGCTGCGCGAACAATTGCTGCCCGGCTTGCTCGCCATGCAGGGCGATGAATTCGGCACTGAGGTCGATGACATAGTCACGCAGGATGCGCTCGACCCGGCCATCGAAACTGTCCTCCAGCCACACCAGCGGGTAGTGCTGCATGCCCTGATACAAAGACAAAGGCACCGTGCAGCTGCCAACGATGCGGCCTTCATCCTCTAGCACGAACTGGCCAATGCCTTGCGCGCGCTTTTTAAGCACATCGATGGCCAGCTGGTTCTCGAAGTCGATCTGAGCCGGTTGCCCGGTGGCGCGTTTGCCAAAGCTCGACCCGCGATGATTGGCATGGCCTTCAAGGTCCAGTACGTTGCCCAGCTGTTGCAGCACATCGGTCTTGCCAGTACCGGTCAAGCCGCCAACCAACACGAAATCGCACTCGCTTACGGCCTGCTCCGTGGTCTCGAGCAGGTAGTTGCGCATCGCTTTGTAGCCCCCGGTGATACGCGGGTAGCGAATACCGGCTTCATCGCGCAACCACCCTTGGACGATCTGCGAGCGCAGGCCGCCACGAAAGCAATACAGATAGCCGTCCGGATGAGCCTGAGTGAATGCCACCCACGCCTCCAGACGAGCCTGCTTGGTGGCGCCGCCCACCAGTTGATGACCCAGGGCGATGGCGGCAGCCTGCCCCTGCTGCTTGTAACAGGTGCCAACCTTCTGCCGTTCCACATCGTTCATCAGGGGCAGATTGACCACGCCGGGAAAGGCGCCCTTGGCAAACTCGACGGGCGCACGCATGTCCATCATCGGCACGTCGTCGAGGAACAACTGGCGGAAATCAGTGCAGTCGGGCCGCATCAGACGACCTCGACTGCGTGGCGCTGTCGCTCCGCCAGGTAGCCGATAGGCGACAGCTGCAAGCCCAGGTCAGCAGCTGCCGCGAGAAATGCGTCCTCACCTTCCGGGGTTACGGCCACCAGCAGCCCGCCGCTGGTCTGCGGGTCGCACAGCAAGTGCTTCTGATCGTCACTGAGCGCGCCTAGCTTGTGCCCGTAGCTCTCGAAGTTGCGCAGCGTCCCCCCTGGAATGCAGCCGGCGGCGAGGTAGTGCTCGACACTCGGCAGGCGGGGCACCTTGGCGTAGTCCAGGTGTGCGGTCAGGCCGCTGCCTTCTGCAAGCTCAACCAGATGGCCTAGCAGGCCGAACCCGGTGACGTCCGTCATGGCCTTGACCCCGTCGAGCTTGCCAAAGCGGCTGCCTGGTGTGTTCAGGGTACACATCCAGTCGCGCGCCACGTCTCGATCCTGCTCGCGCAGCACGGCTTTCTTCTCGGCGGTGGTGAGGATGCCGATGCCCAGGGGCTTGGTCAGATACAGGCGGCAGCCCGCCGTGGCGGTGTCGTTACGCTTGAGATGACGCTTGCTGACAACGCCAGTCACCGCCAGGCCGAAAATCGGCTCGGGTGCATCGATGGAATGACCACCGGCAAGCGGGATACCGGCTTCGGCGCATACCGCCCGGCCACCGCGGATCACCTCACGGGCAACCTCTGGTGCCAGGACGTTGACGGGCCAGCCCAGGATGGCAATGGCCATCAGGGGATCACCGCCCATGGCGTAGATATCGCTGATGGCGTTGGTTGCCGCGATGCGGCCGAAATCGTAGGGGTCATCGACGATGGGCATGAAGAAGTCGGTGGTCGACACCACACCGCGCTCCTCGTCCAGGGCATACACGGCGGCATCGTCGCGCGACGCATTGCCGACCCAGAGCTTCGGATCCAGGGCCTGGGCACCGCTTTCGGCCAGGATGACGTCCAGCACCTTGGGGGATATCTTGCAGCCACAGCCGGCACCGTGGCTGTACTGGGTCAGGCGAATCGGATCGCTCATGTGTACCTCGGCAGGTCAATTTATCGCGCGATTGTAGCAAAGCTGGTCATTGGGACTGCGGCTCTTATAATCGTCGGGTCAATGACTCGCATCGAGCTGCAAACTGCACGTCGGCAAGGCAGCCCACCTGCACTGCCTGTTATTGCGCGCAGCCTCGAACTCACCCCATTCCCCGCTATTGAACCGGAGAAACCCATGCTCAAACGTCCCTTGGCGCTCGCCGCCAGCCTCGTGCTGTCCTGCTGTGCCCTGGCCGTCCAGGCCGCAGAGACACTGCGTGTCAGCGCCATTCCCGACGAAGCGCCCACCGAACTGCAACGCAAGTTCAAACCCTTGGGCGAATACTTGTCCAAGCAGTTGGGCATGCAGGTGAAGTTCGTGCCGGTGGCTGACTACCCGGCCGTGGTCGAGTCGCTGGCCTCCGACCGGCTGGACCTGGCGTGGCTGGGCGGGTTCACGTTCGTGCAGGTGCACCTGAAGGATCCGACTGCCACGCCGCTGGTGCAACGCGAGCAGGACGCCCAATTCACCTCCAAGTTCATCACTGCCAACCCTGCAGTAAAAAGCCTGGCGGACCTCAAGGGCAAGTCCTTCGCCTTCGGGTCCATTTCTTCCACGTCCGGTAGCTTGATGCCACGCTATTTCATGCTCAAGCAGGACAACATCAAACCTGAAGGGTACTTCAGCCGCGTAGCCTATTCCGGTGCCCACGACGCCACCGTGGCCTGGGTACAGGCTGGCAAGGTCGATGCCGGTGTGCTCAACGCCAGCGTTTGGCAGAAACTGGTGGACGCCGGCAAGGTCGATACCGCCAAGGTGCGCGTGTTCGCCACGACCCCGACCTATTTCGACTACAACTGGACGGTGCGTGGCAACATGGACCCGGCCCTCAAGGAGAAGATCAAACAGGCCTTCCTGAACCTTGACCCCGCCGATCCAGAGCAGAAAGCCATTCTCGACCTGCAGGCAGCCAGCCGCTTCATCGAAACCAAGCCGGAAAACTACGCGGGCACCGAGCAAGCCGCCCGCGAGGCTGGCTTGCTCAAGTGACGTCTGCCGTGCCTTCTGAAGCAGTCATCGCGCTGCAAGGCGCAAGCTTGCGGCATGGCGCGGTGCGCGCCCTGGAGGGCGTGACCTTGCGCATCGCGCAGGCTGAGCGCGTCGCCATCATCGGCCCGTCGGGGGCGGGCAAGTCCAGCTTGCTGCACCTGATGGCCACGGCGACCAGGCCGAGCAGCGGCCGTCTGGAGGTGCTCGGGCAGCAACCATGGGCGTTGTCGGCAGGGGCCCGGCAGCGCCTGCGGGCCCAGGTAGGTCTGGTTCACCAGGCGCCGCCACTGCCGCCGCGCCAGCGGGTGGTCACTGCCGTGCTGGCGGGCCGTCTGGGCCAGTGGGGGCTTGGTCGCAGCCTGCTCAACCTGTTGTATCCCTGCGATGTGCCTGGTGCGCGCCAGGTCTTGGCCGAACTGGGGCTAGCAGACAAGCTGTTCGTGCAGTGCGGTCAACTGTCAGGCGGCCAGCTTCAGCGGGTGGGTATTGCGCGGGTGCTGTATCAGCAGCCTCGTATCATGCTCGCCGACGAGCCGGTGTCGGCGATGGACCCGGTATTGGCCGATCACAGCCTGGCGCTGCTCAACCGGCATGCCCAGGCCACTGGCGTGGCGCTGGTAGCCAGCCTGCATGCGGTCGAATTGGCTCTGGCCCACTTTCCCCGGGTGATCGGCATACGCGAAGGGCAGGTGCTGTTTGATTGCCCAGCCGAGGCTGTGACCGATGAGCTGCTGCAAGCGCTGTACGCCAACGAGCAGCTGGTGGCCAAGCACGGCCTTAATGCGAGCCCCCACGTGCAGTTGCCCAGATGCTGAACGCCAGTCAACGTGATCCGGCAATGGCGCCAAGAATACTGATCGGGTTGCTGGCCATCGCGGTCCTGTGGCCGGGTATCCAGTTGAGCGAGTTGAACCCGGCCGTGCTTTTACAGGCCGAAAACCGCGAGCAGATGGCGAGTTTCACGGGGGCATTCTGGCCACCTGCACATGAGCGCGACTTTCTCGAGCTATTACTTGAGGCCACCCTGCAGACCTTGGCTGTGGCCACCGCCGGTATGGCGCTAGCCTGGCTGCTGGCCGTGCCGGCAGGGTTGCTGGCCAGCCGCGCCTTGTCCCTGAACGCTGCCTCGCGTGGCGGGCGCCCGGGTGCCTGGTCGCGCCTGGTGCGGCTGCCCGTACGGGGCGTGCTGATCTTCCTGCGCAGCGTGCCTGAGATCGTCTGGGCACTGTTGTTCGTGCGCGCTGTAGGCCTCGGGCCCACGGCCGGGGTGCTGGCAATCGCCATTACCTACAGCGGCATGCTGGGCAAGGTGTATGCGGAAATCTTCGAATCGGTGGACCAGCGGCCCGCCCACGCCTTGTTGCAGGCGGGCAGTGGACGGCTGGCCGCCTTTTTCTACGGCATCTTGCCCAATGCCGTCAGCGAAGCGGTGTCCTACACAGTATACCGGTGGGAATGTGCAGTACGGGCATCGGTGGTGATGGGGTTCGTGGGGGCCGGCGGGCTGGGTCAGCAGATCGACCTGTCCATGCGCATGTTCGCTGGCGCCGAGGTAGCCAGCATGTTGTTGACGTTCCTGGCCCTGGTGATGCTTGCCGATGGGCTCAGCCGCCTATTGCGCGGGAGGCTGGCATGAATCGGCTGATCAACTTGGCCCTGTTGGCCGCGCTGCTGGCAGCCATCGTCGGTTCGTTCGCCTATTTGGGGTTGGATTTCGGGGCGTTGATCGGCAATGGTGGGCTGGCCCAAATGGGTGAGTATGCCGGACGGTTCCTGACCCCGGACCTGTCCAGCGAGCATCTGCGTGCGGTGGCGCATGGCGCATTGGAAACCCTGGCCATGTCCGGTATCGGCACGTTGCTGGCCGTCGTCATGGGCCTGTTGCTGGCGCTGCCGGCGGCGGGCCGGTTTGGCTGGCCGTTGCAGGGGCTGGCCCGGTTGCTGCTCAATGCGCTGCGCGCCATTCCGGAGCTGGTGTGGGCCGCGCTGACCGTGCTGGCAGCTGGACTTGGGCCAAACGCTGGCACCCTGGCGTTGGCGCTGCACACCGCCGGCGTACTGGGGCGTCTGTTTGCCGAGGCGCTGGAAAACGCCTCGCCTGAGCCTGCCGCAGCCATTCGCCTGCAAGGGGCGGGGCAGGTAGCAGCCTTCTGGTACGGCACCTTGCCTAACCTGTGGCCGCAGTTGCTGGCCTACAGCTTGTACCGTTGGGAAAACAATATACGCATGGCCAGTGTGCTGGGCTTTGTGGGTGCTGGAGGCTTGGGGCAGATGCTCTACACCACCTTGAGTCTGTTTCAGGAAGCCCAGGCCAGTACGGTGATCATCGGGATGCTGGTGCTGGTGTTCCTGGTCGATGCGCTCAGTGATGTACTGCGCCAGCGTTTCGTAAGGGCCTGATCAGGCCAGCGGCCCTGCGGCCGCTGCCTGTTCTCAAGCGCTCACGGCCTCGGCCGATTGCGCCCCGCGCTGCATCGATTCCAGGTTGCGCTCGATCGTCTCGCAGATGGTATCCATCTGGATCTGGTGTTCGCTGAAGCGGAATGGGCTCTGCAAGTCGGTACCGATGCGCTCGATCGCCAGCAGCATGAAGCCTACAACCGTGGAGGCCAGGGGCGTGAACCACTCCAGCGACTCCACCAGGCCGACCGGTACGATCAAGCAGAACAGCGTGATGAACAACCGGGGGAAATAAACATAAGGGTAGGGCAGTGGCGTATTGGCGATTCGCTCCATGCCCCCTTGTGCATTGGACAAGTCCACCAGCGTGGACTCAAGGCGAGCCAAGCGGATGCTGTCCAGCCGGCCCTCCTGATATTCCCTGGCCAGTAACGCGGCCGAACCACTCAAGATGTCATTGGCAAAATTGTTGGAGCCGTGGTGCCGCTCGAATTCTGCCTCAGGGATAAACGCCACCAGCTCCTGCGGGCATTTCTCCCCTTTCAGGTGCGCTGCCAGGCAGTTGATGTAGGCGATGTGCCGACGCAGCAGGGTCGCCTTGACCGGATTGAGCCCCTCGTCGGGGTCATCGATCAGGGTCAGCGTCTGGCGGGCAAAGCTGCGGGAACTGTTGACCAGGGCACCCCACAAAGTACGTGCCTCCCACCAGCGGTTGTAGGCGCTGCTGTTACGAAAGCTTACCAGCACAACCAGCGCCGAACCCATCAGCGAAAGCGGTATCAGGGGCAGAGTGAACTTGCTGTTGAGAAAGAGCATGAAATCAATAGTGACCAGTACGTCCCAGATCAGCAGCCAGAACAGTGACCAACCGATGTAGCCGAAGGTTTTCACGACCAAGCGGTATTTGCGGATGATGACGTCTTTCAAATGGCGCACCTTAAAGGGTTCAGGACCTTGGATGGGACGTCGGCTCGCGCCGAAGGTTCTGCAGGAGGTTGTTGCAACGCATGTGGGGCTGACAGGTGCTGGCGTGACATCCGAATGGGGAGTGCATTTCATCCAGACGCGTTTGCCGGCCTGATTTGGATGGTGGCACAATGCCTTGCCTCAGCATGCACATGCTTCGCAGTTGTACCGTGCACCTTCAGCCTTATCTTCTCGGTATCCCACCATGATCGAGCGCACCGGCACGGGCCTTTCCTTCGCCAAACGCATGTATGCCCCACGCGCCATCGGAACTGGCCTAGGCTTCTTTTGTGTGATGATCGGAATCGCGCCATTGCAGCCAGGGGGATGGGTGTGGGCGCTGTTACTGGCACACGGTTTTGTCTGGCCGCACCTGGCGTTTCAGATTGCTCGGGTATCCGCCCAGCCCTACAAGGCCGAGCAGCGCAACTTGGTGGTCGATGGCTTCGCCGGGGGTTGCTGGGCGGGTGTCATGGGGCTCAACCCACTGCCCAGCGTGATCATCCTGTCGATGATCGCCATGGACAAGATTGCGGCCGGTGGCTGGCCCCTATTCATGAAAACGGTACTTGCCCAGGGTGTCGGCATCGCCCTGGGCCTATGGCTGTTCGCGCCGCCGCTTTTTCCGGCCACCACGCAGGCGCAGATGCTGGCGTGCCTGCCGATCCTGCTGATCTACCCCATGGCCATCGGCATGATCTGCTATCAGGTGACCGTCCAGTTGGGCCAGCATAAACGTGCACTGGCCCGCCTGAGCCAGACCGACAGCCTCACGGGCTTGCGCAATCACGGGGCGTGGCAGGAACTGCTGCTGCGCGAATTTGCACGTTGCCGAGCTAGCACAGGGAGCAGTTGCCTTGCCCTGATCGACGTCGACCACTTCAAGCAGATCAATGACCGTCATGGCCATCAGGTGGGTGACAATATCCTGCGGGTGATCAGTGCCACGCTTTCCTTGCACTTGCGCAAGCATGACCCTGCGGCGCGCTATGGCGGGGACGAATTCTGCGTGATGCTGCCTGACACGACGCCAGGGCAGGCAAGGGAAGTGCTTGAGCGGCTGCGCCTGGCCGTGGAGGCGTTCCGCGACCCAGCGCTGCCGCACCTTAACTTGAGCCTGAGCATCGGTATCGCCCCTTACCATGCAGGTATTACCGATGCCCAAGCCTGGCTGCATGCCGCCGATATGGCGTTGTATGCCGCCAAGCGCGCCGGGCGAAATTGCATCGTCCTGGCGCCCCAGGCCTCTGAACCCGCCTGATCAGGGTTTTGCAGCCACAGCCACAAAGCCTTTGACCGACGTTGGGGCCTGAGGCTTGGACTTGCGCGCCAGCATGTACTGGTAGCGCCGCCACTCCTTGTCGATCTCGCTGAAGGACATGAACACACTGACCCGGTCCTTGCCCACCAGATCCGGTCGCCTGACGGCATCAATGCCGCTGGTGGGGATGATGGCGATGTTGATGCCTACCACGTTACCGTCATCGGCGAATACCGGGCCGCCAGACATCCCCTTGGTGATCGGCCCGTCGTGCACCGAATAGAACACGCTGCCAGGGGTGCCATCGAGCCGGACCAGTGACGAGAGCGCGTGGCCCTTGCCCTGCACGGGCATCATCAAGCTGTTGTAACCCACCGCCGTCACCGCTTCTCCAGGCACATATTGACGCCAACGCGGTATTTCACTGGCCTTGTGCTTGAAGAACACCACATCGCCCAGGCCTTCATGGACCACGTTGCGCAGGAAAGGGGTGTGTTTGGCGGTGACTGCATAATCCGCATTCCACTGGATGGCGCTTGCCATCAGCAGCATGGGCAGCGGCGCTCCGGACGTCACCACGAAAGCTTGACTGTAGACCGGGTCTGAAACGTAGGACGTTGGCACTCCATTGCACCCACTCAGCAGCATCATTGCCGCCATACAGGGCGCGGTTGTTTTCATTGATCACACAAGAGGAGGGGGTTGAGGGGAGCCGCACTATGGCTAAATGCCATCAGTTAGGCAATGCGTTCGGCTTTTATCCGACGAAGTGAGGGTAGGCGGCGGGTATGGCCACTGGCCAATAGCATTGCTGCATGGTCAGGCACCAGCGAATCAATGGGCTGACGCCAGGCAAATGTGATGCACTGAGCGGTTTTCACGGCGCAAAAAAAAGCCGACCATTTAAGGTCGGCTTTTCGGATTTGGTGCCCCGAGGGAGACTCGAACTCCCACTCCTTTCGAAAACGGATTTTGAATCCGCCGCGTCTACCAATTCCGCCATCAGGGCGTGGCGCGCAGTATAGAGAGGTGCCGTCGGTCGGTCAATCGTCTTTCATGGTCAATTTTCATTCCTTGGGCTAAACTTCCCAGCCCTGCCGAACCGAACATCATCATGCGCGTTGCCGATTTCTCCTTCGAACTTCCCGATTCCCTGATCGCCCGCCATCCATTGGCCGAGCGCCATGGCAGCCGCCTGCTGGTGCTCGATGGGCCAAGCGGTGCACTCGAGCACCGACAATTCCCCGATCTGCTCGGCTACCTGCGCCCTGGCGACCTGATGGTGTTCAACAACACCCGGGTCATTCCGGCACGGCTGTTCGGCCAGAAGGCGTCCGGGGGCAAGCTTGAAATGCTGGTCGAGCGCGTGCTCGACAGCCATCGCGTGCTGGCTCACGTGCGGGCGAGCAAGGCGCCCAAAGTGGGCGCGGTCATTCTGGTGGACGGCGGTGGTGAAGCTGAAATGGTCGCGCGCCATGACACCTTGTTCGAGCTGCGTTTTACCGAAGAGGTGTTGCCGCTGCTCGACCGGGTTGGTCACATGCCGCTGCCGCCCTACATCGATCGCCCTGACGAAGGCGCCGACCGGGAGCGCTACCAGACGGTCTACGCCGAAAAGGCAGGTGCTGTCGCCGCCCCCACGGCGGGCCTGCATTTCGACGAAGCACTGCTCGAGCAGATCGCCGCCAAGGGGGTAGAGCAGGCGTTCGTTACCCTCCACGTGGGGGCCGGCACATTCCAGCCAGTGCGGGTCGACAAGATCGAAGACCACCACATGCATAAGGAATGGCTCGAAGTGAGCCAGGCTGTGGTCGATGCCATCGAGGCCTGCCGCGCCCGTGGCGGGCGTGTGATCGCCGTGGGCACCACCAGTGTGCGGTCGCTCGAAAGCGCCGCCCGTGATGGCCAGCTCAAGCCCTTCAGCGGTGACACCGATATCTTCATCTACCCCGGTCGCCCGTTCCACGTGGTCGATGCGCTGGTCACCAACTTCCACCTGCCCGAGTCCACGCTGCTGATGCTGGTCTCGGCCTTCGCCGGTTACCCCGAGACCATGGCTGCCTACGCGGCGGCGGTCGAGCAGGGGTACCGCTTCTTCAGTTACGGTGATGCCATGTTCATCACCCGCAATCCGGCGCCTCGCGGCCCCGAGGAGCAAGCATGAGTCGCACCTGCCGAATGTCCTTCGAACTGCTGGCCACCGACGGCAAGGCCCGTCGTGGCCGCATCACCTTCCCCCGTGGCACGGTCGAAACCCCGGCGTTCATGCCGGTGGGCACCTATGGCACGGTCAAGGGCATGCTGCCCCGTGACATCGAGGCCATTGGCGCCGAGATGATCCTGGGCAATACCTTCCACCTGTGGCTGCGCCCAGGCACCGAGGTAATCAAGAAGCACAACGGCCTGCACGATTTCATGCAGTGGAAAGGCCCGATTCTTACCGATTCCGGTGGCTTCCAGGTCTTCAGCCTGGGCGCCATGCGCAAGATCAAGGAAGAAGGCGTGACCTTCGCCTCTCCCGTGGACGGCTCCAAGGTGTTCATGGGCCCGGAGGAATCCATGCAGGTGCAACGCGACCTGGGCTCGGACGTGGTGATGATCTTCGACGAGTGCACCCCGTACCCTGCCGAGCACGACATCGCTCGTACCTCCATGGAGCTGTCGCTGCGCTGGGCCCAGCGCTCGAAGAACGCCCATGCCGACAACACCGCCGCGCTGTTCGGCATCGTTCAGGGCGGCATGTACCAGGACCTGCGCATGCGCTCGCTGGAGGGGCTCGAGAACATCGGCTTCGACGGCCTGGCCATTGGCGGCCTGTCGGTGGGTGAGCCCAAGCACGAGATGATCAAGGTGCTGGACTACTTGCCAGGGCAAATGCCGGCTGACAAACCTCGTTACCTTATGGGGGTAGGCAAACCGGAGGATCTCGTTGAGGGTGTGCGCCGCGGCGTCGACATGTTCGACTGCGTGATGCCTACGCGCAATGCGCGCAACGGCCACCTGTTCGTCGACACGGGGGTGATCAAGATCCGCAACGCGTTCCATCGCCATGATGAATCGCCACTGGATCCGACCTGTGACTGCTACACCTGCAGCAACTTCTCCCGCGCCTATCTGCATCACCTGGACAAGTGCGGCGAAATGCTCAGCAGCATGTTGAATACCATCCATAACTTGCGCCATTACCAGCGCTTGATGGCCGGTTTACGCGAGGCTATTCAACAAGGTAAATTGGCCGCCTTCGTCGACGCCTTCTACGCCAAGCGCGGGCTTGTTGTACCGCCCTTGGACTGACTGTCTGCATCCATTATTAAAATATTTGCATTAGGAGTGCACCCATGAGCTTCTTGATCCCCGCCGCATACGCGGACGCTGCAGCCCCTGCCGCCGGCCCCGCCGGTACTGGTTTCGAGTGGATTTTCCTGGTTGGTTTCCTGGTCATCTTCTACCTGATGATCTGGCGTCCACAGGCCAAGCGCGCCAAAGAGCAGAAGAACCTGCTGGGCAACTTGCAAAAAGGTGACGAAGTTGTCACCAACGGCGGTATCGCCGGCAAGATCGTCAAAGTGGCCGATGATTTCGTGGTGCTGGAAGTGTCCGACACTGTCGAGCTGAAGTTCCAGAAGGGCGCCATTGCCGCGACCCTGCCAAAAGGTACGCTCAAGGCTATCTGAGTTACCGGTTTCATTTTTCCAGTCGGGGCGCGCAACGCGCCCCGCGTCTTGAACGGGCGGCGTGATGCTGAACAAATACCCTCTGTGGAAATACGCACTGATCCTGCTGGTGCTGGCGATCGGTTTCATTTATTCCGCTCCCAACCTCTACCCGGATGACCCGGCCGTGCAGATCAGCGGTGCCAGCTCGGCGCTGCAGGTCAACCAGGCCGATCTCGATCGCGTCAGCAAGGCGCTGGTCGAGGCGAACATCGCAGTCAAAGGCGTGAGCCTGGGTGAGAAGGGCAGTGGCCTGATTCGTCTGACCAATCAGGAAGACCAGCTGCCCGCCAAGGATGTGGTGCGCAAGGCGCTGGGCGATGACTATGTCGTGGCGCTGAACCTGGCACAAACCACCCCGCAGTGGTTGCGCAACCTGGGTGCCAGCCCCATGAAGCTGGGCCTGGACCTGTCCGGTGGCGTGCACTTCCTGCTTGAAGTGGACATGGACAAGGCCATGAGCGCCCGCATGAAAGTCTACGAAGGCGAGGTCAAGACCTTGCTGCGCAAGGAGCGGGTCCGCTACCGCAGCCTGCCGCAGCAGGACGGCGGCATCATGCTCGGCTTTGCTGACAATGCTACACGCGAACAGGCACGCGCCCTGATCCGCAAGAATTTCAACGATTTCGACCTGACCACCACCGAGCGCAACGACCTCGCCGTGCTGCGTCTGGCGCTGTCTCAGGCGAAAGTGGCCGAGATTCGCGAATACTCGATCAAGCAGAACCTCACCACCGTGCGCAACCGTGTCAACGAGCTGGGCGTCGCCGAGCCACTGGTGCAGCGCCAGGGCGCCAACCGCATCGTGGTCGAGCTGCCGGGTGTGCAGGACACTGCCGAAGCCAAGCGTATCCTGGGCAAGACGGCGAACCTGGAGTTCCGTTTCGGTGCCGAGCCGGGCGCGTCCAAAGCCACCACCGAAGTGTTCGAGTTCCGTGAAGGGGGGCGTTCGGCGCCCGTCGAGCGTGGCCTGATCATCACCGGTGACCAGGTGACCGACGCCCAGGCCAGCTTCGATGAGCATGGCCGCCCGCAGGTGAACATTCGTTTGGACGGGCATGGCGGCGAACTGATGAGCCGCGCTACCCGCAGCAACGTCGGTCGCAGCATGGCGGTGATCTTCATCGAGCAGAAGCCTGTCACGCGCTACGTGAAGCAGACGGTCGACGGTGTCGAGAAGGACGTTGCGGTCCAGAGCTTCCAGGAAGAGAAGAAGATCATCAGCCTGGCGACCATCCAGTCGCCGCTGGGTAGCCAGTTCCGTATCACGGGGCTGAACGGCCAGGGCGAATCGTCCGAGCTGGCTTTGCTGCTGCGTGCTGGTGGCCTGGCCGCACCGATGTACTTTGCCGAAGAGCGTACCATCGGCCCAAGCCTGGGTGCCGACAACATCACCAAGGGCATCGACGCCTCGCTGTGGGGTATGCTGTTCGTCTCGTTGTTCATCATTGCCATCTACCGCGGCTTCGGTGTCATAGCCACCATCGCCCTGGCGGGTAACATGGTGCTGCTGCTGGCCCTGATGTCGTTGCTTGGCGCCACCCTTACCCTGCCGGGTATTGCCGGTATCGTGCTGACCATGGGTATGGCGGTGGACGCCAACGTACTGATCTTCTCGCGTATCCGCGAAGAGCTCAAAGCCGGCATGTCGGTGCAGCGCGCCATCCATGAAGGTTTCAACCGCGCCTATACCGCGATCATCGACGCCAACCTGACCAGCCTGCTGGTCGGCGGTATCCTGTTCGCCATGGGTACCGGCCCGGTCAAGGGCTTTGCGGTCACCATGTCCCTCGGGATTTTCACCTCGATGTTCACCGCCGTCATGGTGACCCGCGCAATGGTCAACCTGACCTGTGGCGGGCGTGACATCAAGAAGCTGTGGGTTTGAGGGAGCTGCGATGAAAACCATCAATTTCATGGGCGTACGCAATGTCGCCTTCGGCGTCACCGTACTGCTCACCGTGCTGGCCCTGTTCAGCTGGTGGCAAAAGGGCCTGAACTTTGGCCTGGACTTCACCGGCGGCACATTGATCGAGCTGACCTACGAGCGCCCGGCCGATCTCAAGGCGGTGCGGGCCGAGCTGGTCGAGTCGGGTTTTCACGAAGCAGTGGTGCAGAGCTTCGGTGCCACCACCGACCTGCTCGTGCGCATGCCGGGTGACGACCCGCAGCTGGGCAACAAGGTAGCCGCGGCCCTGCAGAAGGCAGGCGGTGACAACCCTGCCACCGTCAAGCGTGTCGAGTTCGTCGGCCCGCAGGTGGGTGAAGAGCTGCGTGACCAGGGCGGCATGGGCATGCTCCTGGCGCTGGGTGGCATCCTTATCTACCTGGCGTTCCGCTTCCAGTGGAAATTCGCTGTGGGGGCCATCATCTCGCTGATCCACGACGTGATCGTGACCCTGGGCATTCTGTCGTTCTTCCAGATCACCTTCGACCTGACGGTGCTGGCGGCGGTGCTGGCCATTATCGGCTACTCGCTCAACGACACCATTGTCGTGTTCGACCGGGTGCGCGAGAACTTCCGGGTCATGCGCAAGGCGTCTCTGATCGAAAACATCAACGTCTCCACCACCCAGACGTTGCTGCGTACCGTGGCGACTTCGGTGTCCACTTTGCTGGCCATTGCTGCCTTGCTGTTCTTCGGCGGTGACAACCTGTTTGGCTTCTCGCTGGCACTGTTCATCGGCGTCATGGCCGGTACCTACTCGTCGATCTATATCGCCAACGTGGTGCTGATCTGGCTCAACCTGAACAGTGAAGACCTGATTCCGCCGGCCAAGACCGAGGGTGTGGACGACCGTCCATGACCCACTGACGCTCCGCTTGGCGGACGAAAGGGCGCGAGTGTTGAACTCGCGCCCTTTTTTTTGCTCCAAGGCAAGGAGAAAGCGGGCCAAGTCCCGTATGTACGATCAGGAGGTTCACGTGAATAAATCAATGCTGGTGGGTGCGGTGCTAGGTGCTGTCGGTGTCACTGCCGGAGGTGCTGTGGCGACCTACAGCTTGGTGAACAAAGGGCCTGAGTATGCTCAGGTCACCGACGTGCAGCCGATCAAGCAGCAGGTCAAGATCCCGCGCGAAGTGTGCAAGGACGTGACCGTTACTCGCCAAGCGCCAGTCAAGGATCAGCATCAAATCGCCGGCACCGTGGTCGGCGCGCTGGCCGGTGGCCTGTTGGGCAACCAGATCGGCGGCGGCACCGGCAAGAAAATCGCGACCGTGGCCGGTGCGGTGGGTGGTGGTTATGCGGGCAACAAGGTGCAGGAGGGCATGCAGCAGCGTGACACCTATACCACGACCCAAACCCGCTGCAACACGGTCAATGACGTCAGTGAAAAAGTGGTGGGCTACAACGTCAAGTACACCATCGGCGATCAGGTCGGCCAGGTGAAAATGAATCGTGAGCCAGGGCCCACCATTCCGGTGGACAAGAACGGCAAGTTGATTCTCAGCGACGCGGGTCAGTGATCTTGCTGCCGGCGTTGGCCCTGTGCCGGCGCCACTGATGCATGGCTTGCAGGCATGAAAAAAGCACCCCGAGGGGTGCTTTTGTTTTCCTGCGTCAAATGTTCAACGCTTCATGCTTTCTGGCAGGTGCGGTTGGATGGCAGTCAGTACTGCCTTGAAGCACTTGATGTTGCCGGCGACGATGTGACCTTTGTCGAGGAAGTCATGGCCGCCATTGAAGTCGCTCACCAGGCCGCCCGCTTCCTGAATCAGGAGCACGCCTGCGGCCATGTCCCATTCGGAAAGGCCCGACTCCCAGAATGCATCGAAACGGCCTGCGGCAACATAGGCCAGGTCCAGGCTCGCTGAGCCAGCGCGGCGGATGCCGGCGGTCTGGCCGATCAGGCTACGGAACATGCCCAGGTAGTTGTCCAGGTCGGCCATCTGATTGTCCCGGAACGGGAAGCCGGTGCCCAGCAGGGCGCCGTCCAGGCTGGTACGCGAGCTGACGCGCAGGCGGCGACCATTGAGCTGGGCGCCACGGCCACGGCTGGCGGTGAATTCTTCCTGGCGAACCGGGTCGACGATCACGGCGTGTTCGAGGCGGCCACGGTACTTGCAGGCGATGCTGACGGCGAAGTGCGGGATGCCGCGCAGGAAGTTGGTGGTGCCGTCCAGCGGGTCGATGACCCACAGGTAGTCCTTGCCTTCTTCGCCGGAGCCGGCGTGCAGGCCGGTTTCCTCGCCCAGGATGGAGTGGTTCGGGTAGGCCTTGCGCAGAGCATTGACGATGCTCTGTTCGGCGGCACGATCGACTTCGGAAACGTAGTCCTTGGCCTCTTTCTCATCGACCTTGATGCTATCCAGGCGTTCGATGGAGCGGAAGATCAGTTCACTGGCGCTGCGAGCGGCGCGCAGGGCGATATTCAGCATAGGCTGCATGGGCGGGTCACCTGGAGATGTTAAAGAAGAAAGCCGAACATTCTATCAGAAAAATAGGGCGGCAGAAGTGCGCATTCGCGTGCGTGGCGTTACGCCTGTCGGTTCTGTAAGATTCCAGGCCCTGATTTCCGCCACTGTGAGCACGAGACCTTGCTGCAGAATATTCGTGTCGTGCTGGTCAATACCAGCCACCCCGGCAATATCGGCGGCGCTGCGCGCGCCATGAAGAACATGGGCTTGTCGCGTCTGGTGCTGGTGCAGCCCAGGCAGTTTCCTGCCGAAGAGGCCAGTGCTCGCGCCTCCGGCGCGGACGATGTGCTCAATGACGCCGTCGTTGTCGACAGCCTGGAGCAGGCGCTGGTCGGCTGCAACCTGGTGATGGGCACCAGCGCACGCGAGCGCAGCATCCCATGGCCGCTCATCGGCCCTCGTGAGTGCGGCGACAAGGCAGTGCAGCACGCCGCCGGGGGCGAGCAGATCGCCCTGGTGTTCGGGCGCGAGCATGCCGGGCTGACCAACGAAGAGCTACAGCGATGTCACTTCCATGTGCATATTCCGTCCAACCCGGAATTCAGTTCGCTGAACCTGGCCGCCGCCGTTCAGGTGCTTGCCTATGAAGTGCGCCTGGCCAGCCTTGCGACCGACCGCTCGCCGGCCCAGGTCGAGAAGCCCGACGCCGATGCCTTGGCGACCATGGATGAGATGGAGCTGTTCTACGACCACCTGGAGAAAACCCTGGTTGGCATTGGCTTCCTTGACCCCGACAAGCCCAAGCACCTGATGCCGCGTCTTCGCCGGCTATACGGTCGGGTGGCAGTGGAGCGCACGGAAATGAGCATTTTGCGCGGCATTCTTACCGAGACCCAGAAGGTGGTCCGGGGTGAGCCGCATAAACGGAAGGACTGACAGATGCTGGAACGTCTGCGTGAAGATATTCAAAGTGTATTCCACCGTGACCCGGCGGCGCGCAACGCTTTCGAGGTGCTGACCTGCTACCCCGGCATGCATGCCATCTGGCTGCACCGGTTGGGCAATGCCCTGTGGCGGCGGGATTTCAAGTGGCTGGCACGCTTGGTGTCCAACTTCGGTCGCTGGTTGACCGGTATCGAGATTCACCCGGGCGCCACCATCGGTCGGCGGTTCTTCATCGACCACGGCATGGGCATCGTCATTGGCGAAACCGCCGAGATTGGTGACGACGTCACGCTCTACCAAGGCGTAACGCTGGGCGGCACCAGCTGGAATAAAGGCAAGCGCCATCCAACGCTCGAAGATGGCGTGGTGGTCGGGGCAGGGGCGAAGGTGCTGGGGCCATTCACCGTGGGTGCTGGGGCCAAGATCGGTTCCAACGCGGTCGTGACCAAGGCCGTGCCCGCCGGTGCGACGGCTGTCGGCATCCCCGGGCGCATCATCGTCAAGGACGAGCAGGGCGATGTCGAGGCACGGCGCAAGGCCATGGCCGAGAAGATCGGTTTCGATGCCTATGGGGTCAGTGGCGATATGCCTGACCCGGTCGCCCGCGCCATTGGCCAGATGCTCGATCATCTGCAGGCCGTCGATGAGCGCCTGGAGGGTATGTGCGGGGCGCTCACGCGAATGGGCAGCGATTACTGTGCCAAGGAGCTTCCTGCGCTGCCAGAAGATGACTTCACCGAACAGGCGCAGTTGGCCAAGCGCGACATCCAGCCGCATTGATCCCGCCGCGCCAGGCGCGGTGTCTGGCACAGGGGCGTGTGTTATCGCCCCCGTGTCTGCTACAATCGCGGCCGCCTCCCCTCATGCAAACCCGACTAAGGCACTAGGTCTAATAGTTGACTTAAATGCTCGGGAATCGCATACTTGCACACATCCCGTAACTCCCGTGGTACCCAATAGCCATGCGACTGACTACCAAAGGCCGATACGCCGTGACTGCCATGCTCGACCTGGCGTTGCACGCGCAGCATGGGCCGGTGTCTTTGGCCGACATCTCCGAGCGCCAGGGCATATCCCTTTCCTATCTGGAACAGCTGTTCGCCAAGCTGCGCCGCAGCAGCCTGGTTTCCAGTGTTCGCGGCCCCGGTGGCGGCTATCAGCTGTCGCGCGGCATGGAAACCATCCAGGTCGCCCAGGTCATCGACGCGGTCAACGAATCGGTCGATGCCACCCGCTGCCAAGGGCTCGGGGACTGCCATGCCGGTGATACCTGCCTGACCCACCACCTGTGGTGCGACCTCAGTCAGCAGATCCACGAGTTCCTCAGTGGCATCAGTCTGGCCGACCTCGTCATGCGCCGCGAGGTGCAGGAAGTCGCCCAGCGCCAGGACCTGCGTCGCGTCGCCGGTCTGTCTGCCCCGCTGGACAAGATTGAGACGTCCGCCGTCGATTGATCCTTCGGGACGACGAGCGACGCCACCGCCTGATAGGAGAGAAAAATGAAGTTGCCGATCTACCTCGATTACTCCGCGACCACCCCGGTCGATCCACGCGTAGCCCAGAAGATGGCCGAGTGCCTGACGGCCGACGGTAACTTCGGTAACCCGGCTTCGCGTTCCCATGTGTTTGGCTGGAAGGCCGAGGAAGCGGTCGAGAACGGTCGCCGTCAGGTCGCTGAGCTGATCAATGCCGATCCGCGCGAAATCGTCTGGACCAGCGGTGCCACCGAGTCCGACAACCTGGCCCTGAAGGGTGTTGCGCACTTCTATCAGACCAAGGGCAAGCACATCATCACCTCCAAGATCGAGCACAAGGCGGTACTCGATACCGCTCGCCAGCTCGAGCGTGAGGGGTTCGAGGTCACCTACCTGGAGCCGGGCGAAGATGGCATCGTCACCCCGGCCATGGTCGAGGCGGTCCTGCGTGACGACACTATCCTGGTGTCGCTGATGCACGTGAACAACGAAGTCGGCTCGATCAACGACATCGCCGCCATCGGTGAACTGACCCGTTCGCGCGGCGTGCTGTTCCATGTCGATGCCGCTCAGTCTGCCGGCAAGGTCGAAATCGACCTGCAGAAGCTCAAGGTCGACCTGATGTCGTTCTCCGCGCACAAGGTCTACGGCCCCAAGGGGATCGGCGCGCTCTATGTCAGCCGCAAGCCGCGGGTACGCCTTGAGGCAGCCATGCACGGCGGCGGTCATGAGCGCGGCATGCGTTCGGGTACGCTGCCGACTCACCAGATTGTCGGCATGGGCGAGGCATTCGCCATTGCCAAGCAGGACATGGCGGCTGAAAACGCACGCATCAAGGCCTTGAGCGACCGCTTCTTCAAGCAGGTCTCCAGCCTCGAAGAGCTGTACGTCAACGGCAGCCTGACTGCTCGCGTGCCGCACAACCTGAACCTGAGCTTCAACTATGTCGAGGGCGAATCGCTGCTGATGTCGCTCAAGGACATCGCCGTCTCGTCCGGCTCGGCGTGCACCTCCGCCTCGCTCGAGCCGTCCTACGTGCTGCGTGCACTGGGCCGTAACGACGAGCTGGCACACAGCTCCATCCGCTTCTCCTTCGGCCGTTTCACCACCGAAGAAGAAGTTGACTACGCCGCGCAGAAAGTCTGCGAGGCCGTGAACAAGCTGCGTGAACTGTCCCCACTCTGGGACATGTACAAAGACGGCGTCGACATCTCCAAGATCGAGTGGGCCGCCCACTAAGCAGTCGCCGGCAAGAGCGGCTCCCTGATGAGGAAGGAATTGCACCATGGCATACAGTGAAAAGGTCATCGACCACTACGAAAACCCGCGCAACGTCGGCAAGATGAATGCAGAGGACCCGGATGTCGGCACCGGCATGGTCGGCGCACCGGCGTGTGGCGACGTGATGCGCCTGCAGATCAAGGTCAACGAGCAGGGCGTGATCGAAGACGCCAAGTTCAAGACCTACGGCTGCGGTTCGGCCATCGCTTCCAGCTCCCTGGCCACCGAGTGGATGAAGGGCAAGACTCTGGACGAAGCCGAGACCATCAAGAACACGCAGCTGGCTGAAGAACTGGCGTTGCCGCCGGTCAAGATCCACTGCTCGGTACTCGCCGAAGATGCCATCAAGGCTGCTGTTCGCGATTACAAGCAGAAGAAAGGCTTGATCTAACGTCGCCCGTTGCAAGGTAAGGAGTTCTCATGGCTATCAGCATGACAGAAGCCGCCGCCAACCATGTGCGGCGTTCCCTGGAAGGGCGTGGCAAGGGTGAAGGCATTCGCCTTGGCGTACGCACCACCGGTTGCTCGGGCCTGGCCTACGTGCTGGAGTTCGTCGACGAGCTGGCTGGCGAGGACCAGGTGTTCGAGAACCATGGCGTCAAGGTGATCATCGATCCCAAGAGCCTGGTTTATCTTGACGGCACCGAGCTGGACTTCGTCAAGGAAGGGTTGAACGAAGGGTTCAAGTTCAACAACCCCAACGTGCGCGGTGAGTGTGGCTGCGGCGAAAGCTTCAACGTCTGAGGCCGGCCGTGGGTACTCCTTGTCACTTTGCACTGTTTGACTTGCAGCCGAGTTTTCGACTGGACCTGGAGATGCTGGCCACTCGCTACCGCGAGCTGGCCCGCGAAGTCCATCCTGATCGGTTTGCCGACGCCTCCGAGCGCGAGCAACGCTCCGCGCTGGAGAAATCCGCTGCCCTCAACGACGCCTACCAGACGCTGCGCAGTGCGCCACGCCGTGCGCGCTACCTGTTGGCGATCGGTGGCCACGAAGTGCCGCAGGAGGTCACGGTCCATGATCCGGATTTCCTGTTGCAACAGATGCAGTGGCGTGAAGAGCTCGAAGACCTCCAGGACGAAGCCGACCTCGATGGCGTGGCCGTGTTCAAGAAGCGCCTGAAGGCTGCTCAGGACACGCTCAACGAGGATTTCGCCGCCTGCTGGGATGTTGCCGACGCGCGTGAACAGGCCGAACGCCTGATGCGCCGCATGCAATTCCTCGACAAGCTCGCCCAAGAAGTGCGCCAACTGGAAGAGCGCCTCGACGATTAACCCGGTGCTGCCCGTGATGGCACCTAAGGTATTCAGATAAGCATGGCCCTATTGCAGATTGCCGAACCCGGTCAAACGCCCCAGCCCCATGAGCGCCGCCTGGCGGTAGGGATTGACCTGGGCACCACCAATTCTCTGGTTGCTGCATTGCGCAGTGGCGTCAGCGAGCCCCTGCCCGATGCGCAAGGTAATGTGATTCTGCCTTCGGCGGTGCGTTACCTCGAAGCTGGCGGCAGCGACGTCGGGCAAGCAGCGCGTGACGCCGCCTCCAGCGATCCACTGAACACCGTGCTGTCGGTCAAGCGCCTGATGGGTCGCGGCCTGGCCGACGTCAAGCAGTTGGGCGAGCAGTTGCCCTACCGCTTCGTCGGTGGCGAATCGCACATGCCCTTCATCGACACGGTACAGGGCCCCAAGAGCCCGGTGCAGGTGTCGGCAGACATCCTCAAGGTGCTGCGCGAGCGTGCCGAGGCGACGTTGGGAGGTGAACTGGTAGGTGCGGTGATCACCGTTCCAGCCTATTTCGACGACGCCCAGCGCCAAGCCACCAAGGATGCGGCACGCCTGGCTGGCCTGAACGTACTGCGTCTGCTCAACGAGCCCACTGCTGCCGCCGTGGCCTATGGCCTTGACCAGAACGCCGAGGGCGTGGTCGCCATCTACGACCTGGGTGGCGGTACCTTCGATATCTCCATCCTGCGCCTGACGGCGGGGGTGTTCGAGGTGCTGGCCACCGGCGGCGATACCGCCCTGGGTGGCGATGACTTCGACCACGCCATTGCAGGCTGGATCATCGAGCAGGCGGGCCTGTCCTCCGACCTTGATCCGGCTACCCAGCGTGCGCTGCTGCAGACCGCTTGCGCCGCCAAGGAAGCGTTGACCGATGCCGAGGTGGTGAGCGTCACCCATGGCGCCTGGCAGGGTGAGCTCACCCGTGCCGGTTTCGATGCGATGATCGAGCCGCTGGTGGCGCGCAGCCTTAAGGCCTGCCGCCGTGCCGTGCGTGACAGCGGTGTCGAGCTCGAGGACGTGAGCGCCGTGGTCATGGTTGGTGGCTCCACGCGCGTGCCTCGTGTTCGCGATGCCGTCGGTGGCCTGTTCGGTCGTAGCCCGCTGACCTCCATCGACCCCGATCAGGTCGTGGCCATCGGTGCCGCGATCCAGGCCGATACCCTGGCCGGCAATCGTCGCGAAGGCGGCGAGCTGTTGCTACTCGATGTGATTCCACTGTCGCTGGGCCTTGAGACCATGGGCGGGCTCATGGAGAAAGTGATCCCGCGCAACACCACCATCCCGGTGGCGCGCGCTCAGGAATTCACCACCTACAAAGACGGCCAGTCGGCCATGATGATCCATGTGCTGCAGGGCGAGCGCGAACTGATCAGCGATTGCCGGTCACTGGCGCGCTTTGAACTGCGCGGCATCCCGGCCATGGTGGCAGGGGCGGCGAAAATTCGCGTCACCTTCCAGGTCGATGCCGACGGCCTGCTCAGCGTCGCTGCCCGCGAACTGGCATCGGGCGTGGAAGCCAGCATTCAGGTCAAGCCGTCCTACGGCCTGACCGATGGCGAAATCGCGCGCATGCTCAAGGACTCTTTCGAGCATGCCGGTATCGACAAGCAGGCCCGCCAGTTGCGTGAGCACCAGGTGGACGCCGAGCGGCTGCTCGAAGCGGTGCAGGGCGCCCTGGACGCCGATGGTCAGCGCTTGCTCAGCGAAGAAGAGCGCCATGCCATTGAATTCCAGATGCAAGAACTACGTGATTTGCTGGCGGGCACCGATGGCGCTGCCATCGAGCAACAGACCAAGCGTCTGTCGCAGGTGACCGACGCATTTGCCGCCCGACGCCTTGATTCGACGGTCAAAGCCGCACTGGCCGGGCGCAACCTGAATGAGATCGAGGAGTAACCGATGCCGCTGGTGACATTCCTGCCGCATGAGAAGTTCTGCCCGGAAGGGCTGACCGTTGATGTGCCTGCCGGCACCAACATCCTGGAGCTGGCCCACGACCATCACATCGAGATGGAGAGCGCCTGCGGCGGTGTGAAGGCTTGCACTACGTGCCACTGCATCGTGCGCAAGGGCTTCGATTCCCTCGAAGAAGCCGACGAGCTCGAAGAAGACATGCTGGACAAGGCGTGGGGCCTGGAAGCGCAGTCGCGCCTGGGTTGCCAGGTGGTGGTAGCCGATCAGGACCTCACCATCGAGATCCCCAAGTATTCGCTCAACCACGCTGCCGAAGCGCCGCACTGAGGTCCTGGACATGAGTCTGAAATGGATTGATGTACTTGATATCGCCATCGAGCTTGCAGAAAGCAAGCCGGACGTCGATCCTCGGTATGTGAATTTCGTCGATTTGCACCGCTGGGTGGTGGCATTGCCTGGCTTCAGCGACGATCCTTCGCGCGCCGGCGAGAAGGTACTCGAGGCCATCCAGGCCGCCTGGATCGACGAAGCCGACTGAACACGTACCGCAGGTTAGGCAATCCCCTGGAACCCGCGTATAATTCGCGGGTTTAATTTTTCGTAACACTCATATTCTGGAGTTTTCCATGGCTGTTCAACGTACTTTCTCCATCATCAAGCCTGACGCCGTTGCCAAGAACGTCATCGGCAAGATCACCACTCGCTTCGAAGAAGCCGGCCTGAAAATCGTTGCCTCGAAAATCAAGCAACTGTCCAAGGCCGAGGCCGAAGGCTTCTACGCCGAGCACCGCGAGCGCGGCTTCTTCGGTGACCTGGTTGCCTTCATGACTTCCGGTCCGGTTGTCGTTCAGGTTCTGGAAGGCGAGAACGCCATTGCCAAGAACCGTGAGCTGATGGGCGCTACCAACCCTAAAGAAGCAGCTGCCGGCACCATCCGCGCCGACTTCGCCGAGTCCATCGACGCCAACGCCGTTCACGGTTCGGACTCCGAAGCTGCTGCCGCTCGCGAAATCGCTTACTTCTTCGCTGCTACCGAGGTAACCACTCGCTAAGCGAAAGCTTACGGGTGAGGGTGAATCCATGACGACATCGACTGACAAAATCAACCTGCTGGGTTTGACCCTGCAGGAAATGGAACAATTCTTCGATTCCATCGGAGAGAAGCGCTTCCGCGCCGGTCAGGTGATGAAATGGATTCACCACTTTGGCGTCGATGATTTCGCCGCCATGACGAACGTCGGCAAGGTCTTGCGTGAAAAGCTCGAGGCCGTTGCCGAAATTCGCCCGCCGGAAGTGGTCAGCGAAGACATTTCCGCAGACGGCACCCGCAAGTGGGTGATCCGCGTTGCCTCTGGCAGCTGCGTCGAAACCGTCTACATTCCCACCGACGATCGCGGCACCCTGTGCGTGTCGTCGCAAGCCGGTTGTGCCCTGGACTGCAGCTTCTGCTCCACCGGTAAACAAGGCTTCAACAGCAACCTCACCGCCGCCGAAGTGATCGGCCAGGTGTGGCTTGCGAACAAATCCTTCGGGACCGTGCCTGCCAAGATCGACCGCGCTATCACCAACGTGGTCATGATGGGCATGGGCGAACCCCTGCTCAATTTCGACAATGTCATCGCCGCCATGAAGATCATGATGGAAGATCTGGGCTATGGCATCTCCAAGCGTCGCGTCACCCTGTCCACCTCGGGTGTCGTGCCGATGATCGACGAGCTGGCCAAGCACATCGATGTGTCCCTGGCCTTGTCGTTGCATGCGCCCAATGACGAGCTGCGCAACAAGCTGGTACCGATCAACAAGAAGTATCCGCTCAAGATGCTGCTCGACTCGTGCATGGGTTACATGGCGACCCTGGGTGGCAAGCGTGTGCTCACCATCGAGTACACCCTGCTCAAGGACGTCAACGACCAGCCCGAGCATGCGGCGCAGATGATCGAACTGCTGCGCGACGTGCCGTGCAAGATCAACCTGATTCCATTCAACCCGTTCCCGCACTCCGGTTACGAGCGCCCCAGCAACAACGCCATTCGTCGTTTCCAGGACCTGCTGCACCACGGCGGCTACAACGTGACGACGCGCACCACCCGCGGTGATGACATCGATGCAGCCTGCGGTCAGCTGGTGGGGCAGGTCAATGACCGCACCCGGCGCAGCGAACGTTACATCGCCGTCCGGCAGCTGTCGGCAGACGCCGAGCGGTCGGACAGCCCGGCCGCCCACTGACCGGAGCTGGCCTATGAACCTGCGCGCTGCGCTGCCGATCCTTGCGCTTTCGCTGCTCGCCGGCTGCATGTCGGGTGGAGGGAGCGATGCGCAGGTGGCTGAACAGCGCAGGGTCGAGGCCGGGCGCGCTTATGTGCAACTGGGGCTGGGCTACCTGCAACAGGGGATGCTAGGCCAGGCCAAGGCGCCCTTGGCAAAGGCATTGGCGCTGGATGGCAACGATGCCGACGCGCATGCAGCCTTGGCATTGGTCTATCAGGCCGAAGACGAGCCTTTGTTGGCGGAGCGTCATTTCAAGCAAGCGCTCGCGGCGGGTGCCGGCACCACGCGAATTCGCAACAATTACGGCAGTTTCCTTTATGCTCAAGGGCGGTTTGCCGAAGCGCAGCAGATGTTTCGCCTTGCCAGCGCCGATACCCTGTATCCTGAGCGTTCACGGGTTTATGAAAACCTTGGCCTGACAGCCTTGAGGCTCGGCCAGCGCGATCAGGCCCACGCCTATTTGCAAAAAGCATTGCAGCTTAACCAGCGACAACCACAAGCGTTGCTGGAAATGGCTGAGTTGTCCTACGAAAACAGGCATTATGTGCCGGCCCGGGATTACTACGATCGTTTCAGCCGGTTGAGTGGCCACGATGCCCGGAGCCTGCTGCTGGGCAGCCGCCTTGCCAAGGTGTTCGACGAACAAGGCACGGTGGCCGAGTTGGGGCAGCAATTACAACGACTTTATCCCGGTACGCCGGAATATCAGCAATACCTGTCGGAGCAACGATGAACGCCGCGCATCCCGAAGTAGCTGTAGCGCCTGGCCAGAACCCTGGTGAGCTGTTGCGCCTGGCCCGTGAGAAACGGGGCTGGTCCCAAGCCGAGGTGGCCCGCAAGCTCAATCTTACTGTCAGCTCGCTCAACCATGTGGAAACCGGCGCCTTCGACAAGCTGCCCGGGCATACCTTCGCCCGAGGCTACATTCGCGCCTATGCCAAGTTGATGGAGCTGGACCAGGCCGCCTTGGTCGAAGCCTTCGATCGCTACACCGGCACTCACGCCAAAGGCAGCGACGTCCATTCGCTGGGGCGTATCGAAGAGCCTTCACGGTTGTCCCACAATATCCTGCGCGGGGTCAGCCTGTTGTTGCTGCTGGCTGTGGTGGGTGGCGGTTTCGTCTGGTGGCAGGACCAGGGCAGCATGCGCGGCAAGGACCTCTCTAGCGTTGCCCTTGAGCATGTTGAGGTCGAAAGCGCCGACGGCACCACCCAGATTCACCCGCTTGACGAACCCGAAGACCAAGCCGTCTCTGCCGCCCAGCAACCTGAAAGCGCCCCCCTGCCGCTGGCTCAGAGCACCGACGAGCAGCAGGCTGCAAGTACCAGTCAGGCACCGGCGGCCGACACGCCAGCCGCTGGGTCGGCTCCGGTAACTGGCACCGCAACGCCTCAGCCGGCTCCGGTGCCGGCCACTGCTACCCCTGTTGTCAGCGCGCCGACGGCAGCCACACCTGCGACAAGTGCAGACGCAGCCGAGCCCGCAGCTGCGCCAGCGGGCAGCGGCAAGGTCGCGATTGAGTTCGTCGCCGATTGCTGGACCCAGGTTTCCGATGGCAACGGCAAGGTGCTGTTCAGCGGCATCAAGCGCAAGGGGGACAACCTCGAGCTGACTGGCAAGGCGCCCTTTGCGCTCCGCCTGGGCTTTGCCCGTGGCGCCAAGGTCAGCTACAACGGCCAGTCCGTCGACGTTGCCCCGTTCACCAGTGGCGAAACCGCTCGCCTGAAGTTGGGACAGTAATTCATGCACGGCCAATCCCCGATCAAACGTCGCGAATCCCGCAAGATATGGGTCGGCAATGTGCCGGTGGGTGGTGATGCGCCCATTGCAGTGCAGAGCATGACCAACACCGATACCAATGATGTCGCCGCCACGGTGGGGCAGATCCAACGTCTGGTCGATGCCGGTGTGGACATCGTTCGCGTCTCGGTACCTGACATGGACGCAGCCGAAGCCTTCGGCCGCATCAAGCAGCAGGTCAGTGTGCCGCTGGTCGCCGACATTCACTTCGACTACAAGATCGCTTTGCGCGTGGCCGAGCTGGGTGTGGACTGCCTGCGCATCAACCCCGGCAACATCGGTCGTGAAGACCGGGTCAGGGCCGTCGTGGACGCCGCCCGCGACCGCGGTATCCCGATCCGTATCGGGGTCAACGCAGGCTCACTGGAAAAGGACCTGCAGAAAAAGTACGGCGAGCCTACGCCCGCTGCCCTGGTCGAATCGGCGCTGCGTCATGTGGAGCACCTTGATCGCCTCGACTTCCAGGATTTCAAGGTGAGCGTCAAGGCGTCGGACGTGTTCATGGCCGTCGAAGCCTATCGCCTGCTGGCGCGGCAAATCGTGCAACCCCTGCACCTGGGGATCACCGAAGCCGGTGGCCTGCGTTCGGGTACGGTGAAATCTGCCGTTGGCCTAGGTATGCTGCTGGCCGAAGGCATTGGCGATACCATCCGCATTTCGCTGGCGGCAGACCCGGTGGAGGAGGTCAAGGTAGGCTATGACATCCTCAAGTCCCTGCATTTGCGTTCACGAGGCATCAACTTCATCGCCTGCCCGAGCTGCTCGCGGCAGAATTTCGATGTGGTAAAAACCATGAACGAGCTCGAAGGGCGCCTCGAGGACCTGCTGGTACCGTTGGACGTGGCCGTCATCGGCTGTGTGGTCAATGGCCCGGGGGAGGCCAAGGAAGCGCATGTCGGCCTCACCGGTGGTACGCCCAACCTGGTCTACATCGATGGTAAACCTGCGCAGAAACTGACCAACGACAACCTGGTCGATGATCTCGAAAGGCTCATCCGACAGAAAGCGGCCGAGAAGGTCGAAGCCGACGCGGCACTGATCGTCCGTGGCTGATACACAGAATTCGTAAGGATCATTCGTGAGCAAATCGCTGCAAGCCATCCGTGGCATGAACGACATCCTGCCTGAGCAGTCGCCGTTGTGGCGCTATTTCGAAGGTACCGTTGCCGGCCTGCTGGACACCTACGGGTACAGCCAGATCCGCACGCCCATCGTGGAATTCACCGAGCTGTTCAAGCGCTCGATCGGTGAAGTGACCGATATTGTCGAAAAGGAGATGTACACCTTCGAGGACCGCAACGGCGACTCGCTCACGTTGCGTCCGGAAGGGACGGCGGCCTGCGTCCGCGCGGTGCTGGAGCATGGCATCACCGGTAATGGCCAGGTGCAGAAGCTGTGGTACATCGGGCAAATGTTCCGCCACGAGCGCCCCCAGAAGGGCCGCTACCGGCAGTTCCACCAGATCGGTGTGGAGGTGTTCAACCTCGATGGCCCGGACATCGATGCCGAGTTGATCATGCTGACCTGGCGCCTGTGGGGCTTGCTGGGTATTCAGGATGCGGTCAAGCTCGAACTCAACAGCCTTGGCACCAGCCAAGCGCGCGCCCGCTACCGCGACGCGTTGGTAGAGTTCCTGTCCGCGCGCCTGGAGCAACTGGACGAAGACAGCCAGCGCCGCCTCAAGAGCAATCCGCTGCGCATCCTCGACAGCAAGGACACCAATACCCAGGCGGTGCTGGTCGATGCGCCGAAGCTCGAAGATTACCTGGACGAAGAATCCCGTGCGCACTTCGTAGGCCTGAAGGCCCGCCTGGACGCTGCCGGCATTCCATTCGTGCTCAACACCAAGCTGGTGCGGGGGCTGGATTACTACAGCAAGACCGTCTTCGAATGGGTCACTGACAAGCTTGGCGCCCAGGGCACCGTATGTGCCGGCGGCCGCTACGATGGGCTGGTGGAGCAAATGGGCGGCAAGCCTACCCCTGGCGTTGGCTTTGCCATGGGTATCGAGCGTCTGATTCTGCTGCTCGAAACCCTGGGCAAGGTACCGGACTCCATCAGCCGTCAGGTCGATGTCTACCTCTGCGCGTTTGGCGAGCAGGCCGAGTTGGCGGGCCTGCGACTGTCCGAAGCGGTGCGTGACCGTCTGCCCGGCCTGCGTCTGGCCGTGAATGCGGGCGGGGGCAGTTTCAAGAGCCAGTTCAAGAAAGCCGACAAGAGCGGCGCGCTGTTCGCCTTGATTCTTGGCGATGACGAGTTGGCCAAACAGGAAGTCGGCTTCAAACCCCTGCGTGGTCAGGGCGAACAACAGAACATTGCCTGGGATGCCCTTGCAGGGCACCTGGAAACCGCGATCGCACACGCGTAACGCGGTTCAACGAGCGAATAGGCGAAAAGGAGTATTGGGGTGTCGAGTACCGATGATGATGACCTGGCAGGGGTCAAGGACTGGTGGAACCGTAACGGCAAGCCGCTGCTGACCGGCGCGCTGCTCGCCGGCGTGGTGGTGCTGGGGTGGAACACCTGGCACAAGTACCAGAACAACCAGTCGCAAGGTGCCTCGCAGCTGTATCAGGCGCTGTTGGAAACCAGCCTCACGCCTACGGGTCAGCCGGACGCCACCCGGGTTGCGGAACTGGCCGGCAAGCTCAAGAGCGAGTTCGGCGGCACGACCTATGCCCAGTACGGCAGCCTGTTCGTGGCCAAGGTAGCGGTCGAGAGCGGCAAGCTCGACGATGCCGCTGGCGAGCTCAAGGCTATTGTGGACAAGCCAGCAGACGCCACCCTTGGCGAGATCGCACGCCAGCGTCTGGCCCGTGTGCTGGCTGCCCAGAACAAGGCCGAGGATGCCCTCAAGTTGCTGGATGGGGATGCCGAGAAAGCCTTCCTCGCCAGTCGCGAGGAGTTGAAAGGGGACCTGCTGGTACAGCTGGGCCGCGCTGCTGACGCGCACGGTGCCTACGAAAAGGCCAAGGCTGCGTTGTCCGACGAGGCGGCAGTGGGTGGCTTGCAGTTGAAGCTCGATGATCTGGCCAGAGGGGACGCGTAAGTGATCGGTTGGAAACAAGCAGCAGTGCTGACCTTGGCGGTATTGGCCGCAGGGTGCAGCAGCAACAGCAAGAAGGAACTGCCTCCTGCCGAGCTGACCAAGTTCACCGAGGAAGTGGTGCTCAAGAAGCAGTGGAGCCGCTCCATCGGTGATGGCCAGGGTGAAACCTACAATACCCTCGTGCCGGCCATCGAGAATGACCGGATCTATGCCTCCGACGTCACTGGGGATGTCTATGCCCTGGACCGCATCACGGGCAACGTGGTGTGGAACAAGGACCTTGACCTGCCGGTTTCCGGTGCGGTTGGCGTAGGCTATGGCCTGGTGATGCTCGGCACCCTCAAGGGTGAAGTGATCGCCCTGGATTCGAGCACCGGTGAGGAGCGCTGGCGCGCCCGCGTGACCAGCGAAGTGCTGGCGCCTCCGGCCAACAACGGTGATGTAGTGGTGGTGCAGACCCAGGACGATCGCCTGATCGGGCTGGATGCCGCCACTGGTGACCGTCGCTGGATCTATGAAAGCACCCCGGCGGTACTGACCCTTCGCGGCACCGGCGCGCCCGTCGTGACCAACCGCCTGGCAGTCGCGGGCCTTTCCACCGGCAAGGTCGTGGCAGTCGACATCAGCAATGGCGTACCTGTATGGGAAAGCCGTGTGGCGATCCCGCAGGGCCGTTCGGAGCTTGAGCGTGTCGTCGACATCGACGGCGGCCTGCTGCTTTCTGGTGGTACCCTGTACGTCAGCACGTACCAGGGGCGCGTTGCGGGCCTGGACTTGGAAAGCGGCCGCGTGCTCTGGCAGCGTGATGCCTCCAGCTACGTAGGGGTCGCCCAAGGCTTTGGCAACGTCTACGTGAGCGAAGCCTCGGGTACCGTGGAAAGCGTCGATGAGCGATCCTCTAGCGCCTTGTGGTCCAACGATGCCATGGCCCGTCGCCAGCTGACCGCCCCCGAGGTGTACAGCAGCTACGTGGCAGTAGGCGACTTCGAAGGCTACCTGCACCTGCTCAGCCAGGTCGACGGTCGCTTCGTTGGCCGTGAGCGTGTCGACAGCAGTGGCCTGCGCGCACGGCCACTGGTGGTTGGGGATACCATCTATGTCTTCGGCAACAGCGGCAAGCTCGAGGCACTGACCATCCGCTGAAGCTATGCTTGAAGCCGTGCGGCTTCAGGCTGCGGCGTAGGACACGCCGCCCGAACTCCGGCCGCTGCCTTGCAGCGGCCTTTGTATTTTCAAGAATTCAAGAGTGGAGAGCCGAATGGTTCCCGTAATCGCCCTGGTGGGCCGCCCGAACGTCGGCAAATCCACCATGTTCAACCGCCTGACCAAGACCCGCGATGCCATCGTGGGTGACCTGTCGGGCCTGACCCGTGATCGCCAGTACGGCGATGCCAGCTGGCAGGGTCGCTCCTTCATCCTCATCGACACCGGTGGCATCACCGGTGATGAAGTGGGCATGGACGAAAAAATGGCCGAGCAGTCGCTCATGGCCATCGAAGAAGCCGACTATGTGCTGTTCCTGGTCGATGCCCGTGCAGGCATGACGGCGGCAGACCAGATGATTGCCGAGCACCTGCGCAAGCGCAACAAGGCGGCGATCCTGGTCGCCAACAAGATCGACAATATCGACGCTGACGTCGCCCGCGCCGAGTTCTCGCCGATGGGCATGGGCAATGCCATTCCGGTAGCAGGCTCCCAGGGTCGAGGTATCAATGCGTTGATGGAGGCCGTACTCGGCCACTTGCCGCGCGATGCCGAAGAAGAAGCCTTGGACCAGGATGTCGCCGAAGGCGAAGAGGCCGTGCGCATCCCTGGCCCAAGCGAAAAGGATGGCATCAAGATCGCCATCATTGGTCGCCCCAACGTCGGCAAGTCGACCCTGGTCAACCGCATGCTCGGTGAAGAGCGTGTGGTGGTCTACGACGAGCCGGGTACCACCCGCGACAGTATCTACATTCCGTTCGAGCGTGATGGTGACAAGTACACCTTCATCGACACCGCCGGTGTGCGCAAGCGCGGCAAGATCCACGAGGAAGTCGAAAAGTTCTCGGTGGTCAAGACGCTGCAGGCGATCAAGGACGCCAACGTGGTGATCTTCGTCATGGATGCTCGCGAAGGTGTGGTCGATCATGACCTGAACCTGCTGGGCTTTGCCCTGGAAGCTGGCCGCGCCATCGTCATCGCCCTGAACAAGTGGGATGGCATGGAGCCGGGTGAGCGTGCCTATGTGAAGACCGAACTGGAGCGCCGGCTGTTCTTCGTTGACTTCGCCGATATCCACTTCATTTCGGCCCTGCACGGCACCGGCGTGGGCAACCTGTACAAGTCGGTGCAGGCCGCATTCACCTCGGCTGTGACCCGCTGGCCGACCAGCCGTCTGACGCAGATCCTCGAAGACGCCGTCAGCGAGCACCAGCCGCCGCTGGTCAACGGCCGTCGCATCAAACTGCGTTATGCGCACCTGGGTGGGGCCAACCCGCCGCTGATCGTGATCCATGGCAACCAAACCGACAGCATTCCCAAGTCGTACTCGCGTTACCTGGAAAACACCTACCGTCGCGTGCTCAAGCTGGTCGGCACGCCGATTCGCATCGAGTACAAGGGCGGTGAGAACCCGTACGAGGGCAAGAAGAACACCCTCACAGACCGCCAGGTCAACAAGAAGCGTCGCTTGATGTCGCACCACAAGAAGGCTGAGAAGAAACGTCGCGATAAGCGATAGGCGCCTGCTGGGCGCGTCACGCTGCCCGTTCCATGCTTCGCCCCCCGTGCCGCGCGTCTCCAGCGCCGCACCCTGTTTCCTGTTTCCTCACGAGTACGGCCATGCCGCCAAGCTCGGGAGGAAACATTGATCTATGCCGCCTTCCACTTTGCACCGGTAGTTTGTGTGCGGGTAGTGCACGAGGCGCTGAGTCTGTGCTCCTCATTGGTGGCTCATTGGCTATTCACGTACCTGTGAATGCTGTGCTGGATCAATCAAAGGGAACATCATGAACGATATCTTTTTACAAAAAGCCAAGGGTAAGCTCTATCTGCTCAAGGATGGCGAACGTCACGCAATTATCGTCAATCATTTGAATGAACTGCAGGTAGCCGGAACGCTTGATACGCCCGAGTGCTTCGACATCGGAATGCTCGCTCACCCATCGCTCGAGGGGGGTATGGCGTTTGAATTTCGAACGTCAGCAGGCAAGCAGGTTACTGGACGTGGTGGGCGTGTCCTTCATGCATCGGACACAGAGCTGGGCACGCCCGGTCCTGCCCTGCAAATTATCCACCTGGCCGGGAACATTGACGGCGAGCCCAATGTGAATCAGGTTCAATTGCAAACCCTCGATGCCCGCCATGTCTCGGCCCACGATCGCGTGTTAGTCGGCTACAAAAAAGTCCCAGTTGGCTGGACCTGGTTCAGCATCAAGCCTAATGATACGAAAAACATACCTGTCTGGGAGAGCCAGCCAAGCGACAGGTTGCGTTTCCATACTACGGATGTGGCGCCCGCAGCGACTTTCATACTGGAGTTCGTCACCCAGGCATAGGGTGGAGCTAGCCCCGACAGTGATCGTCGGGAAAGCTTGTGACGTGCGACTCACGCTCTGACCGGCTTCTTACCGACGAAACGATCCGCTATGCTCGTGCTTTCTTCCCGTGCCGGCTGCACCAGGAGCGAGGGCGCCATGATCCCCAGCAAATTGCCGAACGTCGGCACGACCATCTTTACCACCATGTCAGAGCTCGCCGCCCAGACCGGGGCGCTGAACCTTTCGCAGGGCTTCCCGGATTTCAACGGGCCCCAGGCCCTGCTCGAGTCGGTGGGCCGACATGTCATGGCGGGTCACAATCAATACGCGCCAATGTCGGGCCTTGCAGCCTTACGCCAGCAGGTGGCCTTGAAGGTCAAGCGCCTCTATGGTGCGACGGTAGACCCCGACCATGAAGTGACGATTACGCCCGGCGCGACGGAGGCGATCTTCTGCGCTATCCAGGCTGTTGTGCGGCCAGGGGACGAGGTCATCATCTTCGACCCCTGTTACGACAGCTACGCGCCCTCGGTGGCACTGGCCGGGGGCCGTTGCGTGCATCTGCAGCTGGACCCCAGCGACTTTGCCATCGATTGGCAGCAGTTCGCGGACGCACTTACGCCACGCACACGTCTGGTCGTGCTCAACTCGCCCCATAACCCAAGCGGTGCCTTGCTGTCCCGGAAGGATCTGGACCAGCTGGCGCAGCTGATCGCCAATCGAGACATCTACGTACTGAGCGATGAAGTCTACGAGCACCTGGTCTATGACGACGTGCAGCATGCTTGCGTACTGGCTCACGAGCAGCTCTACAGACGTGCGTTCGTGGTCAGTTCCTTTGGCAAGACATATCACGTCACCGGCTGGAAGACGGGCTATGTCATCGCACCGCCGGCCCTCACCACCGAACTGCGCAAGGTGCATCAATACGTCAACTTTTGTGGCGTGACTCCTTTGCAGTACGCCCTGGCTGACTTCATGGCCGAGCATCCCGAACATGTCGATGCGTTACCGGCTTTCTATCAAGCCAAGCGCGACCTGTGCTGCGGCTTGTTGCAAGATTCGCGATTCAGGTTCACCCCCACGGCCGGCACTTATTTTCAGCTGGTTGATTATTCGCATATTCGTCCGGACCTCGATGACGTGCAGATGGCGACGTGGTTGACCCGCGAGCATGGTGTGGCCACCATCCCGATCTCGGTGTTCTATCAGCAAGCTATTCCCGGTCAACGGCTGCTGCGCCTGTGCTTTGCCAAACGAGAGGAGACGCTGCGTCAGGCAGCGGAGAAACTATGCGCGATCTAAGTACGCTGCCAGACCTCAGGCTGGCTCTGGTGCAGACCACCCTGGCCTGGCACGACCGGGAAGCCAATTTCGCCCATTTCGACGTGCTGCTTGAGCAGGTGGGCGAGGTGGACCTGGTGATCTTGCCGGAAATGTTCACCACCGGGTTTTCCATGCAGTCCGAAAGCCTCGCCGAGCCGGAGAATGGCCCCACGTACAAGTGGCTCAAGGCTCAAGCGCAGAAGTGCAACGCCGTGGTCACGGGCAGCGTGATCATTCAGGCAGCCGATGGCAGCCACCGTAACCGCCTGCTCTGGGCACGGCCTGATGGCGAGATCCTGCACTACGACAAGCGTCACCTGTTCCGCATGGCCGGTGAGCACGAGCACTACACGCCGGGCGAGCGGCAGGTGCAGTTCGAGCTCAAGGGCTGGCGCATTCGCCCGCTCATCTGCTACGACCTGCGCTTCCCGGTCTGGAGCCGGGATGCCACCGACACCGACCTGCTGTTGTACACAGCCAACTGGCCGGCGGCGCGGCGCCTGCACTGGAACCGCCTGTTGCCGGCGCGAGGGATCGAAAACCTGTGCTATGTGGCGGCGGTGAACCGGGTGGGCATTGACGGCAAGAGCTTCGCGTACAGCGGTGACAGCCAGGTGCTGGATTTTCAGGGCGAGAGCTTGCTCAGTGCTGGAGAGGCCGATGGCGTGTTCACCGTGGTATTGAGTGCCTCGGAACTGGCCGCTTACAGAGCCAAGTTCCCGGCCAACCTGGATGCCGATACCTTCGAGCTGCACTGATCGCAGCGCCGGCATCCTGGAGGATTACTGCCAGGACGCCGGCTTTGCCTGTTGCCGATCAGTACACATCCCGCCGGTATCGCCCCTCCTCGATCAGCCGTTGCACGGCAGCATCTCCAAGCAGGCCTGCAAGTGCCGCATCGACGCCAGCGGCCATGCCCTGCAGGCTGCCGCAGACGTATACGCAGGCACCTTCATTCATCCAGCGTTCAAACAGCGCGGCCTGTTGCAACAACACATCCTGCACGTAGATTTTTTCGGCTTGGTCGCGAGAGAACGCCAGGTCCAGCCGTGCCAGATCCCCAGCGGCGAGCAACCCTTGCAGCTCCTTGCCACACAGAAAATCATGGGCGCGATTGCGTTCGCCGTACAGCAGCCAGTTACGCCGCTCGCCCGCAGCGACGCGGGCCCTTAGCAGACTGCGCAGGCCCGCAAGGCCAGTACCGTTGCCGATCAGGATCATCGGTACATTGCCCTGGGGCATATGGAAGCCACTGTTGCGCTTTAGCCTCAGGCTCAGTGTGCCATCGAGCGGCAGGTATTCGGTCAGCCAACCAGAGCCTACGCCCAAGTCGCCACTTGGGTGTCGCTCCTGGCGCACGATCAGCTCCAGCACCCCGTCACTGGCAATCGAGGCGATGGAATAGTCGCGGCTGCCGAGCGGCACCAGTGCGTCCACCACCGCTTGGGCATGAAGCCCGACCAGATGCCCACCGACGGCAGGTAACTGACGGTCTGCGAGTGCCTGAGCAAGCCTGACTACCACCCCCTCGACCTGCACGTGCGTGTCGGCGTCCAGCCCCAGGTCTCTGACGAAGGCATCGACCCTTGGCCGACCGTTGAGCGGCATAATCTCCACCAGGTCGCCGGCTTCCCACACGGCAGGCTTCTGCGCCTGCAGGCCGAGCAGATACACCGGCTGGCCCTGGCTGCCAGGGTTGAGCAGTTCACGGCGGGTCAGCGACCAGTTGCCGAAACGGGGGGCTTGCCAAGCGGATACCGGCGCGGTGCCGGTCAGCAGTGCCAGCGCCTGATGCCACTGCTGAAGGGCCGCCTGATCGGCGTTGTCGACCTCCACGGGGCTAAATGCACAGTGAGCACCACGCTCGGTCAACCACGCCTGAAGCCGGCGGGCGAACCCGCAGAACTGTGGGTATTGACGATCACCCAGCGCCAGCAGGGCATAGCTGAGTGTTTGCAAGGGCAAAGGCTGACCCAGCACGTTGCGCTCAAAGCCTCGCGCGTTGTCAGGGGCTTCTGCATCCCCGAAGGTGCTGACGACGAACAACGCACGGCGTGCCGCACGCAGATCCTCTTCACACAACGTACCCAACGCCCTGACCTGCGCCGGCAAGCCTGCCGCCTGTAGTTGCCCGGCGCTTTGCCAGGCCAGCTGCTCGGCCATACCACTCTGGCTGGCGTAGCCGATCAGCCAGCTCTCGCTGTTGACTTCATCGGGGGTCACGTGGCGGCGGGCAGCCCTAACCTGACGTTTCTTGCGCCGTCGATCCAGGTAGAGCAGCCAGCCTGTGACGAAGAAGACCGGCATGGCCAGGCTGGCCAAGGTCAGGACGATGCGCCCAACCAGGCCGAAGTATTCCCCGACATGCAGTGCGTACACGCTCTGGAGCAATTGGGCCTTGAATGATTTATCACTGTAGCGTTCGTGAAGGCTGACCTTGCCACTGGCAGGGTCCAGGACCAAGGTGTCGAAGGCCCTGGGATGGTCGGCGTTATCCAGCAGATAGAACAGATTGGCAGGTTGACCGCCGACTGGGGGCAGGCGCAGGTTGTAACTGGCAAGGCGTGGACCTGCGGCGTTGCGCAGGCTGGCCCAGATGGCGTCGTAGTCGACGTTCAGCGCCGGTGCCTTTGGGTCGATAGACGCAGCTCCGGAGCGCCGGTCTTTTTTCAGTTGCGGCTGCGGCTGCCCGGCGACCGGCGGATCGGCCAGTAGCCGGTTCAGACCCTCCCGGTACCATTCGTAGGACCAGAACAGGCCCGTCAGGGCGAACAACAGGTAGAAGAGCAGGCACCAGGTGCCTGCTACGGCGTGCAGGTCCCAGTTGAACGCACGGCCTTTTTTGGCCCAATCCAGCGTCAGCCAGGTTCGCCAGTTTGTGGCATGGCGCGGCCACCGCAGGTACAGGCCCGACAGGCAGAAGAACACCAGCAGCAGCGTCGAGGCACCGGTGATCTGCCTGCCCGTGTCGCCCATGGCCAGAAAGCGGTGAAGCGTAAGCATGAGGGTGAAGAAGCCTTGCCCCGACACCTCGCTCAGCAGCTGGCCCGTATACGGGTCTGCGTAGCGCAACGGACCGCGCCGCTCGCCCGGTGCAGGGGTGAAAAAGATCCTCGCGGCTTCGCCTTCACGAACGTCGACCCACAGCATGGCGACCTTGTCGTGTTGCTGGGATTCGACACGTTGCACCAACTCAGCAGGCGGCAGCACGCCGTCAGGCCGTACCTCTACGCGCAGCACATCGGTATTGAGCGCGCTCAGCAGTTCGTCCTGAAACGAATAGAGCGCCCCAGTGATACCCATTACTGCAAGTACCAGCCCGGCCGTGATGCCGAATAACCAATGCAGCTGGAACAGCGTCTTCTTCAGCACCTTCGTTCACCTTGTATCGCCGCCGCACCCTGCGTAGCGCTGGCGGATGTTAATGGAAGCTCCTGCACGCGGCAATTGAGATTCGTTCACATTCACAAGGTGATTAGCTGCTGGTGTGACGCCGGGGATCGAGGTGCGGTCGGCTTTATTGCGCAGGCATGAAAACGGGGCCTTTGGGCCCCGTCATGGATTACAGATAGTAGGCTTTGAGCGGCGGGAACCCATTGAACTCCACCGCGCTGTAGCTGGTGGTGTAGGCACCGGTCGACAGCCAGTACAGGCGATCGCCGATTGCCAGGTTCAGCGGCAGACCATACTTGTAGTGCTCGTACATGATGTCGGCGCTGTCACAGGTAGGGCCGGCGATGACCACTTCCTCGGTTTCGCCCTTTTTCTCGGTCCAGATCGGGAACTTGATGGACTCGTCCATGGTTTCGATCAGGCCCGAGAATTTGCCGACGTCGGTGTAGATCCAGCGCTCGACGGCCGTGCGCGACTTGCGTGCTACCAGCACCACTTCGCTGACCAGGATGCCGGCGTTGGCAATCAGCGAACGGCCCGGCTCCAGGATGATTTCCGGCAAGTCGTCGCCGAAGTCTTCCTTGAGGAAGCGAATGATCTCCTCGGCGTAGGTTTCCAGGCTGTTGGTACGGGTGATGTAGTTGGCCGGGAAGCCGCCGCCCATGTTGATCAGCTTCAGTTCGATGCCGTCTTCTTCCTTGAGCCGCTCGAAGATCACCTTCACCTTGGCGATAGCGGCGTCCCACACGCTGATGTCGCGCTGTTGCGAGCCCACATGGAAGGAGATGCCATAGGGCACCAGGCCCAGGTCACGGGCGAGGATCAACAGGTCCATGGCCATGTCGGTCTGGCAACCGAACTTGCGCGACAGCGGCCAGTCGGCAGTGGTGGAGCCTTCGGTCAGGATACGCACATACACCTTCGAGCCCGGCGCGGCCTTGGCGATGTTGCGCAGGTCGGCCTCGGAGTCGGTGGCGTACAGGCGCACACCCTTCTCGAAGAAGTAACGAATGTCCTTGGATTTCTTGATGGTGTTGCCGTAGCTGATGCGATCGGCGCTGACACCCTGGTTCATCACCTTGTCCAGCTCGTAGATGGAGGCGATGTCGAAGTTCGAGCCCTTGTCCTTGAGCAGGTCGATGATCTCGACGGCTGGATTGGCCTTGACGGCGTAGTACACCTTGGCGAATTCGAACCCCGCGCGCAGGTCGTCATAAGCCTTGCTGATCATCTGGGTATCGATGAGTACGAACGGCGTTTCCTGTTTGTCGGCAAACGCCTTCATCTTCTGGAAGGTGTCGCGTGCGAAATAGTCTTCGACCTGGATCGACATGCTCAGGGACTCCATGGGCAAACTGAAAATTTAAGTGGCTGCAAACTGAACGCCCTCCGTATCCCCACTTTGGTTCGCCTACTCAGTACTTGAGCCGGATGGATCGTTTCCAGCATGGACGTTCGGCGCGCACTTTAGGGCGTGAACTCGGCAGAATCAACAGGCAATCCCTGGCGAATCGGCGATGTTCGAGTTGCCACGCCTGGGATTAACGACCCATGTGAACGGCTGGTGTTCCCCAGTGCGCGTCAGACGTAAAGAATTGTGGAATAGCCCTGGGTAGGGTGCGTAAACCCAAGCCCCTCCGCTTGGGCACGAGGCGCATTTGGAGATGATCGAGCGGTGCGGCAGGTAGGCTCGGGTGTTCATATTTATGGCCACCCGAGCCTGGTACTGGCGTTCAGAAAACGGTCCATGAATTTTTTATTCCGTCCGCCCTCGTCACGCCTTTTTTGCGATGAAAGGCTTTTAGGACGTCACCATCTCGGCGGGCGAGACAATGGTGGATTTCGCCCCGCGTGAGCGGCCCGAGCTCAGGTAGGCCGCAATCGACTCCTGGGTGACCTCGCCCAGGAACACCTGCTCGGCGTCCAGTACCGGCAGCCAGGCGCGGTTGAACTCGTACATGCGCGACAACAGGATACGCAGGTTTTCATCGTGTGCCGCCGTGGCGTTGAATGGCCGCAGGAAGTCGGCGCACGTGCCTTGCTGGCGGTGCATGTCGCGTCGGCGCACATAGCCGAGCGCCTTGTTCGTGGCGTCGGTCACCACCACGTAGCGGCGATCATGTTCGTCCAGCAGTTCCAGCGCATCAGCCACTGGGGTCTGCGGGCTCACCGCCGGGGCATTGTCAGCCGCATCTTCGGCACGTACCAGCAGTAGCCGCTTGAGGGTGCTGTCCTGGCCGACGAAGTTGCTCACGAAGTCATCGGCCGGGTGCGCCAGCAAGGTGTCTGGGTGATCCAGCTGCAACAGCTTGCCCGCCCGGAAGATGGCAATCTTGTCGCCCAGCTTGATGGCTTCGTCGATGTCATGGCTGACCATGATCACGGTCTTGTTCAAGGCCCGCTGCATCTCGAAGAATTCGTTCTGGATCATCTCCCGGTTGATGGGGTCCACGGCGCCGAACGGCTCGTCCATCAACAGCACCGGGGCGTCGGCTGCAAGGGCGCGGATCACCCCGATCCGCTGCTGCTGGCCACCGGAGAGTTCGCGGGGGTAGCGCTGCAGGTACTGCTTGGGCTCGAGCTTGATCATGTGCATCAGCTCGCGGGCGCGCTCGGCGCAGCGCTGCTTGTCCCACCCGAGCAGGCGCGGCACGACGGTAATGTTCTCCTCGATGGTCATGTTCGGAAACAGGCCGATCTGCTGGATCACATAGCCGATGTGACGACGCAGGCTGACTTCGTCCAGGCCGCTGGTGTCTTCGCCATTGATGAACACCTGCCCCGAGGTGGGGGTAATCAGGCGGTTGATCATCTTCAGGGTGGTGCTCTTGCCGCACCCTGACGGGCCCAGGAACACGCAGATTTCGCCTTCGTTGACCGTGAGGCTGACCGCGTCCACGGCCTTGACGTCCTTGCCGTTGACGTTGAAGGTCTTGCTGAGGTTCTTCAGTTCGATCATGAGCGCATTCCTTCTGGAGTCAGGGCACGTTGCAGGGTTTGCAGGAGCAGGTCGGCGATGATCGCCAGCAGGCTGACCAGTACTGCGCCGACCAGCAGCATCGACATGTCGCTGCGGCTGATGGAGGTGAGGATGAGTACGCCCAGGCCACCGGCCCCAATGGTGGCGGCGATGGTCATCACGCCGATGTTCATCACCACGGCAGTACGCACGCCGGCGAGGATCACCGGTACTGCGATGGGCAACTCGACCATGCGCAGGCGTTGACCGAAGGTCATGCCGATGCCCCGGGCAGCCTCGCGAATACCGGGCTCGACGTTGGTCAGCGCCAGGTAGGTGTTACGCAAGATTGGTAGCAGGGAATAGAGGAACACCGCCGTGATGGCAGGCAGCGGGCCCAGGCCCTGGCCGAAGGTGGAGTAGAACGGCAACAGCAGCCCGAACAGGGCGATCGACGGGATGGTCAGCAGCACCGTGGCGCTGGCCTGCACGGGGCCGGCCAGGAAGGGGAAGCGGGTCATGACGATGCCCAGCGGCACGCCGATCAGGATGGCCAGGCCCACGGCCACGCCCACCAACATGATGTGCTGCCAGGTCAGCTGCAACACCAGGGCCCAGTCCAGGTGCGCGAAGGTATCGAACAATGTCATGGCGTCACCTCCTTCAGGGGATGTTCTCGCAGGAAGGCGGCTGCGACCGAGGAGGGGCTTTGGTGCTGCACATCGACCTTGGCGTTGAGTTGGCGCATGGTCTCGTCGTCCAATTGTTCGGCAAGGGGGGCGAGCAGGCTGGCCAACTGCGGATGAGCGTCGAGCACGGCCTTGCGCACCACCGGGCCTGCCGTGTAATCCGGGAAGTAGTGCTTGTCGTCTTCAAGCAGCTTGAGCTTGAACGCGTTGAGTCGGCCATCGGTGGTGTACACCAGGCCTGCGAACACCTGGGCATTGCGCAGCGCGGTGTAGACCAGGCCTGCGTCCATCTGACGGATGTTGGCGCGCTCCAGGTGCATGCCATATCGCGCCTGCAGGCCATCCAGGCCGTCGGGCCGGTTGGCGAACTCGGTGTCCAGCGCAACCACATGCTTGCGCGCCTGCTCGTCCATCAACACCTGGTTCAACTGGCTGATGGTGTTGACCTGCGGGTAGGCCTTGGCCACTTCGCTGGGCAATGCCAATGCATAGGTGTTGCTGAACTTGGAAGGCTTAAGCCAGACCAGTCCCTTTTCGGCATCCAGAGCCTTGACTCGGGCATAGGTGGCCGCCGCGCTGGGCATGCGTTCTTCCACATGGTTGTAGGACACCAGCGAGACCCCGGTGTATTCCCACATCAGGTCAAGCTGCCCGGTTTCCTGCGCCTGACGGGCCAGGCTGCTGCCCAGGCCGCCAGTGACGCGCACCTCGAAGCCATTGGCGCGCAGGTATTGAGCAGTGATTTCGGCCAGCACGGTCTGTTCGGTGAACACCCGGGCGCCGATACGGATCAACGGTTTGTCTGCCGCCTGGGCAAAACCCGCCGACAGCAGGACCGCGCCCAGGAGCAAGGCGATTGCGTTCTTCATGGTTTTCCTCGGGTTATTGGGCCAGGCCACGTTCCAGCCAGCGCTTGCTGGCGAACGTCACCAGTGCGTCCAGCAGCAATGCCAGCAGTGCCGTACAAGCGGCGCCCAGCAAGAGCTGGGGCTGGTTGTTAAGGGCAATGCCGGGGAAAATCAGGCTGCCCAGGCTGTTGGCACCGATCAGGAAGGCGAGCGGGGCGGTGCCCACGTTCAGCGCCAGTGCTACACGCACGCCACCGACGATGATGGGCACGGCATTGGGCAGCTCCACCTGCCACAACTGCTGGCGCGGCGTCATGCCGATACCGGTAGCGGCTTCCTTGAGCGAGGCGGGAACGTTTTTAAGCCCTTCGTAGGTATTGCGCACGATGGGCAGGAGGGAGGCGAGAAACAGGGCGAAAATGGCAGGGCCTGCGCCGATACCTAGTACGCTCAGGGCGATGGCCAGTACAGCCAGGGGGGGGATGGTGTTGCCAATGTTGAAGAACTGCATGAACCGCTCGGCTTTGTCGACCCTATGCGGTCGACTCAAGGCAATGCCGGCGGGGATGCCCACGGCCAATGCCGCCGCCATCGAAGCCAGCACCAGAACCAGGTGCGCTTGCAGGTAGAACGTCAGATCATCGCGGTAGCGCGCGATCGTGTCGAGGCCGATCCAGTGGACCAGCAGGGCCAGGATGACGAGCACGGCGGCCCATCCCAACAGCCCTTTTCCGTAGCGTGTCGCCACAGGTGGACTCCTTCTTGTCGTCGGCGAGCACACTTCTTCTTGGCCAGCCCCGAGAGGCAGCGGTGGTGTGTTCGCGATTAGCAGCCCGATGCGAGCCATAGGCGCCGATCAGGCCATGAGCCAAACCCCGTCGGGTTCGAAAACGCTGGTGAAACCGTTCCCCAACCGAAGCGGTTTACAGGGGAGTGGACGTCTCCTCGGGCGCAAAGGTTCCCATCTCAGGGGGCGTTTGGCCAGCACTAATCACTGGTTAACAGCGATCTAGCAAGTGAAAAGAATCGATAAATGCAGCTGTAGACGTTGAAAGCACTGGTCTTGCACGTATTCGCGTTCTGCCTGTGCAGCGCCAGTTCCCATCCCCGCACGGCAGGCGTTTGCGCACCTCAGGTAGGCGCTGACTTGCCAGCGAGGGACGGGGCGGTACCCGACCGTCCGCCACTGGCCGATTTTCGCCGAGTCGAATTTCAGGTATGATGCTGCCCCTTTTTGATCCCCCAGTCAGGCGATTTCCCATGACCAACCAGGCCGCCGAAGTCGCGAAGCGCCGCACTTTCGCAATCATTTCCCACCCCGACGCCGGTAAGACCACCATCACCGAGAAGCTGTTGCTGATGGGCAAGGCCATCTCCGTCGCCGGCACCGTGAAGTCGCGCAAGTCCGACCGCCACGCCACCTCCGACTGGATGGAAATGGAAAAGCAGCGCGGCATCTCCATCACCACCTCGGTGATGCAGTTCCCGTACCGCGAGCACATGATCAACCTGCTCGACACCCCCGGCCACGAAGACTTCTCCGAAGACACCTATCGCACCTTGACGGCCGTGGACTCGGCGCTGATGGTGCTCGACGGCGGTAAAGGTGTAGAGCCGCGTACCATTGCCCTGATGGACGTGTGTCGCCTGCGCGATACGCCCATCGTCAGCTTCATCAACAAGCTCGACCGTGACATCCGCGACCCGATCGAACTGCTCGACGAAATCGAAGCCGTTCTGAAGATCAAGGCCGCGCCGATTACCTGGCCTATCGGCTGCTACCGTGACTTCAAGGGTGTGTACCACCTGACCGGTGACTACATCATCGTCTACACGCCGGGCCATGGCCACGAGCGTACCGAAGCCAGGATCATTCGCAAGCTGGACTCGGACGAAGCCCGCGCTCACCTGGGCGACCAGTACGACGCGTTCGTCGAGCAGCTGGAGCTGGTGCAGGGCGCTTGCCACGCGTTCGACCAGGACGAATTCATCAACGGTCAACTGACCCCTGTGTTCTTCGGTACCGCACTGGGTAACTTCGGTGTCGACCACGTGCTCGATGCCGTCGTCGACTGGGCGCCGCGCCCGCTGGGCCGTGTTGCCCACGAGCGTACCGTCGAGCCCGTGGAAGAGAAATTCACCGGCTTCGTGTTCAAGATCCAGGCGAACATGGACCCGAAACACCGCGACCGTATCGCCTTCATGCGCATTTGCTCGGGCAAGTACGAAAAGGGCATGAAAATGCGCCACGTGCGGCTGAACAAGGACCTGCGCATCGGTGATGCGCTGACCTTCTTCTCTTCCGAGCGTGAGCAGCTCGAAGAAGCCTACGCCGGCGACATCATCGGTTTGCACAACCACGGCACCATTCAGATCGGTGACACCTTCACCGAAGGCGAGGCGCTGGGCTTTACCGGTATCCCGCACTTCGCTCCGGAACTGTTCCGCCGCGTGCGCCTGAAAGACCCGCTGAAATCCAAGCAGTTGCGTCAGGGCCTGCAGCAGCTGGCCGAAGAAGGTGCTACCCAGGTGTTCTTCCCCGAGCGCAGCAACGACATCATCCTCGGTGCGGTCGGTGTGCTGCAGTTCGACGTGGTGGCCAGTCGCCTGAAGGAAGAGTACAAGGTCGAGTGCGCCTATGAGCCCATCACCGTATGGTCGGCGCGCTGGATCGCCTGCGATGACAAGAAGAAGTTGGAGGAATTCCAGAACAAGGCCATGGAGAACCTGGCCATCGATGGTGGCGGGCACCTGACTTACCTGGCACCTACCCGGGTCAACCTGTCGCTGATGGAAGAGCGCTGGCCTGACGTCAAGTTCCGCGCCACGCGCGAGCACCACTGAGCGTAAAAGGCCTGGCCACTTCGGTGGCCAGGCCGTTGGGCGAAGAGGGCGGCTCGACGCCCGTCTCGCTCATCTCAACCGTTTGACGCCGCCCCCGCAAGGGCAGGCATCAGTTGCCCGCCTTCACACTGGTCCAGATACGTGTCCTGATACGGTCAATCTTGGCTGGCATCGCTTCAAGCGCGTACAACTTGCCCATCACCGCTTCGCTCGGATAGATCATGGTGTTGGCCTTGAGCGCCGGGTCAACCAGCGCATCGGCTTGCAGGTTGGCGTTGGCGTATTGCACGTGGTTGCTGATGGCGGCCATCACCTGCGGCTCCAGCAGGTAGTTCATGTAGGCATACCCGGCCTTTTCGTCCGGCGCATCGGCGGGCATGGCCACCATGTCGAACCACATCGGCGCCCCCTCCTTGGGTATCGAGTAGCCGACCTTGACCCCGTTGTGGGCCTCCTCGGCGCGATTTTTTGCCTGGAGCACATCCCCCGAGAACCCGACCACGACGCAGACGTCGCCATTGGCCAGGTCCGCCGTGTACTTGGATGAGTGGAAATAGCTGATGTACGGCCGCACCTGCATCAGCAGCGCCTTGGCCTTGTCATAGTCGGCCGGGTTCTGGCTGTGGTGGGGCAGTCCCAGGTAGTGCAGGGCGATGGGCAGCAACTCGGGGCCATTGTCCAGTACCGCCACGCCACACCCTTTGAGCTTGCTCATGTACTGCGGCTTGAAGATCAGGTCCCAGGAATCGACCGGCGCGTCGTCGCCCAATACGGCTTTGACCTTGTCGATGTTGTAGCCGATGCCCGTGCTGCCCCAGAGGTACGGGAACCCGTACTGGTTGCCCGGATCATTGCCTTCCAGTGCCTTGAGTAGCACCGGGTTGAGGTTCTTCCAGTTGGGCAACTGCGACTTGTCCAGCCGCTTGAGGGCTTTGCCCTGGATTTGCCTGGCCATGAAATGGTTGGAGGGAAACACCACGTCGTAGCCGGAATTGCCGGTCATCAACTTGCCATCGAGGGTCTCGTTGCTGTCGTAGACGTCGTAGGTGGGCACGATGCCGGTGGCTTGCTGGAACTGCTTCAAAGTGTCGGGCGCTATATAACTGGACCAGTTGTAGATCTTGACGGTTTCTGCCGCGCTGGCCACGCTGGCGGCCAGCATCAAGGGGGCGATGATTAGCGTGCGCATGTCGGGTTACCTTGCTTTGTGTGTTGTTATCGAAGGCAGGCGATCAGCGGATCAGAAGATGAGTACGTAGGTCTTGCGCACGGTTTCCTGGATATCCCAGGTGCCGGTGCTGTTGGCCGGTAGCATCAATGCGTCTCCGGCTTCTATGACCAAGGGTTCGCCATCGTCAGGGGTGAAGGTGCAGCGGCCCTTGATGAAATGGCAGAACTCCTGTTGCGTGATTTGCCGTCGCCAGCGTCCTGGGGTGCATTCCCAGATGCCCGTTTCCACGCCATCGCTGCGTTGCACGCACGTGATCGATGTCACCGCCACGGGCTGGCCGAGGGGTACGGCAACAGGGCTGCTGGACTGTAAAACGGCGCTGTCTGCCCGTTTGAACTGAGTGATGCTCATGACAGGTCGATCCTGTTTGGGTGAAGAATCAGTGCATGAAGCCTTCCATGAAATCTGCCAGCTTGGTGGCCAGTTGCCGTCTCCATGGCGGTGTCGCGGGGTTGGCCAGGGTGCGATCCTCGTGGACGAAGCTCTGGATGATGGCGTTGTACCCCAGCCAGCGGCTGGGCTCCGCAGGCCAGCTGGCCAAGCTCGATAGCGGCCTGTTGTCGTGTACCCAGGGCTGTCCGGTAAGCGCGTTCTGCTGATTCAGGATAAGTGCGGCCAGGGTGCGACCGCCCAGGTTGGTCGCGCCTACGCCTTCGCCACCATATCCACCGGCCAACGCGATACCCCGCTGGCGGTCGCACAGCATGTGCGGCCGGAAGCGCCGCGCCATGCCCAGGTTGCCGCCCCACGAATGGGTGATGCGCACATGGCGCAGTTGTGGAAACAGCTCGCTGAACAGGTAGCGACGCAGCTCGATCTCATGGGCCTGGAGGTTGAAGTCCTCGCGTAACCTGCCACCGAAGCGGTAGCCACCTCGGGCACCGAACACCAGGCGATCGTCGGCGGTGCGCTGACCATAGGTCACTTGCCGGCTGCCCTCGCTGAAGGCTTGCCCCTGGTCAAGGCCGATCTGCGCCCACGTGGCTTGCGGCAAGGGTTCGGTGGCCACCATCAGGCTCTGAACCGGCAACTGGTGTTTGCCCAACGGCGGCAAGCTGGCGGCGTAGCCTTCCACCGCCGGGACGATCCAGTTGCACCGCAGGCGTGCCAACGGGGTGGTCACTTCGCCAGGCTGCCAGTCCAGCGCCGGTGTGTTCTCGTAAATTGGCACCCCCATGGCCTCGACCACGCTGGCCAGGCCACGGACGAGCTTGGCCGGCTGTATCGTGGCCGTGTGCGGACTGTAGATGGCGCCATAGGCGTTGCTCACGCGCAACTGGCCCTCCAGCTGTGCTGGGCGCAGCCAGCGGTAATCGTCCTCGGTCATGCCCAGGTTGTACAAGTGGTCCAGGTAGGCACGCAGGCTTCGCTCCTGCTCGGGATACCGCGCCGCGCAGTACAACACGCCGCCCTTGCGGTAGTCGCAATCGAGCTGTTCGCGGTGCAAGACACGCTGTACTTCGTCCGGAATGTCATGCAGCAGGTCGATGCTGGCGCGGCGCTGCAGCGGCGACAGGCTGGCCAGCAGGCGATCTTCACCCAGCAAATTGCCCATCAGCCATCCGCCGTTGCGCCCCGAGGCACCGAACCCGGCGATGTTGGCCTCGATCACCACGATGTTGAGGTGCGGCGCCTGGCGCTTGAGGTAGTAAGCGGTCCACAGGCCTGTGTAGCCAGCGCCGATGATGCAGACGTCTGCCTCGACGTTTTCACGCAGGGCAGGTCGCGCACGCAGCGGCTCTTGCAGCTGGTCCATCCACAAGCTGAGGGTACGCAGGGGCTGCATGGGCCGGGCTCCACAAGCGATCAGGTGATGGAGCGATGCTAGTGGGCAACGGCAGCGCTTGTCTTACGTGCGTGCACGCGAGGAAATCTGTTTGAGGTAGGCCTTGGGCGTCAGCCCGGTGTGCTCGCGAAAGCACTTGTAGAACGCGGACAGCGAGTTGAAACCGGCGTTGAACGCCAGGTCATCGATGGACGACTGGCCGTTGTCAGTTGCCAGGATCGTCATCAGGTGCTGCAGGCGCGCCTGGTTGACGTAGCGATAAAAGCTCTGGCCCAGCACCTGGTTCAACAGGTAGGAAATCTGATTGCGGCTGTAACCGCTGGCCTGAGCGACCTGTTGCAGGCTCAGCTCAGGATCCAGGTACGGGCGTTGTCGCTGAAAGTAGTGTTCAAGGTCTTGCGCCATGGTCGACAACTGACGCGGGGACAGACCTAGCCGGCTGGTGGCGGGCCGTGAAGTGCAACGGGTGCTGCCGGCACTTTGCTGACGCACGAGTGTGGCGTACTCATTGACCTGCCAGATCAGGCCGTCCTTTACCGTGATCGCCTCGCTGGACTGGAACGCCACCAGGCCGTCCCCGCCCTGCACGGTGACCTGGTACTGAATGTACGCCGTACAGCCATCGACGCGGATACGGTCGCTGTGCACGATGTCCTCGCCGGCGGCATGGGGCAGGCAGGCGCTCACGTACGCACGCAGCTCGGCATGGCTCAGCACGCGATTCTGGAAGAAGTCGTGGTATTGAATGTCGGGGTGGTACAGCGCCATCACGCCATCGAGATCGCGATACTTCCAGCACAGGTGGTAGCGCATCACGGTGTCGGCGGTGATCGGCGTCTGGGACGGGCCATCGGGCAGGGTCATGGCAGGATCATGCCTGTTCCCTGGCGTGGCGACAAGAATTGCAGAACACCTGATGCTAGAGGCCGATTCGCGCATTTTGCACGATCAATAATTAACCTGTTTTTGTAACTCATTGATTTAAAAGGGCGGGATTTTTTATGGCAACTGGCACAGCGGCTGCAACGTTTAATGCGCGAATGGACTTCTCGCTAACAACACAGGCGACCACATCATGATCTCATCTGCCGACTATCCCGTTGTCGATACTCAAAGCCGCTCAGGTGTTTCCTGGGCAGCGATCTTCGCTGGCGCAGCCGGTGCTGCTGCCATCTCTCTCCTTCTGGTAGTGCTCGGTGCAGGGCTCGGCTTTGCCGCGACCTCGCCGTGGGCAGATGAAGGGGCCAGTGCCAAAGCCCTGGGTATTTCCACCATTGTCTGGTTGCTGCTGACCCAGATCATCGCTTCGGGCATGGGCGGCTACATTGCCGGCCGTCTGCGCGTGAAATGGGCCAATCTGCACGGTGACGAAGTGTATTTCCGCGACACTGCACACGGCTTCCTGTCGTGGGCCGTGGCTACCTTGGTGACGGCCATGCTGGTACTGGGTACCGCCGGCAACATCGTCGGTGCAGGTGCCAGTGCAGCGACTCAAGCGGCCGGCATGACCGCCGCTGCCGGTGGTGCTGCCGCCTCCAATGCCTCGGACGAGTCCCTGGACTACTTCGTCGACGGCCTGTTCCGTGGCGAGGGCCCAGCGCCTGTCAGCGATGATGCGGCCAATGGTGTTGCCGCTCGCATCTTGGCCAAAGGTCTCGCCGGGGACGGCGCCCTGGCACCTGAAGACCGTGCCTACCTGGCGCAGCTGGTTGCCCAGCGCACCCGCCTGTCCCAGCCGGAAGCTGAAGCGCGCGTCGACCAAGTCATGGCTCAAGTTCAACAACTGAAGACCGATGCCAAGCAGGCTGCAGACACCGCCGCCAAAGTGGCTGCCTGGACTGCCCTGTGGACCTTCGTGGCCCTTCTGTGCGGCGCCTTCTTCGCCAGCCTCGCCGCGCTGTACGGTGGTCGTCGTCGCGACCAGGTTCAGTGGCTTGAAGGCGACTACGTCGCTCACCGCACTATTCAACGCTAAGTAAGGAGAACGAACATGCGCTCGATATTGCTATGGCTGCTGGGTGTACCGATTCCAATCATCATTCTGATTGCACTGTTCATGCACTGACGAAAAGGGCCGCTTAGCGGCCCTTTTCGTTTATGTCTTACTTGTCGATCTGTCGTCTTGCACCGGTTCTGAAAGCCAGTGAATTGGCAGCGGTCTTGCCGGCCCGCCGGACCGGCCGATCCATACCTTCCTTAGAGAAACTGCTCCGCATAGTGACAAGCCACCTGCCGGGTCTCCACCTGCCTGAACGCCGGTACTTCATTGGCGCAGCGATCGGTCGCGTAGGGGCAGCGTTTGTGAAAAGCGCAGCCATCCGGCGGGTTGAGCGGGTTGGGCAGCTCGCCGGCAATGCGGATACGCGGTTTGGACGGATCTGGATGAATAGCGGGTGTGGCAGACAGCAGGGCCTGGGTATACGGATGCAGCGGCTTTTCGTAGATATCGGCTTTGGGCCCCATCTCCGCCGGCCTGCCCAGGTACATGACCAGTACATCGTCGGCCACGTGCCGTACTACCGCCAGGTTGTGAGAGATGAACACGTAACCGGTACCGTACTGCTGTTGCATGTCCATGAACAAATTCAGCACTTGGGCCTGGATCGACACATCCAGCGCAGACGTCGGTTCGTCGGCCACCAACACCTTGGGCTGCAACATCATGGCCCGTGCCAGCGCGATACGCTGGCGTTGTCCACCCGAGAACATGTGCGGATAGCGCTGGTAATGCTCCGGGCGCAGCCCCACCTGCTCCATCATCTTCTGCACCCTGTCACGCCGCTGCGCCTTGCTCAGCGTGGTGTTGATCAGCAACGGCTCGGCCAGTTGGTCACCGATCTTCTGCCGCGGGTTGAGCGAGGCGTAAGGGCTTTGGAAGACCATTTGTACGTCCCGGCGCAGTTGCTTGCGCTCGACCTTGCTGGCACCGGTTACCTCGGTACCTGCGATCTGCAGCGAGCCTGAGGTGGGCTGCTCGATCAGGGTCAGGGCGCGGGCCAGGGTCGACTTGCCGCAACCGGACTCACCGACCACCGCCAACGTCTTGCCCGCCTCCAGCTCGAACGAAACGCCATTGAGCGCGCGTACCAGCGCATGGCCCTTGAACAACCCGCGGGAGACTTCGTAATGCCGGGTCAGGTCCCGGGCCGATAGAACGACGGCCATCACGCCACCTCCTGGTTCAGTGGGTAGAAACAGCGGGCCAGGCTCTGGGCTTTGGGGTCCAGGGCCGGGCGCTGGTGTCGACAGTTGTCCTGCACATACGGGCAGCGTGGCGACAGCAGGCAACCCGTGGGGCGGTCATAGCGGCCCGGAACGATGCCGGGCAGGGTGGCCAATCGCTCGGCACCCAGGCTGTGCTCGGGAATCGCCGCCAGCAGGGCTTCGGTATAGGGGTGGGCAGGGATGTCGAACAGCTCTGGCACCTGGCCCACCTCCACAGCCTGGCCTGCATACATCACGCACACCCGGCGCGCGGTCTCGGCCACGACCGCCAGGTCATGGGTGATCAGGATCAGGGCCATGTTGCGCTCCTGCTGCAGGTTGACCAGCAGCTCCATGATCTGCGCCTGGATGGTCACGTCCAGCGCCGTGGTCGGCTCGTCGGCGATCAGCAGCTTGGGCTCGCCGGCAATGGCCATGGCGATGGCCACCCGTTGGCTCATGCCGCCGGACAGTTGATGCGGATAGGCGTCCAGGCGACTCTCGGCGGCCGGGATCTCGACCTTCTGCAGCAGTTCCAGGGCCCGTTGCCGCGCCGCCTTGCCCTTGAGGCCCAAGTGTTGGCGCAGCACTTCTTCGATCTGATAGCCCACGGTGTAGCTGGGGTTCAGGGCCGTCATCGGGTCCTGAAAGACCATGGCGATATCCTTGCCCACCACCTTGCGCCGTTGCCGGCCGCTGAGGGTGAGCATGTCGGTACCGTCGAAGGTCATGGCATCGGCGGTGATCCGACCCGGGGCCTCGATCAGGCCCATCAGGGCCATCATGGTCACCGATTTGCCCGAGCCGGACTCGCCGACGATGGCCAGGATTTCGCCGGATTGAACCTGCAAGTCCAGCCCGTCCACCACCGGCACGGCGTCCGCGTCGCCAAAACGCACGTTGAGGTTGTTGATCTGCAACAAAGACATGGCTGTGCTCCTCAGGCGGCGTTCTTGAGTTTGGGGTCGAGCGCATCGCGCAGGCCATCACCCATCAGGTTGATCGCCAGTACGCTGAGCAGGATGGTCAGGCCCGGCAGGCTCACCACCCACCAGGCGCGCTCGATGTAATCCCTGGCCGAGGCCAGCATGGTGCCCCACTCCGGCGTCGGGGGTTGCACGCCAAGGCCCAGGAAGCCCAGGGCGGCGGCATCGAGAATGGCCGAGGAAAAGCTCAAGGTGGCCTGCACGATCAGCGGCGCCATGCAGTTGGGCAGCACGGTCACGAACATCAGGCGCCACAGCCCAGCACCTGCCAGCCGGGCGGCGGTGACGTAGTCGCGGTTAAGCTCGCCCATCACGGCGGCGCGGGTCAGGCGCACGTACGAGGGCAGCGAGACGATGGCAATGGCGATCACGGTGTTGATCAGGCCAGGGCCGAGGATGGCGACGATGGCGACGGCCAGTAGCAGCGAGGGCAGGGCCAGCATTACGTCCATCAGGCGCATGATCGAAGGGCCGACGAAGTGCGGGAAGAAGCCTGCCAGCAACCCGAGCAGAATGCCGGGGATCAGCGATATCACCACCGATGACAAGCCGATCAGCAAGGACAGGCGCGCCCCCTGGATCAAGCGCGAGAGCAGGTCGCGGCCAAGCTCATCGGTGCCCAGGATGAACTGCCAGGTGCCGCCCTCCAGCCACACCGGGGGAGTCAGTAGAAAATCGCGGTACTGCTCGCTGGGGTCGTGGGGTGCGACCCAGGGCGCAAACAGCGCGCAGAACACCACCACGCACATGAACGCCAGGCCCATCACCGCGCCCTTGTTGCGCGCGAATGCCTGCCAGAATTCCTTGTAGGGCGAGGGGTAGAGAAGGCTCTGGTCCACCGGGCTGACCGGGGACAGGTTTTTTGCAGTCGGGTTGGTCATAACGGGGCCTCAGCGCTGATGACGGATGCGTGGGTTGGCCAAGCCGTAGAGAATGTCCACGACGAAGTTGACCAGGATCACCAGGCAGGCAATCAACAGAATGCCGTTCTGGACCACGGGGTAGTCACGGGCACCGATGGCTTCGATCAGCCATTTGCCGATGCCCGGCCAGGAGAAGATGGTTTCGGTCAACACTGCACCGGCCAGCAAGGTGCCGACCTGCAGGCCGAACACGGTCAAGACGGGAATCAGGGCGTTGCGCAAGCCGTGCATGAACACGACCCGGGCCGGGGAAAGCCCTTTGGCGCGCGCCGTGCGGATGTAGTCCTCGCGCAGCACTTCGAGCATGGAGGAGCGCGTCATGCGCGCGATCACGGCTAGCGGGATGGTACCGAGGACGATGGCCGGCAGAATCAGGTGCATCACCGCATCCTTGAACGAGCCTTCTTCATCGCTGAGCAGGGTGTCGATGAGCATGAAGCCGGTCTTGGGTTCGATGTCATAGAGCAGGTCGATGCGCCCGGATACCGGGGTCCAGCCCAGGCTCACTGAGAAGAACATGATCAGGATCAGGCCCCACCAGAAGATCGGCATCGAGTAGCCGGCCAGCGAAATCCCCATCACCCCATGGTCGAACAGCGAGCCGCGCTTGAGCGCGGCGATCACCCCGGCCAGCAAGCCGACCACGCCGGCGAACAGCAAGGCGGCCATGGCCAGTTCGAGGGTGGCCGGGAACAAGGTGGTGAACTCGCTCCACACGCTCTCGCGCGTGCGCAGCGACTCGCCCAGGTCGCCCTGGGCCAGCTTGCCGATGTAGTCCAGGTACTGGGCTGGCAACGGTTTGTTCAGGCCTAGCCGTTCCATGGCCTCGGCATGCATTTGCGGGTCGACCCTGCGTTCGCCCATCATCACTTCCACCGGGTCACCGGGGATCAGGCGTATCAGCGCGAAGGTCAGCAAGGTGATGCCGAAAAAGGTCGGGATCAACAGGCCGAGGCGCCGGGCAATAAAACTCAACATGGTCGCAGTTACCTCATCAGGCCGCATGGCAGGTACCTGCCACGGCAGAGCCGCCATTGCCCACAGGGCAACGGCGGTCGTTGTTGTTCTACTTCACTCGGGTGGTAGCGAAGTTGTTGCTGGTCAGGGGGCTGATCACGTAGCCCTCCACGTTGTCACGCATGGCCGTGAACACCTTGGGGTGGGCCATGCTGATCCAGGGCTGGTCCTCATCGTACACCGTCAATGCCTCGCTATAGAGCCTGGCACGCTCGTCGTTGTCGCTCACCTCGCGGGCGCGGGTGATCAGTGCCTGGAATTTCGAGTTGCACCAGCGTGCATAGTTCTCGCCATTGCTGGCCGCCTCGCAGCTAAGCAAGGGGGTGAGGAAGTTGTCCGGGTCGCCGTTGTCGCCGGCCCAGCCACTGGACACCAGGTCCGCCTCGCCTTTCTTGGCACGGCGCAGCATTTCGGCCCATTCCATGACACGGATATCCAGCTTAAGGCCGATCTGCGCCAGGTCGGACTGAAGCATCTCGGCGGACAGTCGCGGATTTGGGTTGGTCGGGCCGCCGCCATTGCGGGTGAACAGGGTGATGACCGTGCCCTGGGGCACACCGGCTTGTTTAAGCAGCGCACGCGCCTGGTCCAGATCGCGTGGCGGGTTCTGGTTGGCGGTGTTGTAGCCGATCATCGAAGGGGGATACGGGTTGATGCCGACCAGCGCATTGCCTTTGCCGAACAGCTGGTCGACGTGGGTCTGGCGGTCGAATGCCATGTTGATCGCCTTGCGCACGCGTACATCACTCAGGTACGGATGCTGGGTGTTCATGGCAATGTAGCCGGTCACCAGCGCTTCGGTCTGCGCGACCTTCAGGCGCGGATCCGCCATGATCGACGGCACATCGTCCGGTTTGGGATACAGCGCAACCTGGCACTCGTTGGCGCGCAACTTCTGCAGGCGCACGTTACTGTCGGTGGCGATGGCGAAAACCAGGGCATCGGCGGGCGGCTTGCCACGGAAGTAGTCCGGGTTGGGCTTGAAGCGGACCTGGGCATCTTTGTTGTAGCGCTGGAAAATGAACGGCCCGGTGCCGATTGGCTTGCTGTTGAGCTCTGCCGTTTTGCCGGCTGCCAGCAACTGATCGCCGTACTCGGCGGAATAGATGGATGTGAAGCCCATGGCCATGTCGCGCAGGAAAGGCGCCTCGGGCCGGGTCAGGGTGATCACCACGGTGTAGTCGTCGGTCTTGTCCACCGACTTGAGCAACGATTTGAAGGCCATGCTCTCGAAGTAGGGGTAGCCGATGCTGGTCTTGTCGTGCCAGGGGTGGTTCGGGTCAAGCTGGCGGCGCAAGCTCCAAAGCACATCGTCGGCGTTCAGATCGCGGCTGGGCTTGAAATAGTCGGTGGTGTGGAACTTGACCCCACGGCGAAGGTGGAAGGTATAGGTCAGGCCGTCGGCAGAAATGTCCCAGCGCTCGGCCAGGGCTGGTTGTACATCCGTGGTGCCGGGCTTGAAGTCCACCAGGCGGTTGAAGAGGGTTTCAGCTGCAGCGTCGAACGTCACCGCCGTGGTGTATTGCACCACGTCGAACCCTTCGGGGCTGGCCTCGGTGCACACCACCAGCGGCTTGGCGGCCAGCTGAGACGTACTGCCCAGGATCAGCGTTGCCAGCAACAGGCGCAGTGCCGATGTCTTCTTGGTCACAGCTTGCATGGATCAATTCTCCCTGCGTTGTGCTCCAGCCTGACGCCCGACCCGCTGGCAAGCGGGCCGGGCGGCCGGTCAGAGGATGTTGAACGGAATGGTGGTCACGAGCCTGAATTCGTTCAGGCTGCCATCGCCCTGTGCCTTGCTTGCGCGGTGCGTGGTGTAGGTAGCGCGGATGCTGGTGTCCTTGAGCGGTCCGCTCTGTACCGCGTAGCTGGTGCCGATGCCCCACTCGTAATGGGTCTCGCCATCGAGGCCTTGGACGTCGTAGGCGCTGCCTCGGTAATGGGTGCCGTCGATGCCCCAGCCACGCGCGTTGTACAGGTTGAATTTCAGCCCTGGCACGCCGTAGTAGGCCATGTTGAGCACATAGGATAGCTGCAGCGATTTCTCGTTCGGGCCGTTGAAGTCCGACAGCAGCGAGTTGGCCAGGTAGATGCCGTTGGTTTCGTGGAGGTAGTCGAAATACTCGTTGCCATTGACCTGCTGCCAGGCGGCGGTAAGGGTGTGGGCCTGATGGGTCAGGCCCAGCGACAGGCTGTAGGTGTCGTTGTCGATGTCGCCCATCTTGCGGCTGCCGGCGTCCACCGTCTTGTAGTAGTTAAGACCCGTGGACAGGCTGAGCACGGCGCTGTCGCCGAACAGGTGATTGGCGCCGAAATAGTACTGGTTCCAGAAATCTTCGACCTTGGTGGCGTACAGGCTGGTGGTCAGGCTCTTGAGGGGCTGGTAGTTGATACCGACCGTGCTGGCGCGGTCGGTTTCCACCCCGGCCGCCCCGTATTCGCTGCGGAACTTGCTCAGGCTCTGCTCGGTACGTGGCGATACCCGGTCGAAGGTACCCAGGTCGAACGTCAGGTTGTCGAATTCAGCGCTGTGCAGGAACGCGCCCTGGAAACTGGAGGGCAGGGCGCGGTTGCCGATGAAAGCGATCATCGGGGTATCGACGGCCTGACGACCGAGGGTCAGGGTGGTATTGGATATACGCGCCTTGACGTTACCCAACCCCAGTTTGCTCCACTGGCCGATGGCATCGCCGTCGCTGTGGGTCAGGGTACGGTTGTTGGGCCCTGCAATCGCTTCGCGATCCTGCTGCAGGGCGATGGCATTGTAGCCGGCTGCCTCCACGGCAAAGCCCACCGTGCCCTGGGTAAAGCCCGAGGTGTAATTGAGGATGGTGCCCTGCACCCAGTTTTCACGCGTGTGGGTGGGGTGACGGGTACCGTCGCTCTTGTAGTAGCGCCATAGCGGTGCGCGCGTGGCGCGTTCGCGGGCGTACCAGTTGCGCGTCGTCCCGCTCAAGCTCTGGCCATCGACGAAACCCTTGGCCTGCGCCTGGGCGCTTTGGGCTGCGACGGTGAGCGGCAGGTAGGCTTGGCTCTGTGGGTCGGCGTGGGCGGTGGAGGTTGCCACGCCTATGGCTAACGCCAGCGCGCTCGAATTGAACAGTCTCACGATAGAAGCTCCTTTTCATTTCTAGTTATTGCCGGCCTTGTGGGCCGGGTGGGTGTTGCCGTGTTGCCTGGAGCGCCCCGGGATCACCGAGGTTGAAGCGGACGATGGTCATGCTTGGCGCGCGGGTCTCCCCACCTGCGCGCCACGCCTGTCCGGCGGTGCTAATCGACGCTGACGCCGGAAAAATCGTTGCGTCCGAACGGGCTGACCTTGAACCCGGACACTTGGGTGCTCAGGGGCTGATTGACAGTTGAGTGGGCCACTGGCGTGATCGGCACCTGCTGCTTGAGCCGCTGCTGGGCTTGCTGATAGAGCGCGGTGCGCTGGGCCTGGTCGGTGACCTGCTTGGCTTGCTTGACCAGGCTGTCGTACTGCGGGTCGCACCATTGCGAGTAGTTGTTGCTGCCAATGGCATCGCAGCTGTACAGCGTGCCCAGCCAGTTGTCGGGGTCGCCGTTGTCACCTGTCCAACCGATCAGCGCCACATCGTGCTCACCGCTCTTGAGGCGCTTGATGTATTCGCCCCATTCGTAGCTGACGATGCGCACTTTGAAGCCCAGCTTGCTCCAATCGGCTTGGAGCATTTCGGCCATCAGCTTGGCGTTAGGGTTGTAGGGGCGTTGCACCGGCATGGCCCACAGGGTGATTTCGGTGCCAGGCTTGACCCCGACCTGCTCGAGCAGCTGGCGGGCTTTGTCCGGGTCATGGGGTGCATCGGTGATGCTGTTGTCGTAGGACCACTGTGTGGGCGGCATCGCATTAACCGCCCGTTGCCCGGCTTGCTGGTACACCGCCTGCAGGATGGCTTGCTTGTTGACCGCCATGTCCATGGCCTGGCGTACCTCAAGCCGGTCGAATGGCGGGTGCTGGGTGTTGTAGGCGATATAGCCCAGGTTGAACCCTGCTTGCTGCAAGACCTGCACTTTGGGGTCCTGCTTGAGCCCTGGCAGGTCGGCCGGCCGCGGATGCAGGGTGACCTGGCACTCGTTGCGGCGCAGTTTCTGGATGCGCACCGACGGGTCGACATTGATCGAGAACACCAGGTTGTCGAGCTTCACCTGCTCGGGCGCCCAGTAGGCACGGTTGGCCTTGTAGCGGATCTGCGAGTCCTTCTGGTAACGCTGGAACACGAACGGGCCGGTGCCTATCGGTTGCTGGTTGATGTCGCTGGGCCGCCCGGTCTTGAGCAGTTGCTCGGCGTATTCGGCGGACAGGATCGATGCAACGCTCATGGCCAGGTTCTGGATGAACGCGGCATCTACCGTGTGCAGCGTGAACACCACGGTGTATGGGTCGGTTTTTTCGACGCCTGCGATGTTCTTGTCCAGGCCCATGCTGACGAAGTAGGGGAACTCGGTGGGGTAGGCCTTGCGAAACGGGTGCTGCCTGTCGAGCATGCGGTTGAAGGTGAACAGCACGTCATCTGCGTTGAAGGGCCGGCTGGGGGTGAAGGCCTTGTTGCTGTGAAAGCTCACGCCTTCGCGCAGGTGAAAGGTGTAGCGCAGGCCGTTCTCGCTGACTTCCCAGCGGGTGGCCAGGGCAGGGTGTACCGCCGTGCCGCCGCGTTCGAACTCCACCAGGCGGTTGTAGATCGGCTGGGCGGCGTCATTGTCGGTGGCGGTGGTGTATTGGGCCGTATCGAAACCGGCCGGGCTGCCTTCGGAGCAGAACACCAGGTTGTTGGCCATCACCGCTGGCGTCTGGCCGAGGAGGGTCAGGGCGAGCAGTGTAGAAAGTCGGGTCACGTGGCGCATGCTAAGTCCTTTTGGGTGCGGGGCCGGCTCCGGGCACGAATCGCGGCAACAGTTCGCCTGTCCCGCACGCTTGGCAGCGGGACGACGGGGTATGGATTGGGTGGGTCAGGCGCCCGTCAGGCGGGCGCAGCCCTCAGGCTATTTGTCCACGCTGACGCCGTAGAACGCGTTCAGGGCAAATGGACTGATCTTGAAGTCCTTCACCTTGGCACTCATGGGCTGGTAGACGGTGGAGTGGGCGATCGGGGTGATCGGCACCTGTTCCTTGAGGATGTGCTGGGCTTTCTGATAAAGCTCGGTGCGCTTGGCCTGGTCGGAGGTGGCCTTGGCCTGCTTGATCAAGTCATCGTAGGGCTTGTAGCACCACTTGGAGAAGTTGTTGCCGTCGATGGCGTCGCAGCCATACAAGGTGCCCAGCCAGTTGTCAGGGTCGCCATTGTCCCCGCTCCAGCCAATGAGCATGGCGCCCTGTTCGCCCGCCTTGGAGCGCTTGATGTACTCGCCCCATTCATAGCTGACGATCTTGGCCTTGATACCGACCTTGGCCCAGTCTGCCTGGAGCATCTCGGCCATCAGCTTGGCGTTGGGGTTGTACGGGCGCTGGACCGGCATGGCCCAAAGAGTAATTTCGGTGCCGTCCTTGATGCCGACTTCCTTGAGCAATTGGCGGGCCTTGTCGGGGTCGTAGGGAGCGTCCTTGATGCTGCTGTCATACGACCACTGGGTCGGTGGCATGGCATTGACCGCCAGCTGGCCTGCCCCCTGGTAGACCGACTCGATGATTTTCTGCTTGTCCACGGCCATGTCCAGCGCCTGGCGCACCTTGAGTTGAGCCATGGGGTTGGGCTGGTTGCTGCCCTTGACCTGGTCCATCACGTTGTAGGCGATGTAGCCCAGGTTGAAGCCCGCCTGCTGGGGCATCTGCAGTTTGGGGTCCTGCTTGAGCGGGGCGATATCGGCCGGGCGCGGGAACAGCGTGACCTGGCACTCGTTCTTCTTGAGTTTCTGCATGCGCACCGAAGCATCGGTGGTGATGGCGAAGATCAGGTTGTCGATCTTCACGTCCTCGGGTTTCCAGTAGTCCTTGTTACCCTTGAAGCGAATCTGCGCGTCTTTCTGGTACTTGCTGAACACGAACGGGCCGGTGCCGATCGGCTTCTGGTTGATGTCGGCGGCCTTGCCATTCTTGAGCAACTGGTCGGCGTACTCGGCGGACTGGATGGACGCAAAGCTCATGGCCAGGTTCTGGATGAAAGCGGCGTCGACGTCGTTGAGAGTGAACTTGACCGTATGGTCGTCCAGTTTCTCGACGCCGGCGATGTTCTTGTCCATGCCCATGTCGGTGAAGTATGGGAACTCGGTGGGGTAGGCCTTGCGGAACGGATGGTCCTTGTCGAGCATGCGGTTGAACGTGAACAGCACGTCGTCCGCATTAAACGGGCGGGTGGGCTTGAAGTAATCGGTGGTGTGGAACTTCACGCCTTCGCGCAGGTGGAAGGTGTAGGTCTTGCCATCCTCCGCCACCTCCCAGCGCGTTGCCAGCCCAGGAATGACCGCGGTGCCGCCTCGCTCGAACTGAGTCAACCGGTTGAAAACCGTTTCGGCAGAGGCGTCGAAATCGGTACCGGTGGTGTATTGCCCCGGGTCGAAACCGGCCGGGCTGCCTTCTGAACAGAACACCAGGTTGGAAGCGGCGAAGGCCGACGGCGCGCCGGTGAGCAAACCTGCGCCTAGCAGGAACGGAATGACTGCATGTTTGAGCATGTTGGCCTCATTGTTGTCATTGTTCAGAAGAGGCGGCCTCGTGAGCCGACCTGCGGATACTTATGCAGGGGTGGGCCCAATGCAATATGCACAAGGTTAGTCGGGACTTGAAATGTGGCACGGCAGTACATGAATGTCGCATCGGTGTAACTTTTGACGGAGTTAAACGTTTGCGAGGGCAGAATGGTGGCTTTTTGCAGAATATTGCTGATTAAAGGAAGATGTCGGGAAAGGCTTAAGAGGGTGTAGGAAATCTCTTAAAATGCGGGCTACCCGTTAGGGGAAGAAGAAAAGCCCTGGCGGGCCAGTGAAGGCGCCAGGGCATCTGCTGCTGGTCAGGGGCTGGCCTTGGACCTACCCCTGCCACCTTGCGGTCAGGGCATCTGAACTTCGATCAAGCCATCGGCGTTCATGCTCACTTCGCTGGTGCCCGCCTCGATGTCCGGCGCTGGCGCAGCCTCGTCTGCTGCCATGGCCTTCATCGCCATCGGTGCACTGCGCAGGTAAGGCCGTGGGTAGCCGCTGCTGTTCAAGTTGAGGCTGACCACCTTGTAACCGCTGCCGCCCAGGGCTTCGGTGGCCAACTGGGCGCGCGCCTTGAACGCGTCGACGGCCTCCTTGAGCAGTGCGTCTTCGCTGGACTTGCGGGTAGCCGGTGCGATGGAGAAGTCCATGCCGCCCATTTTCAGGTCTTGCAGCAGCTCGGCGGTGAGCTGTGAAAGCGCCGGGAAGTCCGCGCTTTCGAGCCGCAGCTCGGCACGCTCGCGCCAGCCGGTGATTTTCTGGCCCTTGGTGTCGTACACCGGGTAGCTGTTGCGGCTGCCCTGGCTGATCTTGACGTCCTTGACCTGGCGCGACTGCTGCACGGCCTTGTTCATGGTCTCGGTGATCTGCTTGGCAAGCTTGCTCGGGTCGGTGTTCTGCGCTTCGCTGTAGAGGGTCACGACCATCAGGTCGCGTGCCACTTCCTTGCTCACTTCGGCGCGCAGCGACACCTGGTTGAAGCGCGGTTCATCGGCGGCCAGCGCTGGCAGGCTGGCCAGCAGACCGCAGGACAAGAGAAGGGCAGCGCCGCGACGTTGGATTAGCATAAGGTGCTCCTTGGCAGATGAAAGCGTGGGGTGTGGCCATCCATTCCACGCATGGCCCATCAGACCGGGAACAGTGTAGTGGGTTCAGCGCTGGCCCCATGAAGCTGTGACAAAGTGTGGCGGTTTGCCGCATCACTGCAGCAGCATGTCCCGCTTCGGTATACTCCAGCCGATTTTCTGGAGCACTCATCAGGAGAGCTCATGCTCGCCGCCGTACAACCGCTGTCCGCTACACGCCAGAACCTCTGGCGACTGACCGTCATTCGCGTTCTTGTGTTGGCCGCCCAGGCCGGCTCGGTGGGCGTGGCCTACTGGACCGAGCTGTTGCCACTGCCCTGGCTGTCGCTGGCCGGCACCCTGGCCTTGTCCTCGCTGCTGTGCGCGTTCACGGCCCTGCGCCTGCGCCTGTCGCTGCCGGTCACCGAACTCGAATATGCCCTGCAACTGGCGTGCGACCTGTTGATACACAGCGCCCTGCTGTACTACTCCGGCGGCTCGACCAACCCCTTCGTGTCCTACTACCTGGTGCCGCTGGCGATCGCGGCGGTTACGCTGCCCTGGCTGTATTCGCTGATTCTGTCGGGCATCGCGCTGACGGCCTACAGCCTGCTGCTGGTGCAGTTCTACCCGCTCGAAGGCCTGCCACTGGCACGGGACAAGATGCAGGTCTACGGCATGTGGCTGAGCATTGCGCTGGCCGCCGCGGTGATCACCTTCTTTGCCGCGCGCATGGCCGAGGAACTTCGGCGCCAGGAGCACCTGCGCTCGGAGCGCCGCGAAGAAAGCCTGCGCGATGAGCAGTTGCTGGCCGTGGCCACCCAGGCTGCGGGCGCAGCCCACGAGCTGGGTACGCCGCTGGCGACGATGAGCGTGTTGCTTAACGAGATGCGCCAGGATCACACTGATCCGCTGCTGCAGGAAGACCTGCAGATCCTTCAGGACCAGGTCAAGCTGTGCAAGGAAACCCTGCAACAGCTGGTTCGCGCAGCCGAGGCCAATCGCCGGCTGGCCATCGTCGAGCAGGACGTCACCGTCTGGCTCGACGAGGCCCTCAACCGCTGGCACCTGATGCGCCCGGAAGCCAGTTACCGCTTCCAGCGCCTGCGTGATGGTCTTGTCCCCCGGCTGACGCCGCCGCCTGATCTGACCCAGGCGCTGCTCAACCTGTTGAACAACGCCGCCGATGCCTGTCCCGATGACCTGGAGGTGCGCCTGGATTGGGATCACCAGGACATCGTCATCAGCATCCGCGACCATGGCCCTGGCGTACCGCCAGCCATCGCCGAAGCCATTGGCAAACCTTTCATTACCACCAAGGGCAAGGGCTTCGGCCTGGGCCTGTTCCTGAGCAAGGCCAGCGTCACCCGTGCGGGTGGCTCAGTGAAACTCTATAGTCATGAACAAGGTGGCACCCTGACCGAATTGCGCCTGCCACACGGCACGCGAGGAGAAGCATGATGAGTGAAGAAAACCAGGTCGAAACCGAAGAGCTGCCGCACCTGCTGCTGGTGGACGACGATGCTACCTTTACCCGGGTGATGGCCCGGGCCATGAGCCGCAGGGGCTTTCGGGTGAGCACCGCCAGCTCGGCCGAAGAAGGTTTGATCCTGGCCCAGCAAGACCTGCCGGACTACGCCACGCTCGACCTGAAAATGGACGGGGATTCGGGCCTGGTGCTGCTGCCCAAGCTGCTGGAGCTGGACCCGGAAATGCGGGTCGTCATCCTGACCGGGTACTCGAGCATCGCCACGGCAGTGGAAGCGGTCAAGCGCGGCGCCTGCAACTACCTGTGCAAACCGGCTGACGCTGACGACGTGCTGGCGGCCTTGCTGTCCGAGCACACCGACCTGGACACGCTGGTGCCGGAAAACCCCATGTCCGTGGACCGTCTGCAGTGGGAACACATCCAGCGCGTGCTGAACGAGCACGAGGGCAACATCTCGGCGACCGCGCGCGCGCTGGGCATGCACCGCCGGACATTGCAGCGCAAATTGCAGAAGCGGCCAGTGCGGCGCTGAATGCTGCTGCAGGCGCGATCTTGGCGGACGCCGGACCGGCCGCGATGAGCCCAGATGTAATGGGGCTGCGAGTTTGAAATCCTGCGGCCGCTGTGCGGCCCATCGCGTCCGGTTCAGTACTCCAGCAGGGCCGCTTGCAAGGCCATCACGGCACAATGCCCGCAAATCCTGGCCGTTGGCGTATCATTAGCCCCCTAACGGCAACCCCCCTTTCAGGATTGTGCGCCCATGCTTGCCCTTCTCATCCAGACGCTGAACATCACGGCGCCCGTTTTCGCCATGTTGTTTTTGGGCGTGTTGCTTCGCCGTATCCACCTGATCGACGACAACTTCAACAAGGTCGCCTCGCAACTGGTGTTCAACGTCTGCATGCCGGCCTTGCTGTTTCTGGGCATCTATCATGCCGACCTGGCGGCTGCGGTCCGGCCTGGGATCATGCTCTATTTCACGGTGGCCACCCTGGCCGGATTTGCCATCGCCTGGGGCATGGCCGTCTGGCGCAGCCCGTGGGCCGACCGAGGCATCTACACCCAGGGGGCCTTTCGCGGCAACAACGGCGTGATTGGCCTGGCACTGGCCGCAAGCTTGTACGGCGACTATGGCATCTCATTGGGTGCAGTGTTGGCCGGGTTGGTGATCCTGTTGTACAACTCGTTGTCTGCCATCGTGCTGGCGGTCTACAGCCCCGATCTGAAGTCCGACCCGTGGAGCATTCTCAAAAGCATCCTGAAAAACCCGCTGATCCTCAGCGTGCTGGTCGCCATTCCCATGGCCTACGGCCAAGTCCCGTTGCCAAATTGGCTGCTTACCTCCGGTGATTACCTGGCGCAGATGACGCTGCCCCTGGCCCTGATCTGCATTGGCGGCACCCTGTCGCTGACGGCTCTGCGCGACAGCGGCCGGCTGGCCGTGGACGCCAGCCTGGTAAAAATGGCCTGGCTGCCGCTGATCGGTACCCTTGGCGCCTGGCTTTGTGGTTTTCGCGGCGCTGAACTGGGCATCCTGTTCCTCTACATCGGCAGCCCTACCGCAGCGGCCAGCTACGTGATGGCGCGGGCGGCCAACGGCAACCATGAACTGGCCGCTTCGATCATCGTGATCACCACGCTAATGGCCGCGATCACCACCAACATTGGTATTTTCATCTTGCAGTGGGGCGGATGGATCTAGATCCTTGACTGCAAACAACAGCAACAGCATTGCCTCACTGAGCGAAAGGACACTTCATGCAAGACCAGAGCACGCCCGAGCGGTTACAGCGCGGGCTGAAGAATCGTCACATCCAGCTGATCGCGCTCGGCGGCGCCATCGGCACAGGGTTGTTCCTGGGCATCGCCCAGACCATTCAGCTGGCCGGCCCCTCGGTCTTGCTGGGCTATGCCATTGCTGGCCTGATGGCTTTCCTGATCATGCGCCAGCTTGGGGAAATGGTCGTGGAAGAGCCGGTCGCCGGTAGCTTCAGCCATTTTGCCCACCAGTACTGGAGCGAGTTCGCAGGCTTCGTGTCTGGCTGGAACTACTGGGTAGTCTACGTGTTGGTCGGCATGGCCGAGCTGACGGCGGTGGGTATCTACGTCCAGTACTGGTGGCCTGAGTTTCCAACCTGGGCCACGGCCGCGATCTTTTTCGTGGTGATCAACCTGATCAACCTCACCCAGGTGAAGGTTTATGGTGAGATGGAGTTCTGGTTCGCCTTGGTAAAAATCGTGGCCATCGTCAGCATGATAGGTTTCGGCGCCTGGTTGCTCAGCACCGGCAGCGGCGGCCCGGATGCCAGTGTGGCCAACCTGTGGCAATACGGCGGGTTCTTCCCCAATGGTGTGACCGGCCTGGTCATGGCCCTGGCCGTGATCATGTTTTCGTTCGGTGGCCTGGAACTGGTAGGCATCACGGCCGCCGAAGCCGACAATCCGCGCCAGAGCATACCCAAGGCCACCAACCAGGTGGTCTACCGGATCCTGATCTTCTACATCGGCGCGCTTGCGGTGCTGCTTTCGCTGTACCCCTGGCAGAAAGTGGTACAAGGCGGTAGCCCGTTCGTGATGATTTTCCATGAACTGGACAGCGACCTGGTCGCGACCGTCCTCAACATCGTGGTCCTGACAGCGGCGCTGTCGGTTTACAACAGCTGCGTGTACGCCAACAGCCGCATGCTGTTCGGCCTGGCCAGCCAAGGCGATGCCCCACGTCAGTTGCTCAAGGTCAGCCGCAGCGGTGTACCCCTGGCAGCTTTAGGCATTTCTGCCCTGGCCACGGGCCTGTGCGTGGTGATCAATTACCTGATGCCCGGCCAAGCCTTTGGCCTGCTGATGGCACTGGCGGTGTCGGCATTGGTGATCAACTGGGCCAGCATCAGCATCACCCACCTCAAGTTCCGCAAGGCCAAGCGCGCGGCAGGGGTACAGCCCTTCTACCAGAGCTTGGGTCATCCGTTCACCAACTACCTGTGCCTGGCCTTCATCGTGCTGATTTTGGTGGTGATGTACCTGACGCCACCTATTCGCATCTCCGTGATGTTGATCCCGGGCTGGATCCTGCTGCTGTGGGTAGCCTTCAAGTTGAAGAAGGCTCGTCAGGCCAGCCGCTGACCTGACGCTCGGTACTCAATGCTGGCGGCGCCAGGCGCGCACCGTGGTGTACACCAACACCACCGCCAGCACGGGCAATACATAGAGCAGCATCAGGCGCTCCAGGCGCTCGGCCAGGGGCATGCCCATGGTGAACGCGGCGATGTGCAGGCCGTAGGCCAGGTACAGGCACAGGAACACCAGTCCTTCGGCCCGGGTGATGCGATAACCCGAATAAAACACCGGCAAGCTCAACGCGGCCACGCCCAGCATGACGGGCAGGTCGAAATCCAGTGCATTGGGCGAAATCGACAAGGGCTCGGGGGTCACCACGGCGGTCAGGCCCAACACGCCCAGCAGGTTAAACAGGTTGCTGCCGATCACCGTGCCCACGGCGATCTCGCGTTCACCGCGCAAGGCAGCGATCAGGGCTGCCGCCAATTCCGGCAACGATGTGCAGATGGCCACCACCGTAAGGCCGATGACGCGCTCGGACAGGCCCAGGTCGGTGGCCACCTCCACGGCCGCGTCGAGCAGCAGATGACCGGCCAGGCTCAGCAGCCCCAGGCCTGCCATCACCAACAGCAGCGCTGCGCACCAGAAGCGCGCCGGGCTTTGTGGCACCGATGGCGGGGCAGGGTAGGTGCGTGCGTAGTGACGGGACTGGTGCCAGAGCATGGCCAGATAACCCACCAGCCCCAGCAGCAGCAACACGCCTTCAACGCGGCCCAGATAGCCATTGGCAGCCAACCCGTAGACCAAGGCACTGGCCAGGATCATCAACGGGATATCCAGGCGTACCAGCTGGCGAGAGACGCGAAGTGGAATGACCAGGGCTGCCAGGCCAAGAATGGCCAGCACATTGAAGATGTTGCTGCCGATGACGCTGCCCACGGCAACGTCCGGTGCGCCTTGATAGGCGGCCTGCAGGCTGAGGGTCAACTGGGGTGCGGTGCTGCCGAATGCCACCAGGCTCAGCCCGATGATCAGCGGCCGGACATGAAGGCGTTGCGCCAGCCGCAGTGCAGCCCGTACCAGCAGTTCGGCGCCTGCGACCAACAGCAGCAAGGCGATGCCCAGCTGCAGCAGGCTGAACGTGGGGAGGGTGGCCAGATCGAAAATGGTAGGGCTCCTGGGCGTCAGTCACTAAGACCTTGTACTCGCACGCGCGCTGTTCCGCTACGCACCATGCCGATTTTTTCAGCGGCAGCCCGAGACAGGTCGATCAGTCGACTGCGGGCGTGCGGGCCGCGGTCATTGATACGGACCACGACGCTACGTCGATTGGCCAGGTTGGTCACCAGCACCCGGCTGCCGAACGGCAGGTTGCGATGAGCCGCCGTCAGGCCATGCTGATTGAACGCCTCGCCGCTGGCGGTGCGTTTGCCGTGATGGCGGGCACCGTAGTAGGAGGCAGTACCCGTGCGGTCATATCCTCGCGGGTCGATGTCATGGCTGGCGCAGCCTGCCAGACAGGAAAAGAGGGCCAAACTGGCCAGAGAACGTTTCAACATGCAGGTACTCCAGTGCGCCGCAGCTTGTGACCGGGCGCGGGACAAACCAAGGTTGACCAGGGTGCGCTGGTCAGCCTCGGCTGGTCTGTCAGCGAGGGCGAGCCCCCGCTGGAGGGTACGGTCAACCTTCGAGCTTGGCCTTGAGCAGCTGATTCACCTGCCCAGGGTTGGCCTTGCCCTTGGATGCCTTCATGGCTTGGCCGACGAAGAAGCCGAACATCTTGCCGCGCTTGGCCTCGTCGGCGGCGCGGTACTGTTCGACCTGTTCGGCGTTGGCCGCCAGCACCTCGTCGAGCATCGATTCGATAGCGCCACTGTCGGTGACCTGCTTGAGGCCGCGGCTTTCGATGATGGTGTCGGCATCGCCTTCACCGGCGGCCATGGCCTCGAACACGGTCTTGGCGATCTTGCCGCTGATGGTGTTGTCGCGGATGCGCACCAGCATGCCGCCCAACTGTGCGGCGGTGACCGGGGCCTGGTCGATCTCGATGCCGAGCTTGTTGAGCAGGCTGCCCAGCTCGACCATGACCCAGTTGGCGGCCATTTTGGCGTCGCCCCCGAGCTTGACCACCTCCTCGAAGTAGTCCGCCTGTTCACGGCTCGAGGCCAGTACGTTGGCATCGTACGCCGACAGCCCGTACTGGCTCTGGAAGCGCTCGACTTTCTGGGTGGGCAGTTCCGGCAAGCCGGCGCGCACGGTTTCCAGGAAGCTGTCCTCGATGACCACCGGCAGCAGGTCCGGGTCGGGGAAGTAACGGTAGTCGTTGGCTTCCTCCTTGCTGCGCATGGAGCGGGTTTCGTCCTTGTTAGGATCGTACAGGCGCGTTTCCTGAACCACCTTGCCGCCGTCCTCGATCAAGTCGATCTGGCGTTGGATTTCGCTGTTGATCGCGCGCTCGATGAAGCGGAACGAGTTGACGTTCTTGATCTCGCAGCGAGTGCCAAACTCGGTCTGGCCCTTGGGCCGGATCGACACGTTGCAGTCGCAGCGCAGCGACCCTTCGGCCATGTTGCCGTCGCAGATGCCCAGGTAGCGCACCAGCGCATGAATGGCCTTGACGTAGGCCACCGCTTCCTTGGCGCTGCGCATGTCGGGCTCGGACACGATTTCCAGCAGCGGGGTGCCGGCACGGTTCAGGTCGATGCCGGTGGAACCGCTGAAATCTTCGTGCAGGCTCTTGCCCGCATCTTCTTCCAGGTGGGCGCGGGTCACGCCAATGCGCTTGATGGTGCCGTCTTCCAGGGCGATGTCCAGATGGCCCTTGCCCACAATGGGCAGGTCCATCTGGCTAATCTGGTAGCCCTTGGGCAGGTCAGGGTAGAAGTAGTTCTTGCGCGCGAACACGTTGCGCTTGCCGATTTCGGCATCGATGGCCAGGCCGAACATGCACGCCATGCGTACCGCTTCCTGGTTCAGGACCGGCAGTACACCTGGCATGCCCAGGTCGACCAGGCTCGCCTGCGTATTGGGTTGCGAGCCAAACGTGGTGGCACTACCGGAAAAGATTTTCGACTGGGTGGCGAGCTGAGTGTGGATTTCCAGCCCGATCACAACTTCCCATTGCATGTGTCTGTTCCTCAGAAGCCGTTAGGGGCGCGGGTGTGCCAATCGGTCACCTGCTGGTAGCGATGGGCTACGTTGAGCAGGCGGCCTTCCTGGAAGTAGGGCGCCAGCAACTGCACGCCCACCGGCAGGCCATCGACGAAGCCGGCTGGCATCGAGAGGCCTGGCAGGCCCGCGAGGTTGGCCGTGATGGTGTAGACGTCCTCGAGGTAGGCGGCAACCGGATCGCTGCTCTTGGCGCCCAGTTTCCAGGCCGGGTTGGGGGTGGTCGGGCCGAGAATCAGGTCGACGTCCTTGAAGGCAGCCATGAAGTCGTTCTTGATCAGGCGGCGAATTTGCTGGGCCTTCACGTAGTAGGCGTCATAGTAGCCCGCCGACAGGGCGTAGGTGCCGACCATGACCCGGCGCTGCACTTCGGCGCCGAAGCCTTCGCCACGGGAACGCTTGTACAGGTCGGTCAGGTCCTTGGGCGCTTCGCAGCGATGACCGAAGCGAACACCGTCGAAACGCGACAGGTTCGAGGACGCTTCTGCCGGGGCGATCACATAGTACGCCGGGATGGCGTGCTGCATGTTCGGCAGGCTGATTTCCTTGACCACCGCGCCGAGCTTTTCCAGTTCCTTGACGCTGGCCTGTACGAGGTCGGCAATGCGCGGGTCCAAACCAGCACCGAAGTACTCCTTCGGCAGACCGATGCGCAGCCCTTGCAGCGAATCACCCAGGGTGGCGCTGTAGTCGGGAACCGGCTCCTCGATGCTGGTCGAGTCCTTGGCGTCGAAGCCGGCCATGCCTTGCAGCAAAAGCGCGCAGTCCTCGGCCGTGCGGGCCAGCGGGCCGCCCTGATCCAGGCTTGAGGCATAGGCGATCATGCCCCAGCGCGAGACGCGCCCGTAAGTGGGCTTGAGGCCGGTGAGGTTGGTCAGCGCGGCCGGCTGACGGATCGACCCGCCGGTGTCGGTGCCGGTGGTCACCGGCAACAGGCGCGCGGCTACGGCAGCGGCCGAGCCGCCGGACGAGCCACCAGGTACGTGCTCGAGGTTCCAGGGGTTCTTCACCGCGCCGTAGTGGCTCGATTCGTTGGCCGAACCCATGGCGAACTCGTCCATGTTGGTCTTGCCCAGCGTCACCATGCCGGCTTCGGCAAGCTTGGCCACCACGGTGGCGTCATAGGGCGCCTTGAAGGTATCGAGCATCTTCGAGGCGCAGCTGGTGCGCACGCCCTGTGTGCAGAACAGGTCCTTGTGGGCAATGGGCGCGCCCAGCAATGCCCCGCCTTCGCCAGCGGCACGGCGGGCATCGGCGGCACGTGCCTGGCCCAGGGCCAGCTCGTCGGTCACGGTGATGAAGCTGTTGAGCTGTGGGTCGAGCTGCTTGATACGGTCCAGCAGGGCGCTGGTCAGCTCTTCGGAGGAAAACGACTTGTCGGCGAGTCCGCGGGCGATCTCGGCCAGGGTCAATTGATGCATGGCAGGCTCTATCCCTTACTCGATGACTTTCGGAACCAGGTACAGACCGTTCTCGGTCTGCGGGGCGACGGCCTGATAAGCGTCGCGCTGGTTGTGCTCGGTGACCTGGTCGGGGCGCAGGCGCTGGCTGGCCTCCAGGGGGTGAGCCAGGGGTTCGATGCCGGCGGTGTCCACCGCTTGCATCTGGTCGACCAACCCGAGGATGCTGTTCAAGGCGTCGGTAATGCGTGGCAGTTCGCCATCATTTAGGCCCAGTCGGGCCAGATGGGCGATCTTTTCCACGTCGCAGCGTTCAAGCGCCATGGGGATCTCCAGAAGGATAGAAAGAACGGATTCAGTGTCCGCAATGAGGAACATGTCAGCTTTTTGGCGGTCCAATGGCCGCGATCATCGGCTGGCATGCTCGGAAAAACAGCCAATTTAACATATTGGCTCCTTGCCCAAAATCCCTGCCATTGTTAGAGTTTGCCGCACTTTTTTACCCACGCTTTCCCCAGGGTCACTTTCCCATGTTCAAGAAACTGCGTGGCATGTTTTCCAGCGATCTGTCCATCGACCTGGGTACTGCCAACACCCTAATTTACGTGCGTGAGCGCGGTATCGTCCTGAATGAGCCCTCGGTTGTTGCCATCCGTACCCATGGCAATCAGAAAAGCGTCGTCGCCGTCGGTACCGAAGCCAAACGCATGCTGGGCCGTACGCCTGGCAACATCGCAGCCATTCGTCCGATGAAGGACGGCGTGATCGCCGACTTCAGCGTCTGCGAGAAAATGTTGCAATACTTTATCAACAAGGTTCATGAGAACAGCTTCCTGCAGCCCAGCCCTCGCGTGCTGATCTGCGTGCCGTGCAAGTCCACCCAGGTTGAGCGCCGCGCCATTCGCGAGTCGGCCCTGGGTGCAGGTGCCCGCGAAGTGTTCCTGATCGAAGAACCCATGGCCGCTGCCATCGGTGCCGGCCTGCCGGTCGAAGAGGCCCGTGGCTCCATGGTCGTCGACATCGGCGGCGGTACCACCGAAATCGCGCTGATCTCGCTCAACGGCGTGGTGTATGCCGAATCGGTGCGTGTGGGTGGCGACCGCTTCGACGAAGCCATCGTGACCTACGTGCGCCGTAACTACGGCAGCCTGATCGGCGAATCCACCGCCGAGCGCATCAAGCAGGAAATCGGTACTGCCTACCCGGGCGGTGAAGTGCGTGAAGTCGATGTCCGCGGCCGTAACCTGGCCGAAGGCGTACCGCGTGCGTTCACTCTGAACTCCAACGAAGTGCTCGAAGCGCTGCAGGAGTCGCTGGCGACCATCGTCCAGGCGGTCAAGAGTGCCCTGGAGCAATCGCCACCTGAACTGGCTTCCGACATCGCCGAACGTGGCCTGGTGTTGACCGGCGGCGGCGCACTGCTGCGTGACCTGGACAAGCTACTGGCCCAGGAAACCGGGCTGCCGGTCATCGTCGCCGAAGACCCGCTGACCTGTGTCGCACGCGGGGGCGGTCGAGCCCTGGAAATGATGGATAAGCACGCAATGGACCTGCTCTCGAGCGAGTGACGCTTACTCGCTGCTCGTGAGCCCCGGTTTACAGGTAGCACGCACAGTGCTACCTGTATGTGCTGGCCGGTGCCCGTTTGGGTGCCTCATCCATCAATTCGCAACCAGGCTGGTGCCTTGTCCCATGTCCAATGACTTCCTGAGTCGTCCACGAGGAACGGCCCATTAAACCGCTTTTCTCCAAGGGCCCCTCGCTGGGCGTTCGCCTGCTCGTCCTGGTGGTGGTGTCGGTCGCGTTGATGGTCGTCGACGCGCGCTTCGACCTGCTCAAGCCTGTCCGCAGCCAGATGGGCCTGGTGCTCATGGAATCGTACTGGATCACCGACTTGCCGCAACGCGCCTGGCAAGGGGTGGCGGGCCAGTTCGGCAGCCGCAACGAGCTGATTGCCGAAAACGAGAAACTCAAGACCGAGGCCCTGCTGCTGCAAGGCCGCCTGCAGAAGCTGGCGGCGTTGACCGAGCAGAACGTGCGCCTGCGGGAGCTGCTCAATTCCTCGGCGCTGGTCGACGAAAAGGTCGAAGTTGCCGAGTTGATCGGTGTCGACCCCAACCCCTTCACCCACCGCATCCTGATCAACAAGGGTGAGCGCGATGGCGTGTTTCTCGGTCAACCGGTGCTCGACGCCCGCGGCTTGATGGGGCAGGTGGTCGAACTGATGCCCTATACCTCGCGGGTCTTGCTGCTCACCGACACCACCCATAGCATTCCCGTGCAGGTCAACCGCAACGGTTTGCGCGCCATCGCCAGCGGTACCGGTAACCCTGAGCGCCTCGAGCTGCGCCATGTGGCCGATACGGCGGACATCAAGGAAGGCGACCTGCTGGTCAGCTCCGGCATGGGCCAACGTTTCCCCGCCGGTTATCCCGTGGCCACCGTCAACGAGGTGATCCACGATTCCGGCCAGCCATTCGCCATCGTGCGCGCCATCCCCACCGCGGCGCTCAACCGTAGCCGTTACATGCTGCTGGTGTTCAGCGACCGGCGCACGCCCGAGCAGCGCGCCACCGATGCCGCGATTGCCCAGGAAGAAGCGGACCGCAAGGGGGGGGCGGTTCCTGCTCAGGGTACTGGTACGACCGGTCAAGGCACGCCTGTGAACGGCACGCCCGCAAACACCGCCCCTGCCGCGACCCCTGCGCCTGCCACCCAGCCCGGTATGCCTGCAACGGCGCCTGCTGCACAGCCTGCAAGCCCGGCCGCAGCACCCGCTGTGCCCACTCAACCCCGGAGGCAGTGATGGCCGCATCGCGCCGCAACAATGGTTGGGTCATCTGGCTGACGTTTGTCGTCGGCCTGCTGCTCAGCGTCTCGCCCATGCCGCAGTTCATGGAAGTCTTTCGCCCCATGTGGCTGGCGTTGCTGGTGTCGTTCTGGACCTTGAACGTGCCGCACAAGGTCGGCATGGCCACAGCGTTCATGCTTGGCCTGGCCGAGGACGTGCTGTACGGCACCCTGTTGGGGCAGAACGCGTTGATCCTCACCCTGATCACATTCCTCGTGCTGTCCCTGCAACAGCGCCTGCGCATGTTCCCCATGTGGCAGCAAAGCCTGATCATTCTGGTGGTCTTCGGCATTGCGCAGTTGCTTCAGCTGTGGCTCAGCGCCCTGACCGGCAACCGCCTGCCAACCCTGGCGCTGGTCTGGTCGGCCGTGATCAGCGCGCTGCTCTGGCCATGGATCAGCTTTGCCTTGCGCGATCTTCGCCGACGCTTGCACATCAATTGACGGCTTGGTGGCCGCTGACAGGGAGATGTCCGAATGACCCCGCTATACCTGGCTTCCGGCTCTCCACGGCGGCGTGAGCTGCTGACGCAGATCGGTGTGCCCTTCAGGGTGGCCAGCGCGCCCATCGATGAAACCCCGCTGCCTGGCGAAAGCGCAGAGGCGTATGTGCAGCGCCTGGCCAAAGCCAAGGCTGCAGCCGGTCGCGCCAGTCTCGAACCTGCCAAGATGGCGAACGCAGGCGCTGTGGTGCTGGGCGCTGACACGGCCGTGGTGCTTGACGGCCGTATTCTCGGCAAGCCCGAGCACCGTGACGACGCGCTTGGCATGCTGGCCCGGTTGTCTGGCCGCGAACACCAGGTGTTGACGGCAGTGGCGCTCGATGACGGCAAGCGTGTGGAGAGCCTGTGTGTCAGCAGCACTGTCCGCTTTCGCCTCATCGACCAGCAGGAAGCCCAGCGCTACTGGGCCAGCGGCGAGCCGGCGGACAAAGCGGGCGGCTATGCCATTCAAGGGCTGGGCGCGGTATTCGTCACCGGGCTGGTGGGCAGCTATTCGGCCGTGGTCGGTCTGCCATTGAGTGAAACGGCACAGTTGCTCGAGCGCTTCGGCATCGCTTGCTGGCAACCGGCGGCCTCGACACCTGAGGTGACACGCCCGCAGTAGCCAGCACCGTTTGCGCCATCCATCATTAGAACAAGACCCTGGACGAGAACCTGCCATGAGCGAAGAGATCCTGATCAACATCACCCCGATGGAGTCACGCGTGGCGGTGGTGGAAAACGGGGTACTGCAGGAAGTGCACGTCGAGCGCACCCAGCGTCGCGGCATCGTCGGCAATATCTACAAGGGCAAGGTGGTCAGGGTGCTGCCCGGCATGCAGGCGGCGTTCGTGGACATCGGGCTGGAACGGGCCGCATTCATCCATGCCTCGGAAATTTCGCAGCGCGAAGGCTCGGCGGTGGAAAACATCACCGCCCTGGTCCATGAAGGCCAGGCGCTGGTGGTGCAGGTCACCAAGGACCCCATCGGCAGCAAGGGCGCGCGGCTGACCACCCAGTTGTCGATCCCGTCGCGCTACCTGGTCTACATGCCCCGCAGCAGCCACGTGGGCATTTCGCTCAAGATCGAGGACGAGGCCGAGCGTGAACGCCTTAAACGCGTGGTCAGCGACTGCGTAGACAGCGAGAACATACAAGGGGCCGGCGGCTTCATCCTGCGCACCGCCGCCGAGGGCGCGCGGGCTGAGGAAATCCTGCAGGACATCCGCTACCTGCGACGGTTATGGGAGCAGATCGGGGCGCAGATCAAGACCTGTGGCGCACCCCTGGTCATCTACGAGGACCTGGGCCTGGCGCTGCGTACCCTGCGCGACCTGGTCAACCCGAAGATCGAAAAAATCCGCATCGACTCCCGGGAAACCTTCCAGCGCACCACGCAGTTCGTGCAAGAGCTGATGCCTGAAATCGCCGACCGTCTCGAACACTACCCAGGCGAAAGGCCTATCTTCGACCTGTACGGTGTCGAAGACGAAATCCAGCGCGCCCTGGATCGCAAGGTGCCATTGAAGTCGGGTGGGTACCTGGTGGTCGATCCGGCCGAGGCGATGACCACCATCGACGTCAACACCGGCGCTTTCGTGGGCCACCGCAACCTGGAAGAAACCATCTTCAAGACCAACCTGGAGGCCGCCACCGCCATTGCCCGGCAACTGCGGCTGCGCAACATCGGCGGCATCATCATCATCGACTTCATCGACATGGAGGACGAGGATCACCAGCGCCAGGTGCTGCGAACGCTGGAAAAACAGCTGGAGCGCGACCACGCCAAAACCAACATCATCGGCATCACCGAGTTGGGCCTGGTACAGATGACCCGCAAGCGCACCCGGGAGAGCCTTGAGCAGGTGCTGTGCGAACCGTGCCAGGCCTGCCAGGGACGAGGCAAGCTCAAAACCCCCGAAACCATCTGTTACGAGATTTTTCGCGAAATCCTGCGTGAAGCCCGCGCCTACCAGGCTGAAGGCTATCGCGTGCTGGCCAATCAGAAGGTGGTTGATCGCCTGTTGGACGAAGAGTCTGGCAACGTGGCTGAACTCGAGGCCTTCATCGGGCGAACCATTCGCTTCCAGGTCGAGTCGATGTATTCGCAAGAGCAGTATGACGTGGTGCTGCTCTGAGGCCTGCTGAAACCCGACGCGCTTCGGTCGGCGTGGCGAAAACGGTACCACGGGCCATTATGCATATACGACCTGGAGGGCCATGGCCATGGGACGTCTAAGCCGCGTTCTGAGTGTCCTGACCCGTTGGGGGCTGGGGGCTTGCGCCTTGCTGCTTATCGCAGTGGCGCTGTACGCAAGCCTCGGCCGGGCCTTGGTGCCGCTGGTGGCCGAGTACCGCAGCACGGTGCAGGCCAAGGTCGCCGAGGCACTGGGTGTGCCCGTGCACATCGGCGCGCTCCAGGGCCGCTGGAGCAGGCTGTCACCGGTGCTGACCGTACACGACCTGCAAATCGGTGAAGGCGCCACGGCCTTGCGGCTCGATGACGTCATCATGGTGCCGGATGTCTGGGGCAGCCTGGTCGCACGTCAAGTGCGCCTGGCGCGCATCCAGCTGGCCGGCCTGCAACTGATCGCCCGCGAGGATGAAACCGGCAAGTGGAAGCTCGAGGGCCTGCCCAAGCAGGACGACGCACCGCTGCAACCCGAACAATTGCTCAAGGACCTGCGCCGGCTCGGGCGGGTCGATGTGTTCGACAGTCAGGTCACCCTGCACGCCTGGCAGCGTGATCCGCTGACGCTGACCTATGTCAGCGCAGGCTTGCTGGCAGGGCCTTCGCGGCAATCGCTGGACCTACGGGCAACCTTGCCAGATGGCCAACCCCTGACGCTGAGCGCGCGCAGCCGCGCTTCGGCCGAGGCCTGGCGTGACGCGCAGGTAGACGGCTACCTCAACCTGCCGCACAGTGACTGGGCGCGCTGGTTGCCGCCTCGGCTGTTGGGGCAGTGGCATGCCCAGGTGCTTCAGGCTGGCGGCGAGGCCTGGTTCGACTGGCGCGACCGCCAGTTGCACCAGGGCGCCGTACGCCTGAATGCGCCGCACCTTGAAGGGGCCTATGACACGCGCAAACCGGCCAAGGTAGACAATCTGGCCCTCAATGCCTGGTTCGAGCGGCAGGATGAGGGCTTCGACGTCGTTGTCGACTCGCTGGCGATGGACCTTGGCGACACGCATTGGGCGTCGCGGCTGCGGTTGAGGCAGCGCAACGGTGCTGCGCCGGCTGATGAAAGCTGGCAGGTGCAGGCCGATCGTCTGGAGCTGACCCCCCTCACGCCGTTGATCCACGCCTTGACGCCCATGGGCCAGCAGGCGCTGGCGGTGGTCGATGGCCTCAATGTCACAGGTGCCTTGCGCAACGTGCAACTGACGGCCCGGCCCCATGCCGACGGTGATCGCCGGTTGGCGTTCGAAGGCAACCTGGAGCGCGTGGGTTTCGATGCGTATCACGGTGCCCCGGCTGCCGGTAACGTGAATGGCAGCATCAGCGGCGACCTTGGGCACGGCGAGCTGCGTCTGGATACCGACGCGTTCATGCTGCACCTGGATCCGATCTTCGCCAAACCCTGGCACTACCAGAAAGCCAATGCGCGCCTGACCTGGACGCTGGACAAGGCAGGTTTCACCCTGATTGCCCCTTATCTGAAGGTCGTGGGCGAGGAGGGCAACATAGCAGGCGACTTCCTCATCCGCCTGTTGTTCGAGCAAGGCCGTGAAGACTACATGGACCTGCGTGTCGGTCTGACCGATGGCGATGGCCGCTACACCGCCAAGTACCTGCCTGAGGTATTGAGCCCGGCCCTGGACCAATGGCTGCGCAGCGCAATCGTCAAAGGCAGCGTCGACCAGGGTTATTTCCAGTACCAAGGCTCGCTCAATCACGGTGCCAGGCCCGAAGCCCGCAGCATCAGCCTGTTCTTCAAGGTTCATGATGCCACCTTGGACTTCCAGCCCGGCTGGCCACAGGTACAGCATGTGGACGGGGACGTGTTCATCGAGGACAGCGGTGTGCGCATCAAGGCACAACGCGGCGTGCTGCTCGATACCAAGGTCAGCGACGTGAACGTCGACATTCCACATGTGGAAGGCAACGGTGACAGCCACTTGCACTTGGACGGCAATTTCGACGGTGGCCTGGTGGACGGGCTCAAGATACTCAAGCAAGCGCCCATCGGCACCCATGAGATCTTCGCCGGATGGGAAGGCGAGGGCCCCCTCAAAGGCAAGGTCAAGCTGGACATACCGCTGGCCCATGGGCAGCAGCCCAAGGTAAAGGTGGATTTCGCCACGCGCGATGCGCGGCTCAAGATCGCTTCGCCTGAGCTTGAGCTCACGCGCTTGAAGGGCGACTTCAGCTTCGACTACGACAAGGGCCTCAGTGGCAAGGGCATTTCCCTGCAGGCATTCGGCAAGCCGGTCACTGCGCAGATCGCGGCTGAAGGCGAACCGGGGCAGATGCAGACACGAATCAGTGCCAACGGTCGGGTTTCGCTGCAGGCGCTGACCCAATGGCTGCATTTCGACCAGTCACTGCCAGCCTCGGGGCAGCTGCCGTACCAGCTGCAGTTGAGCATTGGCGCACGTGAAAACCTGTTGAGCGTCGATTCGGACCTCAAAGGCCTGTCGATCGACCTGCCGGCACCCTTTGGCAAAGCGCCCGCCGACAGCCGGGCCAGCCGTTTCAGCATGAACCTGCAAGGCGCGCAACGGCGCATCGACGCCGCCTACACCGATCTCGCCCGGCTGGCCTATGTAGCACCCGCCGAGCACCTGGACCAGGGTGCTGGCGAGTTGCTGCTTGGCGCTGGGCAAGCGCAGCCTCCTGGCGGGCGCGGCCTGCGCGTTCGTGGGCACCTCGATACCCTGGACCTTGAGCCTTGGCAGGCTCAGGCGCAGAAGCTCGGGGGCGACGATCCCGGCGGCAGTGCGCGGCAGACTTTGCAGAGCGTGGACCTGAGCATAGGAACCCTGAAGGCTTACGGTACGGAACTGAACCAGTCGAGGGTGCGCCTGGCACGTGGGTCGGCGGCCTGGGACGTGCGCCTGGACAGTCGGCAGGTGGTGGGTGACGCGCGCGTGCCAGACGCCGAAGGCGCCCCTATCGTCGTGCGGCTGCAAACCTTGCGCCTGCCTGCAGGCAATGCCGACCAGGCGCAGGACGAAGACGGCGCCGATCCGCTGGCGTCCTTCGACCCGCGCAAGGTGCCGCCGCTGGACGTGCGCATCGATAGGTTCTACCGCGGTGACGATCTGTACGGCAGCGCTGCGATCAAGCTGCGCCCGACCCGTACCGGGGTGAATGCCAGCGACATCGATCTGAACCTCAAGGGGCTGCGTATCGACGGCAGCGGTGGTTGGGATGGCGCTGGCGGCACGAGCTGGTACAAAGGCCGCGTGCAGGGCAAGCAACTGGGCGATGTGCTCACGGCCTGGGGCTTTGCCCCGACGGTAACCAGCCGGGACTTTCGCATGGACGTGGACGGGCGGTGGCCGGGATCCCCGGCGGCGATCAGCCTGAAACGCTTCTCCGGCAGCCTCGATGCGGTGCTGCACAGCGGGCAGTTCGTCGAGGTAGACGGTGGGGCGCAAGCGTTGCGGGTATTTGGCTTGTTGAACTTCAACGCCATCGGCCGGCGCTTGCGCCTGGACTTCTCCGACCTGTTCGAAAAGGGCCTGGCCTACGACCGGCTCAAGGGGCTGCTGGTGGCCAGTGAAGGGGTCTACGTAACCCGCACGCCGATCAAGGTCACCGGCCCGTCGAGCGATTTCGAACTCGATGGTACGCTGGACATGGTGCGTGAGCGGGTCGCTGCCAACCTGCAGGTCAGCCTGCCGGTCACCAACAACCTTCCCCTGGCAGCGTTGATCGTCGGCGCTCCGGCCGTGGGCGGCGCACTGTTCCTGGTCGACCGCCTGATCGGCGACCGGGTGTCGCGCTTTGCCAGCGTGCATTACCGGGTAGTTGGGCCGTGGAAAGAGCCTAAGATTACCTTTGTGAAACCATTCCAGAAATAGCGTCAGGAGGGTCGATGAAGGCTGCGGTAATCCAGATGGTCAGCCAGGATGATGTGCAGGGTAACCTGCGTCAGGCGAGCAGGCTTCTGGAGCAGGCGGCTTCAGGTGGCGCCAGGCTGGCTGTGCTGCCAGAGAACTTCGCTGCCATGGGGCGTGCAGACGCTGCGGCCATCGGCCGCGCCGAGGCCCTTGGCGAAGGCCCGATCCTGCCCTGGTTGAAACGCGTGGCCTGCGACCTCAGGTTATGGATTGTCGCAGGCACCATTGCCCTGCCACCGGATGGTCAGCCCCGGGGCAAGCCACATGCCTGCTCGTTGCTGATCGACGAGCATGGGCAGCAGGTGGCGCGGTACGACAAGTTGCACCTGTTCGATGTGGATGTTGCCGACAATCGTGGCCGTTATCGTGAATCCGATGACTATGCCCCAGGTGCGCAAGTGGTGGTTGCCGATACGCCGGTCGGGCGGTTGGGCCTGAGCGTGTGCTACGACCTGCGCTTTCCCGAGTTGTACAGCCAGCTGAGGGCAGCCGGGGCGGAGCTGATCAGTGCACCGTCGGCCTTCACGGCGGTGACTGGGGCGGCGCATTGGGACGTGCTGATCCGCGCACGCGCCATCGAGACACAATGCTACATGCTGGCCGCAGCCCAAGGCGGGCTACACCCCGGCCAGCGCCAGACCCACGGCCACGCGGCGATCGTCGACCCATGGGGGCGCATCGTGGCGCAACAGGCGCAAGGCGAGGCGGTACTGCTTGCCGAGCGCGACAGTGACGAACAGGCGTCCATTCGGGCGCGCATGCCGGTGATCGATCACCGGCGCTTCTTCTCGCAGGGCGCATTGCGGCCTGCGCACACCTCGGAGTGACTATGAGCCAGATGTTATCCACCGTCAGCGAGCAGCTCCTGACCCCAGGCGGCTTGACCCTGGACAGCCTGCAAAGTGTGCTGGGTGAATTGGCCGGCCCTGGCATCGACGCCGCCGACCTGTATTTCCAGGGCCAGATTTCGGAAACCTGGGCGCTGGAGGATGGGATTGTCAAAGAGGGCAGCTTCAACCTCGACCAGGGGGTCGGTGTTCGTGCCCAGGCCGGCGAAAAAACCGGTTTCGCCTACAGCAATGCCATCAACCTCGAAGCCTTGACCTCTGCCGCGCGCGCCGCGCGGTCGATTTCCCGTGCCGGGCAGAACGGCACGGTCCAGGCGTTTCGTGCCCAGGACGTGACCACGCTCTACCCGGCGGATAACCCATTGGACGTGCTCAGCCGTGCCGAGAAGGTCGAGCTGCTCAAGCGTGTCGATGCCGCCACCCGCGCGCTGGACCCGCGTATCCAGCAGGTCAGCGTCAGCATGGCGGGCGTCTGGGAGCGAATTCTGGTCGCGGCCGCCGACGGCAGCCTGGCGGCCGACGTGCGGCCCCTGGTGCGCTTCAACGTCAGTGTCATCGTCGAGCAGAACGGCCGTCGCGAACGCGGCGGGCAGGGCGGCGGCGGGCGCACCGACTATCGCTTCTTCACTGAGGAGCGAGTAATGGGCTATGCCCGCGAAGCACTGCGCCAGGCGTTGGTGAACCTGGAGGCCGTTGCCGCGCCTGCCGGCACCTTGCCCGTGGTGTTGGGGCCTGGCTGGTCCGGCGTGCTGCTGCACGAGGCGGTCGGCCATGGCCTGGAAGGCGATTTCAACCGCAAGGGCAGTTCGGCATTCAGCGGCCGGATAGGCCAGAAGGTCGCGTCCAGCCTCTGCACCATCGTCGATGATGGCACCCTGGAAGGTCGGCGTGGGTCCTTGAGCGTGGACGACGAGGGGACGCCAACCGAGTGCACCACCCTGATCGAAAACGGCGTGCTCAAGGGGTACATGCAGGACAAGCTCAACGCGCGCCTGATGGGCATGGCGGTGACGGGCAACGGTCGGCGGGAATCCTATGCCCACTTGCCGATGCCGCGCATGACCAACACCTACATGCGAGCCGGTGAGAGTGACCCACAGGAAATCATCGCTTCGGTGAAGAAGGGCATCTACTGCGCGAATTTAGGTGGCGGGCAGGTGGACATCACCAGCGGCAAGTTCGTGTTTTCGACCAGCGAGGCCTACCTGATCGAGGATGGCAAGATCACCGCACCGGTCAAAGGCGCGACCTTGATTGGCAATGGCCCGGAGGCGATGAGCCGTGTGTCGATGGTCGGCAACGACCTGTCGCTCGACAGTGGGGTAGGCACATGTGGCAAGGACGGGCAGTCCGTGCCGGTCGGAGTAGGCCAACCGACCTTGAAACTCGATGCGATCACGGTGGGCGGTACCGGGGCGTGAGGGTCGGCTGGGGCCGCATGGCGGCCCCGCCGCGATCAGCGCAGCCCGCGCTGCAGCTCGTCCAGATCGCGAATGTACTTGAACACCTTGCGCGAAGCGGCAGGGGGTTTGTTCCTGGCCTTCTCGTGCTGGGCATGGCGCACCAGCGAGCGCAACTGCTGGCGGTCGGTCTCCGGGTATTCGTTGACGAACCGTTCGAGGTCCTCGTCGTTGCCGTCGATCAACCGATCACGCCAGCGTTCAAGACTGTGGAAACGCTCGTTGTACTGGCGAGTGGAGCTGTCCATCTGTTCCAGCAGGGCATGAATGGCGTCCAGGTCCTGGACACGCATCAGCTTGCCGACGAACGACATGTGGCGTTTGCGAGCCCCATGTGCGGTGTGCTTGCTGGCTTCGGCCAATGCCTTGCGCAGTTCATCGGTCAAGGGCAGGCGCGCCAGGGTATCGGCCTTGAGGGTGGTGAGCCGCTCGCCGAGTTCGACCAGCGCATGCAGTTCGCGCTTGATCTGGGTTTTGCTTTTTTCGCCGTCGAAGGCGTCGTCGTTTGAATCAACCATGGTGGCAGTCCGCTAAAGATCGCCGCCATGATAACCAGTCGGGGGCCGCTTGTCCGGCCCGGCCGTTGAATGGCCCTTGCCGAACGCAGAATTCTGAGTGGAGAAAACCATGAGTGCAGTCCAGAGTATCGGCCCGAACGATCTGCCAGCCTTGCAAGAGCAGGTCGAAGCGATCATTGCCGAGGCCCGCCGCCAGGGCGCCAGCGCCTGCGAGGTGGCGGTGTCGCTGGAGCAGGGCCTGTCCACCACGGTCCGCCAGCGCGAGGTCGAGACGGTAGAATTCAACCGTGACCAGGGCTTTGGCATCACCCTGTACGTGGGGCAGCGCAAAGGCTCGGCCAGCACCTCGGCCAGTGGTCCGGATGCCATTCGCGAAACCGTTGCAGCCGCGCTGGCCATTGCCAAGCACACCTCCGAGGACGAATGCGCCGGGCTTGCCGACGCCGCCCTGATGGCCCGCGATATCCCGGACCTCGACCTTTATCACGACTGGAACCTGGAGCCGGAGAAGGCCATTGAAATGGCCTTGGCATGCGAAGCTGCGGCCTTCGACGCTGATCCTCGGATTCTCAATGCCGATGGCACCTCGCTCAACACCCACCAGGGGTGCAGGGTGTATGGCAACAGCAACGGCTTTGTCGGTGGCTACGCCTCCACGCGTCACAGCCTGAGCTGCGTGATGATCGCCGAGGGCGATGGGCAGATGCAGCGTGACTACTGGTACGACGTCAATCGCCAAGGCCACCTGCTGGCTGACCCGCGCAGTATCGGCATCCGTGCCGCCCAACGCGCTGCCAGTCGCCTGGGCGCACGGCCGGTGCCGACCTGTGAGGTGCCGGTACTGTTCTCGGCCGAATTGGCAGGCGGGTTGTTCGGCAGCTTCCTGTCGGCGGTTTCCGGTGGGAACCTGTACCGCAAGTCCTCCTTCCTGGAGGGCGCCCTCGGCCAACAGTTGTTTCCAGCCTGGCTGACCTTGGACGAGCGCCCTCACATTCCGCGCGCATTGGGCAGCGCAGCCTTCGATGGTGATGGCCTGGCGACCTATGCCAAACCGTTCGTGGACAAGGGCCAATTAGTGTCCTACCTGCTCGGTACCTACTCAGGACGCAAACTGGGTCTGCCCAGCACCGCCAACTCAGGCGGCGTGCACAACCTGTTCGTCACCCATGGCAGTGACGACCAGGCGGCATTGATCCGGCGCATGGGGCGCGGCCTGCTGGTTACCGAATTGATGGGGCATGGCCTGAACATGGTGACAGGGGACTATTCCCGGGGCGCGGCTGGTTTCTGGATCGAGAATGGGGAGATTCAGCACGCTGTCCAGGAAGTCACCATCGCGGGCAACATGAAGGACATGTTCCAGCAGATCGTGGCCATTGGCAGCGACTTGGAGACCCGTAGCAACATTCACACAGGCTCGGTGCTGATCGAGCGGATGATGGTTGCTGGCAGTTGATCCTTTTCATTTGAGACCGTGGGGCCGCTGTGCGGCCCATCGCGGCGGTCCTATCTATTAACGGCAAAAAATCAATCAGCGGATACTCAATACCATCTACCGGTTGAACTGATTCTATTTATCAATTAATAATGAATATCATTTCAAAGCTACACGATGATGATGTTCATGACTACCGCCCTCCGCGAACTGCCCTATCTCGAAAACTGGCGCTGGCTCAGTCGCCGAATCCGCTGTGCCCTCGAGCCCGATGAGCCGCGCCTGATCGAACATTACCTGGCGGAAGGGCGTTACCTGGTGTGCTGCACCCAAACGTCCCCCTGGACCGTGGCATTGACGTCCTTTCGCCTGCTGCTCGATACCGCCTGCGACCGCATGTTGCCTTGGCATTGGCGCTGCCAGTGCCTGGATCAAGCCTGGCGGCCACTGTTGATCCTGCGCAACCTCGACCGGCAGGAGCAGAACCAACGCTGGCAGCCCTATGCCCTGCAACTGGCCAATTGCCGTTTGCTGCCCTCGATTTCCCCCGATGAATTGATGCAAGGATCCGATGATGACCAATACCCGCATCGAGCGTGACAGCATGGGCGAGTTGCACGTGCCGGCAGACGCGCTGTACGGCGCGCAGACCCAGCGTGCGGTCGACAACTTCCCCATCAGTGGCCAGCGCATGCCTGGCCAGTTCATACGCGCGCTGCTGCTGGCCAAGGCAGCGGCGGCCAACGCCAACGTCGAACTGGAGCAGTTGTCCGCGCAGCAAGGCCAGGCGATCGTCACGGCGGTACAGCAACTGCTGGCAGAAGACTTCAGCGTGCATTTCCCGGTCGATGTGTTCCAGACCGGTTCCGGGACCAGTTCCAACATGAACGCCAACGAAGTGATTGCAACGCTGGCCAGCCGGGGCTCAAGCGAGGCGATCAATCCCAATGATCACGTCAATTGCGGGCAGAGCAGCAACGACATCATTCCGACCACCATTCATGTCAGCGCCGCCCTGGCGCTTCACGAGCAACTGCTGCCAGCGCTAAGCCACCTCGTGCAGGTGATCGAAGCCAAGTCGGTCCAGGTTCGTCCGTATATCAAGACAGGCCGCACGCACTTGATGGACGCCATGCCTGTGCGCATGAGCCAAGTGCTCGATGGTTGGGCGGCGCAGGTCACCGGGGCCAAGGCGCATATCGAGGCCACCTTGCCCAGCCTGCAGGCCCTGGCCCAAGGGGGCACGGCCGTAGGCACCGGCATCAATGCCCACCCTGATTTCGCCGCCGGCTTCGCCCGTCACCTCAGCGCGCTGACTGGCGTAGCGTTTCGCCCTGCCCAGAATCTGTTTGCGGTAATCGGCTCCCAGGACACTGCCGTTGCACTATCCGGCCAGCTCAAGACCACGGCGGTGGCGCTGATGAAGATCGCCAACGACCTGCGCTGGATGAACTCAGGGCCATTGGCGGGCCTGGGTGAAATCGAGCTGCAGGGCTTGCAACCCGGCTCTTCGATCATGCCTGGAAAGGTCAACCCGGTGATTCCTGAAGCCACCGCCATGGTCGCCGCCCAGGTTATCGGCAATGACGCAACGATCGCGGTAGCGGGTCAGTCCGGCAACTTCGAGCTCAACGTCATGTTGCCGGTCATTGCCCGTAATCTGCTCGAAAGCATCGAACTGATGGCCAATGCCAGCCGGTTACTGGCAGACAAGGCCATTGCCACATTCAAGGTCAATGAACACAAACTCAACGAGGCGCTGGCGCGCAACCCGATCCTGGTCACGGCGCTGAACCCGATCATTGGTTACCTCAAGGCAGCCGAAATCGCCAAGGCCGCTTACGCGCAAGGGCGCCCCATCATTGATGTGGCGCTCGAACACACCGACCTTTCCCGTGATCGGTTGCAGGCCTTGCTGAACCCGGAAAAGCTGACCGCCGGTGGTATCTGATGGGTGAAATGGCCCTGGAGGCTCGTCATGCAGCACTGGAAACGCATCACGCAAATCGCCAATCACCTGTTCTCGCAAGGTGAGCTGGTGGACGCTCGCGAACACTACCTCCAGGCCCTGGCATTGGCCCAGGTGCTGTTCACGCGCTGGCAGGATGCCGATGAAGCCGTGGCCTCATTGGTGATTGCGCATCACAACCTGGCCAACTTGCACCTGCGCCTGCAGCAGCCCCATGAAAGCGCCGATTACCTGTGCGCCGTGCACCAACGGCTATTACAGGCCAGTCAGGACGTGTGCCTGCCACCGGCGCTGCGTGATGCAGCACTGCGCCACAGCGCCCGCACCTATACCGAGTTGTTGAGTTTCATCGCCGAACATGGCCAGTACCCGCGCACCGAGCACCTGCTCAATCGGCACAGCGCCTGTTCACTTCAACCTGCCCACGGAGTCCATTGACATGCCCCATGCATTGCCTGTACTGCCCTATGCCTACGATGCGCTGGAACCGCACATCGACACGCAGACCATGGAAATCCATCACACCAAGCATCACCAGACGTACGTCAATGGCCTCAACGCAGCGGTCGAGAACAGCGAATGGGCCGACTGGCCTGTGGAAAAACTGGTGGCGGCGGTCGAGCAGTTACCTGAAAAGATGCGAGGCGCCGTGATCAACCATGGCGGCGGACATGCCAACCACAGTCTGTTCTGGACGGTGATGTCCCCCCGTGGTGGAGGTGAACCCCAGGGCGAGGTAGCCCGTGCCATCGAGACACAATTGGGTGGCTTCGAGGCATTCAAGGAAGCCTTCACCAAGGCCGCTCTGACCCGCTTCGGCAGTGGCTGGGCCTGGCTCAGCGTTACACCGCAGCAGACCCTTGTGGTCGAGAGCAGCGGCAACCAGGATAGCCCGTTGATGCACGGCCATACGCCGATTCTCGGCCTGGACGTCTGGGAGCACGCGTACTACCTGAAGTATCAGAACCGTCGGCCTGAGTACATTGGCGCTTTCTACAACGTCATCGACTGGGCGCAAGTGAACCGCCGCTACCTCGATGCCATGAAATGAGCCAGGCAGGCATGCGCCCCGAAGTGATGTCCGTCAACAGCGTGCGCTTGTTCAGGCTGGCGCTTGGCACCCTGTTGCTGCTGGCCGGCACCGCGTTGCTGGTGGCGCGCGCACTTGCCTGGCTCGACCTGGACCCACGTATGTTGCGGGCGTTGGAGGGCGGCGCGCTATGCGCATTGGGGACGGCCCTGGGTGCGGTCCCCGTACTGGTAGTTCGCACCATGCCCGTGGCGCTGGCGGACACCCTGTTGGGCTTTGGTGCTGGCGTCATGCTGGCGGCCACGGCCTTCTCGCTGCTGGTGCCTGGGCTGGAGGCCGCTCAGGCAATCGGCTTTGGTGCATGGGGAGCCGGCGCCCTCATCAGCGCGGGCCTGCTGACAGGCGCGCTGTGCCTTTATCTGGTGGACTTGAAACTCTCGGCAGGCTCACCCTCAGGGCTGACCTCTGGCGAACCGGTCATCGCCTCGCGCGTGTGGCTGTTCGTGTTCGCCATCATCGCCCACAATATTCCAGAGGGTATGGCCATAGGCGTATCAGCGGGCGGGGGCATGGCAGACGCCGATAGCCTGGCAATGGGCATCGCCTTGCAGGATGTACCGGAGGGGCTGGTCATTGCGCTGGTACTTGCCGGCGCAGGCATGTCACGCTTCAAGGCCTTTCTCATCGGCGCCGCCTCCGGTCTGGTGGAGCCAGTGGCGGCCGTTATCTGCGCCTGGCTTGTGAATGTGGCGCAACTGCTCTTGCCGCTGGGCCTCGCCTGCGCTGCAGGTGCGATGCTGCTGGTCGTGACCCAGGAAATCATCCCCGAATCACGCAGCCACGGTAATCACCGCCTGGCCAGCCTGGGGCTGTGCATCGGTTTCTGCCTGATGATGGTGATGGATACTGCGCTGTCCTGAAGCGCCCGCGAGACTTCGGGCGCAAGGAGGAGGGTGGCGCACTTGGCGACGGTCGATGGAAACGCGTGCTGGCCGTGCTGAGGGTTCACTCCCCCTCGTCGAAATAGTTGTTGATCAACTCGACCAGTGCCTCCATGGCTTCACTGTCCTGCTCGCCTTCGGTATGCAGGTAGACCTGAGTGCCTTTGCCCGCCGCCAGCATCATGACCCCCATGATGCTCTTGCCATCGACCAGCTTGTCCGGTGCACGACCCACCCTGACCTGGCAGGGAAAGCGACCGGCCACCCCGACGAATTTGGCTGCCGCCCGGGCATGCAGACCCAGTTTGTTGATGATGGTGATTTCGCGGGCGGGCATGAGCTGGCGGATCCTTGGGCTAGAGGTCGCGGTGGCGAACCTGGACGTTTTTCAAAGATTGCTGGAGCAACTGGCCCAGCCGTTCGGTGAGGTACACCGAGCGATGATGGCCGCCAGTGCATCCGATGGCGATGGTGACATAGGCACGGTTGCTGGCGGCGAACCGTGGCAGCCACTTGAGCAGGTAGCTGGAAATGTCGGTGAACATCTCTTCGACGTCCGGCTGGGCGGCGAGGTAATCAATCACGGGCTGTTCAAGGCCGGAGTGCCCGCGCAGCTCTGGCTTCCAGTAGGGGTTGGGCAGGCAACGCACGTCGAACACCAGGTCGGCATCGACCGGCATACCCCGCTTGAAGCCGAATGACTCCACTAGAAAAGCCGTACCCGGCTCTGGCTTGTCCAACAGGCGTAGTTTGATCGAGTCGCGCAACTGATAGAGATTCAGGCGGGTGGTATCGATCTTGAGGTCGGCCAGATCGGCGATCGGCCCCAGCAAATCCCGTTCGACGCGGATCGCCTCGGCCAGTGAGCGATCAGCATTGGTCAACGGGTGGCGCCGGCGGGTTTCGGAGAAGCGCTTGAGCAACGTGTCTTCGTCGGCATCGAGGTACAGCACGTCGCACTGGATGTGACGGGCACGCGCTTGTTCAAGCAGTTCGGGAAAACGCGACAAATGGCTCGGCAGGTTACGCGCGTCAATCGATACGGCAACCTTGGGCTGCGGCAACTCGGTGTTGAGCAACGCGCTTTCCGCCAACTGCGGCAGCAACCCGGCGGGCAGGTTGTCGATGCAGTAGAACCCGTTGTCTTCAAGGACATCGAGGGCCGTGCTCTTACCGGAGCCTGACCGGCCACTGACGATGATCAAGCGCATGTTCAATGCTCGTTCTGCACGTCCAGGACGACCTGGAACAAGGCCTCGCTGCTCTGGGCTGCACGCAAGCGATCACGAACGTCCTTGCGATCGAGCATGCTGGCTATCTGGCGCAGCAGTTCAAGATGGGCGTCGGTGGCCGCAACCGGAACCAGCAGAACGAAAAGCAGGTCCACGGGCGCGCCATCGATCGCGTCATAATCAATAGGCGCGTCGAGGTGCAGAAGGGCGCTGACCGGTGAGGAGCACCCTTCAAGGCGGCAATGGGGAATGGCGATGCCATTACCGAAACCGGTAGAGCCCAACTTTTCGCGGGCCACCAGTTTTTCGAAGACGTCTTGCATTTCAAGTTCAGGCACTTGATCGGCAATCAGGGTGGCGACCTTTTCAAGGGCGCGCTTCTTGCTGCCGCCCGGCACGTTCACGAGGGAACGGCCGGGGGTCAGGATGGTTTCAAGTCGGATCATGGATGAGGGGGATCAGCGGGCTGCTGCACCTTGCAGCAGGCTTTGCTGTTTTTCCTTGTGTTTTTTCAGTTGGCGGTCGAGCTTGTCGGCCAAGGCGTCGATCGCTGCATACATGTCTTCGTGTTCGGCGTTGGCTACCACTTCACCGCCAGGAATCTGCAAGGTCGCTTCGACCTTCTGCTGCAGCTTCTCGACTTTCATGATGACCTGCACGTTAGTGATCTTGTCGAAGTGACTCTCCACGCGGGCGAGCTTTTCGAGCACGTAATCGCGCATTGGCTGGGTGACTTCTACATGCTGTCCACTGATATTGACTTGCATACAGCTTCTCCTTTTGTTGCCCGTGCATCAAAGAGGCAGGTGTTGCACCTGCCACACAAACGCGGTGGCACATCTCAGGGGCTACATCAATCGCTTGCGCTCGCTCGAGGGTGCGATACCCAGGGACTCGCGGTACTTGGCGACGGTGCGACGGGCGACCTGGATGCCTTGTGCCTCCAGTAAACCAGCGATCTTGCTGTCACTCAATGGCTTTTTCTGATTTTCCGCCGCAACCAGTTTCTTGATGATCGCGCGGATCGCCGTGGACGAGCATTCACCGCCCTCGGAGGTGCTGACGTGGCTCGAGAAAAAGTATTTCAGCTCGTAGATGCCACGCGGCGTGTGCATGTACTTCTGGGTGGTGACCCGGGAAATGGTCGATTCGTGCATGCCCACGGCTTCAGCGATGTCGTGCAGCACCAGCGGCTTCATCGCCTCGTCGCCGTGGTCCAGGAAGCCGCGCTGGTGCTCGACGATCTGCGTAGCCACCTTCATCAAGGTTTCGTTACGACTTTGCAGGCTCTTGATGAACCAGCGGGCTTCCTGCAGCTGGTTGCGCATGAAGGTGTTGTCGGCACTGGTGTCGGCGCGGCGCACGAACCCGGCGTATTGCGCGTTCACGCGCAGACGTGGCACCGCCTCCTGGTTCAGTTCCACCAGCCATCGCTCGCTGTCCTTGCGCACGATCACATCCGGCACCACGTACTCGGGCTCGCTGGACTCGATTTGCGACCCTGGGCGGGGGTTAAGGCTCTGCACCAGTTCGATGACCTGGCGCAGCTCGTCTTCCTTGAGTTTCATGCGGCGCATGAGCTGGCTGTAGTCGCGGCTTCCCAGCAGATCGATGAAGTCGCTGACCAGGCGCATGGCCTCGGTCATCCACGGGGTGCTGGCCGGCAGCTGGCGCAGTTGTAGCAACAGGCATTCGCCCAGCGTACGGGCGCCCACACCGGCAGGTTCGAATTGCTGGATGCGGTGCAGCACTGCCTCGACTTCGTCCAGCTCGATGTCGAGCTCGGGGTCAAACCCTGCACAAATCTCGTCCAGGCTGTCTTCCAGGTAGCCCTGGTTGTTGATGCTGTCGATCAAGGTGACTGCAATGAGCCGGTCGGTGTCGGACATCGGGGCAAGGTTCAACTGCCACAGCAGGTGGCTTTGCAAGCTCTCCCCAGCCGAAGTGCGGGTAGTGAAATCCCACTCGTCGTCGTCATTGCTCGGCAGGCTGCTGGCGCTTGTCTGGTAGATGTCTTCCCAGGCGGTGTCGACGGGAAGCTCGTTGGGAATGCGTTCGTTCCACTCGCCGTCCTCGAGGTTCTCGGCGCTGGCAGTGGTTTCCTGGAAGCTGTTGTCCTGAACGTCGCTGGTGGGTTTGTTCTCGGCGTTATCCGCCATGGGGTCGGTGTTGTCGAAGTCGTCGCCGTCTTCCTGGCGCTCGAGCATCGGATTGGACTCCAGGGCTTCCTGGATTTCCTGCTGAAGGTCCAGGGTGGAAAGCTGGAGCAGGCGGATGGCCTGTTGCAACTGCGGTGTCATCGTCAGTTGCTGGCCCATTTTTAGGACGAGCGATGGTTTCATGGCAGATGCTTTGTACCTTGTTCGCCGGCGCACATGCGCCTTCCACTACACGAGGGCGCCGGGGCGCCATTTCAAGCAAGATTTATGCCTTAAATTGTAGCGTTTGCCTAGAGCACTGTAACAACTTGGCCCAACTTGTGGGCGTCTTTGTCCGTGCCCAAGGCGCGCGTCTTGATCAAAGCCTGAACTCGTGCCCCAGGTAAACTTCTTTCACCAGGTCATTGGCCAGGATGGTCTGGGCATCGCCCTCGGCGATCAGGCGACCGTCGTTGACGATGTAGGCCGTTTCACAGATATCGAGCGTTTCACGCACGTTGTGGTCCGTGATCAGCACACCGATGCCCTTGGCCTTGAGGTGATGAATGATCTGCTTGATATCGCCGACCGAAATCGGGTCTACGCCTGCGAAGGGCTCGTCGAGCAGAATGAATTTTGGCGCGGTTGCCAATGCCCGCGCAATCTCGACCCGTCGGCGCTCACCACCGGACAGGCTCATGCCCAGGTTGTCGCGAATGTGGGTGATGTGGAATTCCTGGAGCAGACTTTCGAGCGCCTGGCGCTGGCCCTCGCGGTCGAGGTCCTTGCGGGTTTCCAGGATCGCCTTGATGTTGTCGGCCACAGTCAGCTTGCGGAAGATCGACGCTTCCTGCGGAAGATAGCCGATACCGGCCTGGGCGCGACCGTGCATGGGCTGGTGGCTGACATCGAGGCTGTCGATCAGCACGCGCCCCTGATCGGCCTGAACCAGGCCGACGATCATGTAGAAGCACGTGGTCTTGCCGGCGCCGTTGGGGCCGAGCAGGCCGACGATCTGACCGCTGTCGATCGACAGGCTGACGTCTCGCACGACCTGGCGGCCCTTGTAGCTCTTGGCCAGGTGCTGGGCTTTGAGGGTTGCCATTTACTCGGCCTTCTTCTTGGGCTGGATCACCATGTCGATGCGCTGACGCGGCGTGGTTACGTTGCCACCCCGACCGGCAGTGGCCACTTGTGTCTGGGTGTTGTAGACGATTTTCTCGCCTTCGGTGGTGTTGCCTTCGTTCTCCACCTTGGCTCGGTCGGTGAGTACCACCAGGTCTCTCTGGGCCTGGTACTGGATGGTAACGCCCCAGCCTTTCATCTTGTCCGCCTTGGACGCGCTTTGTTGCTGCTCGAAATAGGCCAGGTTGCCCACCGAGGTGACCACGTCGATATCGCCACCGTTCGTGCGAGTGATGGTCACGGTGTTGCCTTTGATCATCATCGAGCCCTGGGTGATGATCACGTCACCGGTGTAGGTGGCCACGCCTTTCTTGTCGTCCAGGTGCGCATTGTCGGCCTGGATGCGAATCGGCTGGTCACGGTCATTCGGCAGGGCGAGGGTGCTCGCGCTTCCCAGTGCTGCGCTCAGGCTGAGCAAAAGGGGGAGGGTTTTAACGAGCCTCATACTGTCCTCTTACGTTAGAGAGCAGGTCCATCCTGCCTTCTTTCAGGTACGCTTTCATTCCTTTGCCCGTGGTCGTCCCACCGGCGCCGTCGATTCTAACGGCTTGCTCGGTCTGCGCATATTGCTTCTGCGGGAACACGGTCATGCGCGAGCTGGTGATTATGGTCTCACGCTTCTGTTCGTCAGTGCGGGCAACCCGCACATTGTCGATCAACTCGACCTCGCTGCCATCGGGGTTGACCTCGGCGCGGGTGCTTTGTACATGCCACGGAAACGCCGTGCCGCGGTACAGGTGCAAGTCCGGCGTGGTCAACATCGTGACCTCGCTGGCCTTGAGATGTTCGACTTTGTCGGCGGTCATTTCGTACTGGAGCTTGCCATCCGGCAGAAACTGGACGCTGTGGGCGTTGATGGCGTAGTAGTCGATGGCGCTTTCGTCGACCTGGGCGACTGGCTTCTCCAGGAAGCTCTCCGGGCTGACGTTCCAGTAGCCGACGGCCACCAGCAGGGCCGCGATGGCCCCGAGCAGCACGATGTTTCTGGCTTTCTTGCTGAACATGGGCAACCTACAGGTAATTGGCGTTGGCAGCATCCAGGGTGCCCTGGGCCTGCATGATGAGTTCGCAGAATTCGCGCGCGGCACCTTCGCCCCCGCGGGCCTGGGTCACGCCGTGGGCGTGTTCGCGCACGAACGGCGCCGCATTGGCCACGGCCATGCCCAGTGCTACCCGACGAATGACTGGCAAGTCCGGCAGGTCGTCGCCAAGGTAGGCCACCTGATCATAGCTCAGGCCCAGTTCGGCGAGCAGGCTGTCGAGCACCACGAGTTTGTCCTCGCGCCCCTGATACAGATGCGCGATACCCAGGTTCTTCGCCCTGCGCTCGACGACCGGTGTCTTGCGTCCGCTGATGATCGCGGTGGTGACGCCTGATGCCATCAGCATCTTGATGCCATGCCCGTCGAGGGTATTGAAGGTCTTGAACTCGCTGCCGTCCTCAAGAAAATAGAGGCGCCCGTCGGTGAGCACGCCATCGACGTCGAAGACCGCCAGTTTGATGGTCTTGGCGCGTTGTATCAGATCCTGATTCATCGTGGAGCTCCTCACAGTACGCCAGCGCGCAGCAGATCGTGCATGTTCAGGGCGCCGGTGGGGCGGTCGTGGGCGTCCACCACCACCAATGCGCCAATCTTGTTGTCTTCCATGATTTTCAGTGCCTCGGCAGCCAGCATTTCAGCCCGCGCAGTCTTGCCGTGTACCGTCATCACCTCCTCGATCAAGGCGGTGCGCACGTCGATGTTGCGGTCCAGGCTGCGGCGCAGGTCGCCGTCGGTGAAGACGCCGGCCAGGGTGCCATCGTTTTCGATGATCACGGTCATGCCCAGGCCTTTGCGGGACATCTCGAGCAGGGCGTCCTTGAGCAGCGTGCCGCGCGTGACCCTGGGCAGGTCGTCGCCGGCATGCATCACGTTCTCGACCTTTAGCAGCAGCCTGCGTCCAAGTGCACCGCCGGGGTGCGAGAAAGCAAAGTCTTCGGCCGTGAACCCGCGTGCTTCGAGCAGGGCGATGGCAAGGGCATCCCCCAGTACCAGCGAGGCGGTAGTAGAAGATGTGGGTGCCAGGTTCAGCGGGCAGGCTTCCTGGGCGACGCTGGCGTCAAGGTTGACGTCGGCGGCCTGGGCCAGGGAAGAGGCCGGGTTGCCGGTCAGGCTCACCAGCTTGATGCCCAGGCGCTTGATCAGTGGTAGCAAGGTGATGATTTCGGCAGTGCTGCCGGAGTTCGACAGCGCGAGAATCACGTCGTCGCGGGTGATCATGCCCATGTCGCCGTGACTGGCTTCGGCCGGGTGCACGAAGAAGGCTGGCGTGCCGGTGCTGGCCAGGGTGGCGGCGATCTTGTTGCCGATATGCCCGGACTTGCCCATGCCGACCACCACGACCCGGCCCTTGCTGGCCAGGATCAGCTCGCAGGCCTTGACGAAGTCGTCGCCGATACGCTCGATCAGGGCCGTGACGGCCTCGAGTTCCAGGCGCAGGGTGCGCTGGGCGGATTGGATCAGCTCGCTGGATTGGCTCATGTCGAAAAAGCAGTGTCTGATAAAAAGGCGGCGATTATAGCGGTAATGATTGAAACCCTCACGCTTTCGATTGTCGTAGGCAATATCCCCAAACGCTGTCGACTAGCTGAACAGCGGGCGGTACGGCCTTGGGGCGGCGTTCAGAGCGGTGTTATAGTTCGCGGCTATTCGGCCTGGCCCGGGGCGTGTGCCTTCCCGATGAAGGCTGACGTCCACTAGGACAGGGCTGCACTAGCAAGGAGTCTAGATGAGTGTGGATAGCGCCTGCGCGGTCGAGTTGAAGGGGGTCACCTTCAAACGCGGTTCACGCAGCATTTTCAACAATGTCGACATCCGTATCCCACGCGGCAAGGTCACCGGCATCATGGGGCCATCGGGTTGCGGCAAGACCACGTTGCTTCGTCTGATGGGTGCGCAACTGCGCCCTGCAAGCGGGGAAGTGTGGGTGGCCGGGCAGAACCTGCCGGCGCTTTCACGCAGTGACCTGTTCGATGCACGCAAGCAGATGGGCGTGCTGTTCCAGAGCGGCGCCCTGTTCACCGACCTCGATGTCTTCGAGAACGTGGCGTTCCCCCTGCGCGTGCACACCCAACTGCCAGACGAGATGATTCGCGACATCGTGCTGATGAAACTGCAGGCAGTAGGCTTGCGCGGCGCCATCGACCTGATGCCGGACGAACTGTCCGGCGGCATGAAGCGGCGCGTGGCCCTGGCCCGGGCCATCGCACTGGACCCGCAGATCCTCATGTACGACGAGCCCTTCGTGGGCCAGGACCCGATCGCCATGGGCGTGCTGGTGCGCCTGATCCGCCTGCTCAACGATGCCCTGGGCATTACCAGCATCGTGGTGTCCCATGACCTGGCAGAAACTGCCAGCATCGCCGACTACATCTATGTGGTGGGCGATGGCCAGGTGCTGGGGCAAGGTACCCCGGACGAATTGATGGGTTCGGATAACCCGCGCATTCGCCAGTTCATGAAAGGCGATCCCGATGGCCCCGTGCCGTTCCACTTCCCTGCGCCCGATTACCGCGCCGACCTGCTGGGGGCGCGCTGATGCGTCAGAAATCCATTCTTGAACGTGTGCGCCTGCTGGGGCGCTCGGCCATTGACGTGCTGGCGGTGCTGGGGCGGTCCTGCCTGTTTCTGTTCCATGCGCTGGTTGGGCGCGGCGGCATCGGCGGCGGCTTTCAGTTGCTCACTCGCCAACTGTATTCGGTGGGTGTGCTGTCCTTGGCCATCGTGGTGGTCTCGGGCATGTTCATCGGCATGGTGCTGGCCCTGCAGGGCTACAGCATCCTTACAAAGTACGGCTCCGAGCAGGCGGTAGGGCAGATGGTCGCCCTGACCCTGCTGCGCGAACTGGGCCCGGTCGTTACCGCCTTGCTGTTCGCAGGCCGGGCCGGTTCTGCTCTGACGGCCGAGATCGGCAACATGAAGTCGACCGAGCAGCTTTCCAGCCTCGAGATGATCGGCGTCGACCCCCTCAAATACATTGTTGCGCCGCGCCTATGGGCAGGGTTCATCTCGCTGCCGTTGCTGGCGCTGATCTTCAGCGTGGTCGGTATCTGGGGTGGCTCGTGGGTGGCGGTCGACTGGCTGGGCGTCTACGAGGGGTCTTTCTGGGCCAACATGCAGAACAGTGTCTCCTTCACCGACGATGTGCTCAACGGGCTGATCAAGAGCCTGGTGTTCGCCTTCGTTACTACCTGGATTGCCGTGTTCCAAGGGTACGACTGCGAGCCCACTTCTGAAGGGATCAGCCGTGCCACTACCAAGACCGTGGTCTATGCCTCGCTGGCTGTACTGGGTCTGGACTTTATTCTGACCGCTTTGATGTTTGGAGATTTCTGATGCAAAACCGCACCCTGGAAATCGGTGTCGGCCTGTTCCTCCTGGCCGGCATTCTGGCGTTGCTGATGCTGGCCCTGCGTGTCAGTGGCCTATCGGCCAGCCCGGCCACCGATACGTACAAAGTCTATGCCTACTTCGACAACATCGCCGGTTTGACTGTCAGAGCCAAGGTGACCATGGCCGGGGTTACCATCGGCAAGGTCACCGCCATCGACCTGGACCGTGATTCGTACACCGGTCGGGTGACGCTGCAACTGGACAAGTCGGTGGATAACCTGCCGACCGACTCCACGGCGTCGATCCTGACGGCCGGGCTGCTTGGCGAGAAATACATCGGTATCAGCGTGGGCGGTGAGGAAGACGTACTCAAGGAGGGTGCGACCATTCACGACACCCAGTCGTCGCTGGTACTCGAAGACCTGATTGGCAAGTTCCTGCTCAACTCCGTTGGCAAGGAACCCAGAGACGCGCAACCGGACAACTGAGGAGTTTCCATGATATCGATTCTGCGACGTGGCCTGCTGGTTCTGCTGGCGGCTTTCCCCTTGCTGGCCGTGGCGGCACAATCGCCCCACGATGTAATCCAGAGCACCACCAACGAGCTGTTGACTGATCTGAAGGCCAACAAGCAGCAGTACAAGGCCAACCCCAATGCGTTCTACGAGTCGCTCAATCGGATTCTCGGTCCGGTGGTCGATGCCGACGGTATCTCCAGGAGCATCATGACCGTCAAGTATTCGCGCAAGGCCACGCCTGAGCAGATGCAGCGTTTCCAGGAAAACTTCAAGCGCAGCCTGCTGCAGTTCTACGGCAATGCCCTGCTCGAATACAACAACGAAGGAATCGTGGTCGACCCGACCAAGGCCGATGATGGCAAGCGTGCCAGTGTTGGCATGAAGGTCACCGGCAACAACGGCGCGGTATACCCGGTGCAGTACACGTTGCAGAACATCGCTGGCGAGTGGAAGGTCCGCAATGTGATTGTCAACGGCATCAACATCGGCAAGCTGTTCCGTGACCAGTTCGCCGATGCCATGCAGCGCAACGGCAACGACTTGGACAAGACCATCGACGGCTGGGCCGGTGAAGTGGCCAAGGCCAAGCAGAGCGCCGACAGCTCGCCGGAAAAGGCTGTCAAATGAGCCAGGCCGCCACCGCAAGCATGACCGAGCCTGGCGTACTGCGCCTGGCCGGCGTGCTGGACTACCGCAGTGGCCCTGCGCTGCGCAAGCAGGGCCAGGCGCTGATCAAGGCCAGCGGTGACGCGCAGTTGATCATCGACTGCACGGCTGTGGAGCGCTCCACGAGCGTGGGTCTGTCGCTGTTACTGGCTTTCCTGCGCGACGCCCAGGCCGCTGGCAAGCGTTGCCAGGTGCGTGGCATGCCTGATGACATGCGCGACATCGCCCAGGTTTATGACCTCGACGAGGTGCTGGCGAGCTGAAGCGCTAGCGGTAGAATCGCCCCTCGGTCAGTGAACCCCTTCGTTGGGCTTCGCAGGCGAGGGGCTTTTTTGTATGATGGCCGACCCGTGCGCATCGGGCGCCGATTGAGGTTGAGCATGCAGGCCCTAGAAGTTAAAAGCTTCCTTGAAGAAAAATTGCCGGGTTCCCGGGTCGAAGTTGAAGGCGAAGGCTGCAACTTCCAGTTGAACGTGATCAGCGACGAGCTGGCTGGCCTTAGCCCGGTCAAGCGTCAGCAGGCGATCTACGCCCACCTCAATCCATGGATCGCCGATGGCAGCATTCATGCGGTAACCATGAAATTTTTCAGCAGCGCAGCTTGGGCTGAGCGCACCTGAGCCACAAGGCGGCGAGATTCCAAATGGACAAACTGATTATCACTGGTGGCGCTCGTCTTGACGGCGAGATCCGCATTTCGGGTGCGAAAAACGCCGCCCTGCCGATCCTGGCCGCCACCTTGCTGGCCGATGGCCCGGTCACCGTAGGCAACCTGCCGCACCTGCACGACATCACTACCATGATCGAGCTGTTCGGGCGCATGGGCATCGAGCCTGTGATCGACGAAAAGCTGGCTGTGGAAATCGACCCGCGCAGCATCAAGACCCTGGTCGCGCCGTATGAACTGGTCAAGACCATGCGTGCCTCGATCCTGGTGCTCGGCCCCATGGTCGCCCGCTTCGGTGAAGCCGAAGTGGCCTTGCCCGGCGGTTGCGCCATTGGCTCACGCCCGGTCGACCTGCACATCCGCGGCCTGGAGGCCATGGGGGCAACGATCGAAGTCGAGGCCGGCTACATCAAGGCCAAGGCGCCTGAAGGCGGGCTGCGTGGTGCGCACTTCTTCTTCGATACCGTCAGCGTGACCGGTACCGAGAACATCATGATGGCCGCAGCTCTGGCCAAAGGCCGCAGCGTGTTGCAGAACGCCGCGCGCGAGCCTGAAGTGGTCGACTTGGCCAACTTCATCAATGCCATGGGCGGTAACGTGCAGGGCGCGGGCACCGACACCATCACCATCGATGGCGTGGAGCGTTTGGGTTCGGCCAACTACCGGGTCATGCCCGACCGTATCGAGACCGGTACCTACCTGGTCGCCGCTGCCGTGACCGGTGGCCGCGTCAAGGTCAAGGACACCGATCCAACCATCCTTGAAGCCGTACTGGAAAAACTCAAGGAAGCCGGTGCCGATATCAACACCGGCGCGGACTGGATCGAGCTGGACATGCACGGCAAGCGGCCCAAGGCTGTCAACCTGCGCACCGCGCCCTATCCTGCGTTCCCGACCGACATGCAGGCGCAGTTCATCTCGCTCAACGCCATCGCCGAAGGCACTGGCGCTGTCATCGAGACAATCTTTGAAAACCGCTTCATGCACGTGTATGAAATGCACCGTATGGGCGCGCAGATCCAGGTCGAGGGCAACACGGCCATCGTCACTGGCGTCAATGCGCTCAAGGGCGCCCCGGTCATGGCCACCGACTTGCGCGCATCGGCCAGTCTGGTACTGTCGGCCCTGGTTGCCGAGGGCGACACCCTGATTGATCGCATCTACCACATCGACCGTGGTTACGAGTGCATCGAGGAAAAACTGCAGATGCTGGGCGCGAAGATCCGTCGCGTTCCGGGCTAGGAGCCCGTTGGCGCAGTGTAGAAGGGCTTGCAGCCTCGCTTGCCCTGCCTGCGCCTCATGAATTGAATGCCGCCAGGTCGTTGACCTGGCCAGCAGTAGCCGCTTAAGGACTGACGTTCCAATGCTGACCATCGCGCTTTCCAAAGGCCGAATTCTCGACGATACCCTGCCGTTGCTGGCCGAAGCCGGTATCGCACCTACCGAGAACCCGGACAAGAGCCGCAAGCTGATCATTCCCACCACGCAGGACGACGTACGCTTGCTGATCGTGCGTGCCACCGACGTGCCGACCTATGTCGAGCATGGCGCCGCCGACCTGGGCGTGGCCGGCAAAGACGTGCTGATGGAGTACGGCGGCCAAGGCCTCTACGAACCGCTGGACCTGCAGATTGCCCGCTGCAAGCTGATGACGGCCGGGGTGGTCGGTGCGCCGGAGCCCAAGGGGCGTCTGCGGGTGGCCACCAAGTTCGTCAACGTGGCCAAGCGTTACTATGCCGAGCAAGGCCGCCAAGTCGACATCATCAAGCTGTACGGTTCCATGGAGCTGGCGCCGCTGATCAACCTGGCCGACAAGATCATCGACGTGGTCGATACCGGTAACACCTTGCGTGCCAACGGCCTGGAACCCCAAGAGATGATCGCCGACATCAGTTCCCGCCTGGTGGTCAACAAGGCCTCCATGAAAATGCAGCACGCCCGCATCCAAAGCCTGATCGACACCCTGCGCAAAGCGGTCGAATCGCGACACCGCGGCTGACTTCTGCGCGCGACCTTTGCTGTCGCGCCCGTCTATCCGCGTCATAGCCACTTTTCTCAGGTGCCCGCGCGGATGGACTGGTAGCCTAGGGCGCCTGAGCATTCGCTATCAACCGAGGCCCTCGCCATGACCGTGTCCACTGCAATTGCCCGTCTCAACGCTGCTGACCCGGACTTCGCCCGACATCTGGATCATCTGCTGAGCTGGGAGAGTGTGTCCGATGAGGCGGTCAACCAGCGCGTGCTCGACATCATCAAGGCTGTGCGCGAGCGCGGCGACGACGCCTTGGTAGAGTTCACCCAGCGCTTCGATGGCCTGCAAGCCGACTCCATCCAGGACTTGATCCTCGATCGTCAGCGGCTTGAGCTTGCACTGACGCGCATCACCGACACCCAGCGTGCGGCCCTTGAAAAAGCCGCCCAGCGCGTGCGCCTTTACCACGAGCGGCAAAAACAGGACTCCTGGCAGTACACCGAAGCCGATGGCACAGTGCTGGGCCAGAAGGTTACCCCGCTGGATCGCGCCGGGTTGTACGTACCTGGCGGCAAGGCGTCCTACCCCTCATCCGTGCTGATGAACGCCATTCCAGCCAAGGTGGCGGGTGTGGGCGAGGTGGTCATGGTGGTGCCCACACCGCGTGGCGAGGTCAACGAACTGGTGCTGGCCGCGGCCTGTATCGCCGGTGTCGATCGGGTGTTCACCGTCGGTGGCGCCCAGGCGGTGGCTGCCCTGGCCTATGGCACTGCCAGCGTACCCAAGGTCGACAAGATCGTCGGCCCGGGCAACATCTATGTCGCCACGGCCAAGCGTCATGTGTTCGGGCAGGTCGGGATCGACATGATCGCCGGCCCCTCCGAGATCCTGGTGGTGTGTGACGGCCAGACCGATCCTGACTGGATCGCCATGGACCTGTTCTCCCAGGCCGAGCACGACGAGGACGCCCAGGCCATCCTGGTAAGCCCGGACGCCGCTTTCCTCGACCGCGTCGCGGCGAGCATCGACAAGCTGCTGCCGACCATGGAGCGGGCCGACATCATCGAGAAGTCGGTCAATGGGCGGGGTGCATTGATCCAGGTGCGCGACATGCAGCAGGCCATTGAGGTGGCTAACCGTATCGCGCCTGAGCACCTCGAGTTGTCAGTGGCAAATCCACAGGCGTGGCTGCCGCACATCCGTCATGCCGGCGCCATCTTCATGGGGCGTCACACCAGCGAGGCGCTGGGTGACTACTGCGCGGGCCCGAACCATGTATTGCCCACCTCCGGCACTGCACGCTTCTCGTCGCCGCTGGGGGTCTATGACTTCCAGAAACGTTCATCGATCATCTTCTGTTCGGAGCAGGGCGCGTCCGAACTGGGGCGCACGGCCTCCGTGCTGGCCCGCGGCGAGTCGCTGACCGCTCACGCGCGCAGCGCCGAATACCGCATTCTGACTACCGAGAAGGGGAACTGAACATGAGTCGATTCTGGAGCCCTTTCGTCAAGGCGCTGGTGCCCTATGTCCCTGGTGAGCAACCCAAGCTTGCCCGCCTGGTCAAGCTGAACACCAACGAGAACCCCTATGGCCCGTCGCCCAAGGCGCTCGAAGCCATGCGCGGTGAAATCAACGACAGCCTGCGCCTTTACCCTGATCCCAATGGCGATCACCTGAAGCAGGCGGTAGCGGACTACTACGGCATCACCGCTGCCCAGGTGTTTGTCGGCAACGGCTCGGACGAGGTGCTGGCGCACATCTTCCATGGCCTGTTCCAGCACGATGCACCTCTGCTGTTCCCAGACATCAGCTACAGCTTCTATCCAGTGTATTGCGGGCTGTACGGTATTGCCTACGAGCAGGTGCCTCTGGACGAGCAGTTCCAGATTCGCGTCGAGGATTACCGCAAGCCCAATGCCGGCATCATTTTCCCCAATCCCAATGCGCCGACTGGCTGCCTGATGCCGTTGCAGGCCATCGAGCAGCTGTTGCAGCAGAACCCGGATTCGGTGGTGGTCGTCGATGAGGCCTATATCGATTTCGGCGGTCAGACGGCGATCAGCCTGGTAGGCCGTTACGACAATTTGCTGGTCACCCAGACCCTGTCGAAATCGCGCTCCCTGGCCGGCCTGCGGGTGGGCCTGGCGGTAGGTCATCCGGACCTGATCGAGGCGCTGGAGCGGATCAAGAACAGTTTCAACTCCTACCCGCTGGACCGCGCCGCCATCGTCGGTGCGGCAGCGGCATTCGCCGATCGCGCTTATTTCCAGCAGACCTGCCAGAAAGTGATCGACAGTCGCGAAGCGCTGGTGGGCGAGTTGCAAGCGCGTGGCTTCGAGGTGCTGCCATCGGCAGCCAACTTCGTCTTCGCCCGCCATCCCCAACACGATGCCGCCGCCCTCGCGGCCCGGCTACGCGAGCAAGGGGTGATCGTGCGTCACTTCAAGCAGGCGCGGATCGATCAGTTCCTGCGCATCACCATTGGCACTTCTGAAATGAATCAGGCGTTGCTCGACGCCCTGGTCTGACGCCGTTGCGTTCGCCATGTCCCGCAAGGGTCATGGCGAATGTCTTTTTCAAGGTTATCGAACCACGAGTGCGGACCAGGCGACGCACCTGATCTTGCTCGCCTTCTGACACGAGTTACCAATGCCTGAACCTAGAACGCCCAAAACCCCCGCAGTGGATCCTGACCGCGACCCGTTGCTCATCGACGCCGAGGCGGACGACGAGCAGGTACAGCGCCAGCCGCCGGTCAGGCACAAGCCCTGGCTGCTGTTGCTCGGCCTGGTACTGGTGGCCTTGAACCTGCGCCCTGCGTTGTCGAGCATGGCGCCGGTGCTGGGGCAGGTTTCCGACGGGCTGGGGCTCAGCGCAGCGCAGGCAGGCCTGCTGACGACATTGCCGGTGCTGTGCCTGGGCTTGTTCGCGCCGCTCGCGCCCATGCTGGCGCGCCGTCTGGGCAGCGAACGGGTGGTGCTGGGCATTCTGGCGACCTTGGCGCTGGGCATCGTACTGCGCAGTGTCCTGGGCACGGCAGGTCTGTTTCTGGGCAGCCTGGTGGCCGGTGCCAGTATCGGCATCATCGGTGTACTGCTGCCGGGTATCGTCAAGCGCGACTTTCCACAGCATGCCGGCACGCTGACCGGCGTCTATACCATGGCGCTGTGCCTGGGGGCGGCGATGGCGGCGGGGGCGACCGTGCCGTTGGCGCACGCGTTGGGCGACAACTGGGCCCCGGCACTGGGGTTCTGGATGCTACCGGCCGTGCTGGCCATGCTGGTATGGCTGCCGCAGGCGCGCAACGGTCATGGCGTGCACAAGGTCGCCTATCGCGTGCGTGGCCTTTGGCGTGACCCGCTGGCATGGCAGGTCACCCTGTACATGGGGCTGCAGTCCTCGCTCGCCTACATTGTCTTCGGCTGGCTGCCCTCGATTCTGATTGGCCGCGGCCTTAGCCCAACCCAGGCGGGCCTGGTGCTGTCGGGGTCGGTGATCATGCAACTGGTCAGCTCGCTTGCAGCACCTTGGCTGGCCACCCGTGGGCGTGATCAGCGCCTGGCGATCGTGGTGGTCATGCTGGTGACCCTGTGCGGGCTGTTCGGCTGCCTTTACGCACCCTTGTCGGGGCTGTGGGGCTGGGCAGTGCTGCTGGGCCTGGGCCAAGGCGGCACGTTTGCCCTGGCACTGACCTTGATCGTGCTGCGCTCAAGGGATGCGCATGTGGCGGCGAACCTCTCCAGCATGGCTCAGGGCGTTGGCTACACGCTGGCGTCGATGGGCCCGTTCGCCGTGGGCCTGGTGCATGACCTGACCGGAGGCTGGAATGCTTTGGGCTGGGTGTTCGCCGTGCTTGGTGCAGGGGCCATCGTGTTCGGCCTGGGGGCCGGGCGCGCGTTGCATGTGCAGGTTACCAGCGAGAAGGTCTGATAGCTTCGCGGTGGTACTGGCGTAACCCGGCGAGGCAGATTATCGTGCGGTTTTCACCCTCAGGAAGCCCATTTGATGAGCGATGCCAACCGCGAGTTGATCACCCGTTTCTACCAGGCTTTCCAACGGCTTGATGCCCAGGCCATGGTCGCCTGTTACAGCGATGACGTGGTGTTCAGTGATCCGGTCTTCGGCACGCTGCGTGGCAAGGACGCCGGCGACATGTGGCGGATGCTGACTCAGCGCGCCAAGGATTTCTCCCTGCGCTACGACAACGTGCGTGCCGATGAGCGCGGTGGTTCGGCGCAATGGATTGCCACTTACGTCTTCGCCCAGAGCGGACGAGGCGTGGTCAACACCATCCAGGCACGTTTTGAAATCCGCGATGGGCTGATACACCGGCATGAAGACAACTTCGATCTGTGGGCCTGGTCCCGCCAGGCCTTGGGTGCGCCAGGGCTGCTGCTGGGCTGGACACCCTGGCTGCAAGCGAGAGTACGCCACCAGGCATTCAAGGGCTTGCGCGCGTACCAGCACGCTCAAGGGGCGGCGACCGCCTGATCAGGCTCGTGATAGGTGAACGTGGCACGCTCGCCGGCCTGCCAGGGTAGCCGTATCTTGATCACGGGTATGAAGCCGCCATGGGTGCGGTGCCAGTCTTTTTGATCAGCTTGAGCTTGCTCCAGGGCACCGTACTCCCCGTCGATGTAGAAGAATGACTGGATGGGCAGCTCGCTCGCGTGGGCTTCATCCCAAGCGCCGATCACTATCTCGTTCCAGACAAAGGGCAGCTCGTCAGCAAACAGGCGTTGCGCGCGCAGGGTCTGGTGGAAGGCTTGTGCACGTTCCGGTACGCGCGCCCGGCGTATGTCGAAGGCGCATTGACGCTTATAGTCGCCGGTCAGCCTGAAGCGTGCGATCCAGTCTTCGGCCGTATGCACGCCTTGCTCATGGCAGGCCGCTTCACGTTCGGGTGTTTGTCGATTGTCACCGCATCCCCGGTTGTCTCGTTCCCATGTGTCGCCGTCGGTGGGCCATGCGCAGAGCATTTCATAGCGCAGGGAGCCGGCGGGTCGCTGCAACAGCGGATACAAGGTGAAGCCACTGCGACCATCGGCGGGCAGGCCAGTGGTCGGCAAGTCACTGCGCAGGTAGGAAAACGAAACACCACCTTTGTCCTTGCTGTTCTGGCTATGATGCCAGGTGTGATAGTGCGGGGATGGAAGCGTGGATCTCAGCAAGACGCCGGAGCAGGCATGGGCCGGCACGGCATTGCCCTCGCACTGGGTGGGGATGGCGTTATAGTTTTCCTGCATGCGGGCGGCGGTCTGGGCGCCAATCGAAGCCTGTGCGCTGGCGATTGCAGCGAGTAGCGCAGTGGCCAGCAGTGAACGAATCTGTGAATGGAGCATGGTGAGCCCTCGTCGAGTGGGCTCATGAAGTTAATGATGGATACAGCCGTTGTGGTGAGTGAAAACGTGCCGGATCAGGTAATAAAACCTTGGTATGTGTACCTGGTTAGGGCGGCCAATGGCGCGCTTTACTGTGGCATCAGCGATGACCCGCGGCGGCGCTTCGAGGCGCACTGCAAAGGCCAGGGTGCACGCTTTTTCAAGACCAGCCCTGCCCAGGCCCTGGTCTACGTGGAGCGGTGGCCGGACAAAGGCGAAGCCTTGCGCCAGGAAAGGCTGGTCAAGCGCTTGCGCAAGTCGGCGAAAGAGGCACTGGTGTCCTCCTACAACGCCGAACCTGCCTGCGGTGCAGTCAGTCCTTGCGACGCTTGAGCTGATCCACGAGCGTTGTGGGCAGACCCTTGATGATCAAGGTGCCAGCCGCTTCGTCGTACTCCACCTTGTCACCCAGCAAATGGGCCTCGAAACTGATCGACAGCCCTTCGGCACGGCCGGTGAAGCGCCGGAATTGGTTGAGGGTGCGCTTATCGGCAGGAATCTCCGGTGACAGCCCGTAGTCCTTGTTGCGGATATGGTCGTAAAAAGCTTTGGGCCGATCTTCATCGATGAGGCTGGACAGTTCTTCGAGCGTCACAGGCTCGCCCAGCTTGGTCTGCGTGGTGGCGTAGTCCACCAGCGTCTGGGTTTTTTCACGGGCAGAGGCCTCGGGCAGGTCCTCGCTTTCCACGAAGTCACTGAATGCCTTGAGCAACGTGCGCGTCTCGCCCGGCCCGTCCACACCTTCCTGACACCCGATGAAGTCACGGAAGTAATCCGAGACTTTCTTGCCATTCTTGCCCTTGATGAACGAGATGTACTGCTTGGAGTTCTGGTTGTTCTTCCATTCCGAAAGGTTGATGCGCGCCGCCAGGTGCAACTGACCCAGGTCCAGGTGCCGCGAAGGCATGACATCGAGTTCGGCGTTCACGGCAACGCCTTCGCTGTGGTGCAGCAGTGCGATGGCCAGGTACTCGGTCATGCCTTGCTGATAGTGCGCAAAGAGCACGTGCCCGCCGGTGGACAGGTTGGATTCTTCCATCAGCTTTTGCAGGTGCTCCACGGCCAGCCGGCTGAAGGCGGTGAAATCCCGCTCCTGGTCCAGGTACTGCTTCAACCAGCCACTGAGCGGGTAGGCACCGGACTCGCTGTGAAAGAACCCCCAGGCCTTGCCCTGCTTGGCGTTGTAGCTGTCATTGAGGTCAGCGAGCAGATTCTCGATGGCGTCGGAGGCTGCCAGCTCGGCGTCACGGGCGTGCAGCACGGCAGGGCTGCCATCGGGCTTTTTGTCGATCAGGTGAACGATGCAATGTCGGATTGGCATGGGATTCTCGGCCAGCTGCAAAAACGCTGAAGTTTACCTCAGACGCTCGGTGATTCAGTGGCCGGATCGTAGCAGAAATGAAGGTTGGCGGTTTTTTGCTCAGATTCGCGGCGTTTTCATCAGTAGGGCCTGAAAACCTGCATTAAATCAGGGGCGGCAGCGGATATTTATCCGCTGCTGTGGTAGTTTTGCGCGGTCTTGCGCCCCTGTTGTGGCGCATTGCTGCAGTACGCGCTCGGCGTGTCGAACCAAACGCTGATTTGCGTATCTACATACCCAATTGGCGCGGCCCTCCAATCTCGTCGGGGCTGGCCCGATAACGTCGTCGTTCGCTGCATAACCATCGAATTTGATAGGGAAGGAACACCACCATGGCATTGACCAAAGACCAACTGATTGCCGACATCGCCGAATCGATCGCAGCGCCTAAAGCCACCGCCAAGAACGCTCTGGAGCAACTGGGCCAGATCGTTGCCGACCAACTGGAAAACGGCGCTGAAATCACCCTGCCAGGCATCGGCAAGCTGAAAGTCTCCGAGCGTCCTGCCCGTACCGGCCGCAATCCTTCGACTGGCGCCGCCATCGAAATCGCTGCCAAGAAAGTCGTCAAGTTCGTACCGGCCAAAGTGCTGACCGACGCCATCAACAAGTAATTGTCGATGCGGTGACCTAACCGCGCTCGGGTTGCCCGAGCGCGGTTTTTTCATGCCTGTGAAATGTGCTTGGCGCGCCATGCCTTGCGTGCAGCATCGTCATGGAAGCTCCAGGCGAGCATGCGGCTTTGTTTCTGCCCTTGGCCCATTTCGACAACGCGCACCGCCGCGGCCCCGGTCTTTTTCAAGACGGCCTCCAGCGCCGGCAGGTTACTGGCCTTCGATACCAGGCTGGTGAACCACAGTGTCTGGCTGGCGTAGGGCGCGCTCTCGTGGATCAATTGGGTGACGAAGCGGATTTCACCGCCTTCGCACCACAGCTCGTTGTTCTGGCCTCCGAAGTTCAGCACGGGCAGCTTGCGCTTGGGGTCCTGCTTGCCCAAGTTCTTCCATTTGCGCTGGCTGCCACGGGTGGCTTCCTCGCGTGAGGCATGGAAGGGCGGATTGCACAGGGTCAGATCGAAGCGCTCATCGTCCTTGAGCAGGCCGCTGAGGATATGCGCAGGGTTGCTCTGCTGGCGCAGGTTGATGACCTTGTCCAGGCCATTGGCCTGAAGGATCGTCCTGGCCGACGCCAATGCTATGGGATCGATGTCCGAGCCCAGGAAGCGCCAGCGGTAATCGCTATGGCCCAGCAGCGGGTAGATGCAGTTGGCACCCACGCCGATGTCGAGCACGCGCACCTGGGCGCCTTTGGGGGGCTGGCCTGCGTTGTCGGCAGCCAGCAGGTCGGCGGCCACATGAATGTAGTCGGCGCGACCGGGGATCGGCGGGCACAGGTAGTTGGCCGGGATGTCCCAGTGCTGGATCCCGTACTGGGCTTTGAGCAGGGCACGGTTGAACACTCGCACGGCTTCGGGGTTGGCGAAATCGATGCTGGGTTTGCCATGGGGATTGGTGAGGGTGAAGCGCGCCAGATCAGGGTGGGCCTTGATCAGGCTCGGGAAGTCGTAGCGGCCCTGGTGGCGGTTGCGCGGGTGCAGGGTGGGTTTATTTTGAGTCATGCTCGGGTCCGGTGCTGCATGTGCTGGCCAGGGGGCCGCTGTGCGGCCCATTCGCGGC
>NZ_JBICMI010000018.1:0-148782 GCF_043106155.1 Pseudomonas sp. FYR_7
CAAGAGCAAGAGCAAGAGCAAGAGCAAGAGCAAGAGCAAGAGCAAGAGCAAGAGCGAAACAGCGCATTACTCTAGAACTGATATTCGAGCAGATTCCAAACTTTAAAGCCACACACAACCCCTGCAGGCGCGGCCCATCGCGGCACAAGGCCGCTCCAATCGATTGCAGGCAATTGGCTAAGAACCCTTATGACCTTTCATATATTCATCAGCCACAGATCACTACAGTTCAATGACTCGAAACCACCGCAATCGAACTGAGACCAATAGTTGAGCGCACCAAAAGATCAAGGCTGCGAAGCGATAGCTTTCTCAATCGCTGCCTTAAACTCGGCATCATCCGGTTTCGTCAAACTCGAAAAACTACCAATCACCTTGCCCTGACGATCAATCACATACTTGTAGAAATTCCACTTGGGCGCACTGCTCTGCCTGGCCAACTCCGCAAACATCGGAATCGCATCCTTGCCCCGCACCGCCTGTTCCTTGGTCATGGTGAACGTCACGCCATAATTCGCATAACACACCTTCGCCGTCTTCTCGCTGTCCGCATCCTCCTGCTTGAAGTCGTTCGAAGGCACGCCCAGCATCTCCAGCCCACGGCCATGGTACTGTTTGTACACCGCCTCAAGCCCCTCGAACTGCGGCGCAAACCCGCAATAACTGGCCGTGTTGATCACCACCAACGGCTTACCGGCAAACCGCTCGCACAACGCGACCTCACCCTTGCCCCGCAACTCCGGCAGCGTGTCCTGCAACACGGCCGGGCATTCGGCCGCCCTGCTGGACGCGCTGGCCATCAACGCCAATACCGGCACCACCATCCACTTCACGCTCATGACATCTCGCTCCTGCTCGATCAACCTTGAACTGGCAGCGTAGCGGCTAACAGACGCCCATGCCCAATTGCATGAGCGCCATGCCGCCCTCGTGCCACCCCCACCAGGCCAGCATCAGCACCAAAAGCGCCACCAGCGCAAGAACCATACGGGTCAATACTGGGTTCATGCCGCCGTTACCTGCAAGCGTGCCACAGGCCGTTCACGGACCGGCCAGTTGAGCGCCGCAGCCAAGACACTCAGCAGGATCGCGATCTGCCAGACCAGGTCATAGCTGCCAGTGCGGTCATACACGACGCCACCCAGCCAACCGCCCAGAAACGCCCCGAGCTGGTGGAACAGGAACACGATACCGCCAAGCATCGACAAGTTACGCACGCCGAAGACCGTGGCGACGATGCCGTTGGTGAGCGGCACCGTGGACAGCCACAACAGGCCCATCGCTATACCGAACAGGTACGCGCTGAATGCACTCACCGGCGCCCAGAGAAACAGCACGATGACGACCGCACGCAGCAGGTAGAGCCCAGTCAGCAAGCGTGGCTTGGACAGGCGCCCGCCCAGCCAACCAGCCGTGAACGTGCCCACGATATTGAACAGCCCCACCAGGGCCAGCACCGTGGTGCCCGTGGTGGCTGGCAGATGCTGGTCCACCAGGTACGCCGGCAGGTGCACCCCGATGAACACCACCTGAAAGCCGCACACGAAAAAGCCCAGCGCCAGCAGCCAGAAACCGGCGTGCCCACACGCCTCACGCAGCGCCTCGCCCAGCGTCTGCTCGTTGCCGTAAGAGGGCAAGGGACGGTCGCGCAACAGGCCTACCAACGGCACGATGAAGGCCACCAGCAGGCCCAGCACCAGCAAAGCCGCCGACCAGCCGAGCCATTGGATCAGGCCGAGGGTGCCGGGCAGCATGGCGAACTGACCGAACGAACCGGCGGCGCTGGCAATGCCCATGGCCATGCTGCGCTTTTCAGGCGGCACGGCCCGGCCGACGACGCCCAGAATGACCGAAAAGGACGTTCCCGACAGGCCAATGCCGATCAACAGGCCGGCGCTCAATGACAACGACCAGGCAGAGTCGGCCATGCCCATCATCGCCAGGCCCACCGCATACAGCACGCCGCCAACCATCACCACCCGCGAGGCGCCAAGGCGATCGGCCAACGCCCCGGCAAAGGGCTGGGCCAGGCCCCAGATCAGGTTCTGCAAGGCGATGGCGAAGGCAAAGACGCCGCGCCCCCAGCCAAAATCGGCGCTCATCGGTGCCAGGAACAAGCCAAAGCCGTGCCTGACGCCAAGTGACAGCGCAAGGATCAGCGCCGCCCCAGTCAACACCCATCCACTGGTTCGCCATACAGACGTCATTGTTATTGTCTCCAGCCCATCGCAAGGTCGTCAGGTGCTGCCGTTGATGAAACCTGGCACTGCAAGGCCATCCACCGCCACGTACGCCAAGTCATCAAGGAAGCATTTGGTTACAGCATGAACGCTGAAGCTGACTGACAGCAAGCAGGACGTCAGCGCAGGTCGTCATTGATCTGTCGCCAGTCGCTTGCGGATGGGTTCGAACGCGGGGGTCGCTTGCCGCGGCAGCGGGTCGGCCAACCCCTGGTCGATCGCCTGCCAGTAGCGCCAGGGCACTTTGGCGGTGCCCAATTCGTAGTCCATCCCGTCCCAGCTGTCTTCGCGGAAACTGTAGAACGCCCAGTGCAAGCGGTACTGATCGAGCACGCCCAGTACGTCCTCCAGGTACTGGCGGCAGCCTGACAGGCGGCGCATGCAGCCAAATTCGCCCACCACCAGGCGGGAACGGGGCACGTTCATGGTATCGGCCCAGTTCAGCGGGGCTTGCAGGTACTGCGCCACGCGCTGGCCGTCCCATTGCTGAAGCTGGCCGGCGAAGGGCACCGCCCCTGGATAGGCCAGCGGCTGTCGGCGGGTCATGTTGGGCGCACTGGTCGCTGCATAGGGTTCGTACATGTGCACGCTGTAGAGCACCCTGTCATCGGGCAGCGGCGCGGGCCAATAGGTGAAGGCATCGGCGGCGGCATACCAGCCCGAATCCACCATGATCGGCGTTACCGCATCCTCCTCGCGTATGGCCGCCGTCAACCGCCGGTACAGCGCCGGCAAATCACGCGCACTGCCTTGCTCGCGCGCATACCAGCGTTGCATGCGCTCCGGGCTGGCATGTTCGGGCAGATCGCTGCGCTTTTCCGGTGCGGGCTCGTTCACCAGGTTGTACGCAGCGACCGCAGGATGATCCTTCAACGCACGGGCGACGTCGCGCCAAAAGGCTGCGGCCTGCGCCCAGTAGGTCTTGTCCTGCCACAGTCGGTCGTCGAAGGTGCCGCTATTGTTCTGCGACCAGCGCATGCCCGGCAATGATAACGGTGCGATCACCACTTTGAGGCCGGCTCGATGGGCCCGATCCAACACCGACCGCAGGGTAGCCAGGTCGCTGGCGGGCAAACCGTGATAGCCATCGGCATTGCCCAATAGAAAGTCCCTCTGCGCAGGTCGCCATTTGTCATAGGACACCCGAACCCAGGTCGCGCCATAAGCCCGGAGGGCATCAAAGTAGGCCTGGTCAGGGGGCAATCGATTGAAGCTGTTGCCCCCATGCCGGGGTTGGTCCCAGAACGCCATGAGATCGGCTGCCTGGGCGGCAGGTGGAGTGAAGCCCAGCAGGGCCAGGAAGAGCAGCCAATAATGCATCACACACGCCTCTTGGAAACAAGCGCCTGAGGGTAGTGCATCCGGTGAAGGCGTTTTACAGGATTAGTTTGCCGGCTTTTTTTCAGATGATCTTTGCAGAAGGCGCCTTCAGAGTCGTCCTACATAATTGGATAAATCCCAAGCCACGCTGCCCCGATTGGCTTACGGGATCACGACAAGGCCCAGCAGAACGGTGAGCTCAAGCAGCTCCAGCAGTGCACCTGCGGTATCGCCCGTGGTACCGCCCAGGCGATTGCACATCAGCCTGCGCAAGGCGACGAACACGACCGCCGTCAGCACCATTGCCCAGCCAGCCAATGTCAGGCCCAGGCCGGCACAGATCAACAGTACCCACCCTGCTGCGCGGCGGGGCATGTGCTCGGCCAGCGCCTGGCCCAACCCGCCAGGCCGCACATAGGGGGTACACAGGAACAGCCCCAGCAGCGCTGCTCGACCGATGACCGGTGCCAGCATCAGTTGCAGGCCAGCTCCCTGCTCGATCAGTGCCCACAAGGCGCAGAACTTGAGCAGCAGCACCAAAACCAGCGTCACCACCGCTGCCGGCCCGCTGCGCGGGTCTTTCATGATCTGCAGCGTGCGTTCGCGATCACCAAACCCGCCTAGCCAGGCGTCTGCGCTATCTGCCAGGCCGTCCAGGTGCAGCGCGCCACTGAGCAGCACCCAGAGGCTCAGCAGCAAGGCGGCATGCAGCGGCGCCGCAACGCCTGCGAGACAGTGGCTGGCCAGCCATAGCAGGAGACCGAACAGCAGCCCGACCAAGGGGTAGTACAACAACGAGCGGCCTACCTGGCGTGGCGTTGGCATGCCGGGCAAGGTGACAGGCAGGCTGCTTAGAAACTGCAGGGCAATCCAGAATGGCAGCATGCTAACCCCCCTCAACCAGCTGGCCATCCTCGCCGACTTGCAAGCGCACCAATGCGCCATGGCCGACTTCCACTTGCAACAGCTGCGCCCTGGGCAGGCCACGCGCGCGGGCCAACAGCAGCCGCATGACACCACCATGGGTGACCAGCAGTACGCGCTTGCCAGCATGCTGGCGGTACAACCCCTCGATGGCCGTCAGGACGCGCTGCGCAAACGCCTGGACCGGCTCGCCATTGGGCGGCGTATAGCCGTAGGGATCAGCCCAGAACTGCCCAAGCGCCTGGGCGTCGTGTTCCATGATCTGCAACGCCGTGCGCCCTTCCCAATCGCCGAAATGCAGTTCTTGCAATGCAGGCTCGCGCTGCACGGGCAGGCCCAGCCTGGCGCCCAGCTCATCGGCAAATCGGCCACAGCGCTGCAATGGCGAACTGGCCAATGCCTGCCAAGGCCCTGCGTCGGCCACGGCGGCGCGCATTTGAGCCCAGCCCTTTTCGGTCAGGGCGTCATCGAGGCTGCCACGCAGACCACCTTGCTCGGTTTCCCCGTGGCGCAGCAGGTCGAGCCTCATGCCGGACGGTCCGCCACGGCAGCCTCGGCAAAGGTCGCCATTTGCCCGTGTAGCGCGCAGGCCAGCCGCAGCAACGGCACGGCCAGCGCGGCACCACTGCCCTCACCCAGGCGCAGCCCCAGAGCCAGCAAAGGCTCGGCCTGCAAGGCGCTCAGCACCGTCTGGTGGCCGGGCTCCGCACCCTGATGGGCGAACAACAGCCAAGCGCGGCACTGGGGGTTGAGGCGCACGGCCACCAAGGCCGCCACCGTGCAGATGAACCCGTCCACCAGCACCGCCACACCCGCCTGGGCACACGCCAGATAAGCGCCGGCCAGCGCCGCCAGCTCGAAGCCCCCCACGCAGCCCAGTGCACGCAGCGGTTCATCGGCCGCCAGGCGGTGCAAGGCCAGAGCCCGCTCGATGACGTGTGCTTTGTGCTGCACGCCGGCACTGTCTAACCCAGTGCCTGGCCCGCTCAGCGTGGCTGGCGGACAGGCGAGCAGTACGCTGGCCAGCGCCGCCGCTGCGGTGGTGTTGCCGATACCCATTTCACCGCCGATGAACAGCTGTGCGCCGTGGGTCGCCGCCCGCAGCGCGCTGTCACGACCTGCCTGCAAGGCGGCCTGCAATTGTGCCTCGCTCAGGGCAGGCTCTCGGGCGAAATTGGCCGTGCCGGGGCCAAGGTGCACGTGGCGAACGCCCGGCAGTGCGAGCGTCGGGTCGACCGTGCCGAGGTCGACCACCTCCAAGGTGGCGTGCAGTTGGCGCGCCAGCACACTGATGGCGGCACCCCCGCCGACGAAATTGCGCAACATCTGGCTTGTCACGGCCTGAGGATACGCCGAGACGCCCTCCTCGACCACGCCGTGGTCGCCGGCGAACAGGCTGATCGCAACGTGCTCGAGCACCGGCCGTTCGCAGCCCTGCAGGCCTGCCAGCTGAATGGCGAGCGTTTCGAGCTGGCCGAGCGAACCGGCAGGCTTGGTCAATTGTTGCTGCCGCTCGCGTGCTGCGGCCATGGCAGCACCGTCGATGGGCCGGCAGGGCATCTGCCACCAGACAGGGTTCATGATGCAGGTCCTTTGAGCGTGAGTGGGAGGCCAGCGACCGTGAGGATCACCTGCTGGCAACGTTCGGCCACCGCCTGGTGCACGACACCGGCCAAATCGACGTAACGTCGCGTCAACTCGCCCATGGGCACCACACCCAGGCCAGTCTCGTTACTGACCAGGATGATGTGGCCGGGCAGGTGTTCAAGGCAGCCCAACAGGGCATCACGTTCCTCGGCCAACCGGCGCGGGTCATCCAGCATCAGCAGGTTGGTCAGCCACAGCGTCAGGCAGTCCACCAGCAGGCAGCGGTCAGCAGCAGCTTCGGCCTTTAGTACAGCAGCCAGGGCCAAGGGTTCTTCGATCAACCCCCACTCCACGGGCCGGCGCTGGCGGTGCAGCTGCACCCGCTCATCGAGCTCGCCGTCCAGCGGCTGACTGGTGGCGATATAGGTCACGGGCAGGCCGCAGTCGGCTGCCCGCTGCTCGGCCAAGCGGCTCTTGCCAGACCGGGCTCCGCCGATCACGAACGTACGCACGTCAGGGTACTCCACACAATTGGCGCAGGCGCTGGGTGTCCAGGTGCTTGTCCACCAGATCAGCCAGGCGTTCGATATCGCGCTCGCGCAACGCCTCGTAGTCGATCAGTTGCACGTCTTCAAGCCCAGCCCAGCGCAGCAGGGCCGCGCAGGAGGCGCTGCCCTCGAACAACCCGTGCAGGTAAGTGGCCAACACCTGGCCGTCCGTGCTGATGGCACCCTCGCAGCGGCCGTCGGCCAGGCGTACCGCCGGGTGCGCCAGCGCAGGGCCAGTGGTGACACCGGCATGGATCTCGTAACCGGTCACGGGCGATGCGTCCAGGTGCAAGGTTCCGGAGACATTGCGCAACTGCTTGTCGGCTTCCAGCACCGTGGCGTAGTCCAGCAGGCCGAGGCCGGGGCTGGAGCCTGCAGCGCCCTCCAGGCCCAGCGGATCGTGCACCTCGCGCCCAAGCATCTGCAGGCCGCCGCAGATACCGATTACCTTGCCGCCATAGCGCAGATGGCGTTCGATGGCCCTGTCCCAGCCACGCGCGCGCAATTGCGCAAGGTCGCCACGCACGCTCTTGGAACCCGGCAGGATGATCAGGTCCGCTGGCGGCACCGGCTGACCAGGGCCAATGAACTGCAGGTCGACCTGCGGGTGCAGGCGCAGCGGGTCGAAGTCAGTGTGGTTGCTGATGCGTGGCAGCACCGGCACGATCACCTTGAGCACGCGCTGCTGCTTTTCGCTCTGGCGCCGGTCGATGCCGTCCTCGGCTTCAAGGTGCAGGTCGGTGACGTACGGCAGCACGCCTAGCACGGGTTTGCCGGTGCGCTGCTCCAGCCAGTCGAGCCCAGGTTGCAACAAAGCGATGTCGCCCCTGAAACGGTTGATGACAAACCCTTTGATCCGCGCCTGCTCGCTGGGCGACAGCAGTTCGAGGGTACCGACCAGGTGGGCGAACACGCCCCCGCGGTTGATGTCGGCGACCAGGATCACCGGGCAGTCCACGGCTTCGGCGAACCCCATGTTGGCAATGTCGCCGGCCCGCAGGTTGATCTCCGCCGGCGACCCTGCGCCCTCGACCATGACCACTGGCCAGCCCTGGCTCAGGCGCTGGTGCGAGGCCAGCACGGCCTGCATGGCGATGGCCTTGTAATCGTGGTAGGCAACCGCGTTCATGCTGGTCACCGCACGGCCATGGATGATCACCTGGGCGCCTGTGTCGCTGTTGGGTTTGAGCAGCACCGGGTTCATGTCGGTGTGCGGCGCCAGGCGACAGGCCTGGGCCTGCACCGCCTGGGCCCGGCCAATCTCGCCACCGTCGGCGGTCACGGCGCTGTTGAGGGCCATGTTCTGCGGCTTGAATGGCACCACGCCGATGCCCTGGCGCAGCAGCCAGCGGCACAGGGCAGTCACCAGGGTGCTTTTGCCGGCATCGGAGGTGGTGCCTTGCACCATCAGGGTCGTCATGTAAGGTCCTTGGGGTAGGCACTCAGGGCCTGGGCCAATCGTCGTTCGTCTGCCTGGCTTGGCGGCAAGCCGAAACGCAAGGCCGCCGGGCGCTCGAACTGGCGCACCAGCACCCCGTGTCGGGCAAGGTGATCGTGCAATCGCGCGGCATGCTCGCACCGCACGTACTGGAACAGGTCACACCCGCCGGCGGGCGCCAGCCCTGCATGGGTGAGCAAAGCCGCCAAGCGTTCGCTGGCGTCTGCACAGCGCTGGCGCTGCAGCTGCTGCATGGCCAGGTCGGTCAGGCTGGCCTGGGCCAGCACCCGGCTGGGACCATTGATGGTCCACGGGCCGAGCAGTTCGGCCAGGCGCAGCAGCAAGCTATGCTCTGCGGCCACGAAGCCCAGGCGCACACCGGCCAGGCCGAAGAACTTGCCGAACGAGCGCAGCACGATCAAACCGGGGCGCTCGGCACTTTCCATCACGCTGTTTCCGGGGCTGTTGTCCATGAAAGCTTCATCGACCACCAGCCAACCACCGCGCGCTGCCAGGCGCTGATGCCATCCCAGCAGCGTGGGCGCAGGCACGACACGGCCGGTGGGGTTGTTCGGGTTGACCAAGACCAGGACGTCGAGGTCGTCGAGCGCGTCGTCGACCTGATGCTCATCGAGCTCGAGCAACGCGTGTCCAACGCGCTGCCAGGCATAGGGATGCTCGGCATAACAGGGCGTCAGCACCCCGACCCGGCTCGGGCTGCGCAACAGCGGCAGGGCCTGGATGGCAGCCTGTGAGCCCGCTACGGGTAGCAGTCGCGTGGCGCCGTAGTAGCTACACGCCGCCTGTTCGAGGCCATCGTCTGTTTCCGGTAGCCGTGCCCAGGCTTCGAGTGGGATCGGCGGTATCGGGAAGGACCAGGGCGCAATGCCGCTGGACAGGTCCAGCCACTGCTCGCGGGCGATGCCGTACTGCCGAACCGCGCGCAGCAGCCGGCCTCCATGTTCAAGCATTCAGATAAGCTCCCAGACAGAACACCAACAGCCACAGCCATACCCCACGCTGCACCAGCGTCCAACCGCCCTCGATGGCATCGGGGCTGGCCGGTGGGCCGTCGCCCAGGCGCGGGCGGTCGTGCAGCTGGCCGTGGTACACCGCCGGCCCGCCCAATTCAACACCCAGGGCCCCTGCCCCGGCCGCCATGACCGGGCCGGCGTTGGGGCTGTCCCACAGTGGCCCCTGGCGCCGCCAGCAGGCCAGCGCCAGACGGGTTTTGCCCAGCACCGCATAAGTAAGCGCGACCAGGCGCGCCGGCACGTAGTTGAGTAGGTCATCGATGCGCGCCGCGCACCAGCCGAAGCGCTCGAAGCGCTCGTTGCGATAGCCCCACATGGCATCGAGGGTGTTGCTCAGTCGATAAAGCACCACCCCTGGCGCCCCGGCCACAGCAAACCAGAACAAGGCGGCGAACACGGCATCGCTGCCGTTTTCCAGCACCGACTCAGTGGCTGCCCGCGCTACCGCCGTCTCGTCCAGCTCACGGGTTTCACGGCTGACCAGATACCCCACCCGCCGCCGTGCTTCTTCCAGATCCCCCTGGCGCAGGGCCGTGGCCACCGGCAGCACATGTTCGCCCAGGCTGCGCAGCCCCAGGGCGCAGTACAACGCCAGCACATCGACCAGCCAGCCGATCACAGGCAGCCAGGAGAGCATGAGGGCCAGCAAGGTCAGGGGCACCACCGCCAGGAACCAGGCGCTCACACCATGACTGCGCCAACCACGCCCGCCGGCATTGAAGCGCCGCTCAAGGCTGCTGGCCATGTTGCCGAACGCAACCAGCGGATGGCGCCGCCGGGGCTCGCCGAACAATGCATCCAGGGCCACACCGGCCACGGTCAGCAACGCCACGCTCATGCGCCTTCTCCCCAACGGTTTTCAAACAGCATCTGGTGCAACGGCCGTTCTTCGGCCCAGTTCTGCATGACCAGCATGGGTGCAGGGTAGAATGCCGCCACCGGCCCCAGGCACAGCACGGCCACGGGTTTGGCGCCGCTGGGCATGCCAAGCAACGCTGCCAGCGCCTTGGGATCGAACAGCGATACCCAGCCCATGCCCAGCCCTTCGGCACGGGCGGCCAGCCAGAGGTTCTGGATGGCGCAGGCGAGCGAGGCCAAGTCCATCTCAGGCAGCGTGCGGCGCCCGAAAATGTGGGGCTCACGGTTGTCCATCAAGGCGGCGACCCACAGTTCGGCGCAATCGTTGATGCCCTCTACCTTGAGCTTCATGAATTCGTCCGAGCGCTCGCCCAGCGCCTGTGCAGTCAACGCCCGCTCGGCCTCCACCAGTGCCTGGATGCGCCCACGCAAGGCCCGCTCGGTGATGCGGATGAACCGCCATGGCTGCATCAAGCCCACGCTCGGTGCCTGGTGGGCTGCGCTGAGTAACCGTGTCATGACCTGCGGCGCCACCTCGCCTTGAACGAAATGGCGCATGTCGCGCCGCTCGCCGATGGCGCGATAGACCGCGGCACGCTCCTGGTCGCTGAACGCATGCTCGCTCATGGGCAAAGCAGCGCTGCGGCCGCCTCCGGGTTGGAGGGGAAGTAGAAGTGCACGTAGGACGCGGTCAAGCGGCCCAGCCGATACACGGCTTCGTTGCCGCGCCCGCCGTTGGGGCTCAACCCACGTGCCAGCGGCTTGAGCGCAGTGCTGGTCAGGGAGTGGTGGTAGGTATGGCCGCGCAGTGTGCCCTCGGGCAGCTCGACCGCTTGCAGGGCCAGGGCCGCCAGGCGCTTTTGCATGGTCGCTTCACCTGGCAGCAACCCGAGCAACTCGACCCTGTCCCCGGCCACGTCGGTCAGCGCGTCGAGCAGATACAGCATGCCGCCGCATTCGGCCAGCAGTGGCTTGCCTTGGGCGTGATGGGCGCGGATGGCCTGGCACATTGAGGTATTGCGCGCCAGGGCATGATGGTGCAACTCGGGGTAACCGCCGGGCAGGTACAGGCTGTCCACTTCGGGCAGCTGCGCATCATGCAGGGGGGAGAAAAACTGCACCTGTGCGCCTAGACGGCGCAACAGGTCCAGGTTGGCGCCATAGAGAAAGGCAAAGGCTTCGTCGCGGGCTACACCGATACGTACACCCGCCAAGGTAGCCTGGGCGGATAGCGGATCGGCCGGCTCGAAGGTGACGGCCGGTGGCAACGCGGCATCGCAGCTGGCGCCCAATGCTTGGGCAGCAGCGTCCAGACGTGCGTCCAGGTCGTTCAACTCGCTGGCCTGCACCAACCCCAGGTGACGGCTGGGCAGTTCGATGCCGCGCTCGCGGGACAAGCCGCCATACCAACGCAGGCCCTCCGTCAGGCTGCCTTCGAGCAGTTGCGCATGACGCAGGCTGCCCACCCGGTTGGCCAACACTCCGGCAAACGGCAGGTCCGGCTGATAACGCGCCAGGCCCAGGGCCAGCGCGCCAAAGGTCTGGGCCATGGCCGTACCATCAATCACCGCCAGCACCGGCACGCCGAAGTGACGCGCCAGGTCGGCACTCGAAGGGGTGCCGTCGAACAGCCCCATCACCCCTTCGATGAGGATCAGGTCGGCTTCACCTGCCGCCTCCCAGAGCAGCCGGCGGCTCTCCTCGGCACCGATCATCCACAGGTCGAGCTGGCGAACGGGTGCACCGCTGGCACGTTCGAGAATCATGGGGTCAAGAAAGTCAGGCCCGCATTTGAACACCCGCACCTTGCGGCCCAGATTCCGGTGCAGGCGCGCCAGCGCGGCAGTGACCGTGGTCTTGCCTTGGCCAGAGGCCGGTGCGGCAATCAGAACGGCGGGGCAATGGCGGGCCTGGCTCACAGCTCGACGCCCTTCTGGGCACGGATACCGGCCTGGAACGCGTGCTTGAGCATACCCATTTCGGTCACGGTGTCGGCCAGCTCGACCATTTCCGGCTTGGCCGCGCGACCGGTGACGATGACGTGCTGCATGGGAGGGCGGGCCTGGATGTCCGACAGCACCTGGTCCAGATCAAGGTAGCCGTGCTTGAGCGCGATGTTGAGCTCGTCGAGCACCACGAACTGCACCGCAGGATCCTGCAGCAGTTGCCGGGAGACGGCCCACGCCGCTTCTGCCGCCGCAATGTCACGCTGGCGGTCCTGCGTCTCCCACGTGAAGCCCTCGCCCATCACGTGGTAGCGCACCTGTTCGGGAAAGCGCCTGAAGAACAGCTCTTCGCCGGTGCTGTTGCGGCCCTTGATGAACTGCACCACGCCGCACTGCATGCCGTGGCCCAGGGCCCGGGCCAGCATGCCGAAGGCCGAGCTGCTCTTGCCCTTGCCATTGCCGGTGAGCACCAGCAGCAGGCCGCATTCGTTAGGGGAGTTGGCAATGCGCTCGTCAATGACCGCTTTCTTGCGCTGCATCCGTGCCAGATGGCGTTCGTCGCGCTCGGTGGCGTCGCTCATGGGAAGTTCTCCGCTGGCTGACACCACGATCGAGCGCCGTGTCAGGGAATGGGCAGGCAAACGGAGCGCGCGCAGGGGCATTGGCCAAAGCCAGAGTGCACCGCGCATCACCCTCCGTGATGCCGTTGGCAGTATCAGGCCGGTCTCCGGGCTCGTGAGCGGGCCACTGGCCCTGACCTGCGCGCCTTCCCGGGGATCGTACCCAGTGGCCCTGCGCGGCCGTCTCTCACCTACCGTTGCGGGGGCAGCGCCGGAATCGCACCCTGCGGGCGCTCACCGACTTCCCAGTTTCACCCTGGCCAGACGTGGCTGGCGGGGCACCTGAAACACGCGCGAAGGTTAGAGGGTTGCACCCGGAGCGTCAATCGACGCGGCTCGCCTGGCGGCACAGCAGCGATCGCCGAGCCGCCGATGCAGCCCCTGCCGCCTGTGCGAATGAACCCGCGGCATTCCCTACCCTCTGAATCAATAGAACCTGCCGAGGACGCCGACCATGAACCGCGTGGCACTGCCTGTTGCACTTGTTGTAAGCCTGGGCTTGAGTGGCTGCGGCGAAAGGGCGCGCCTGACAGTGGCCGACGGCACCGGCCCCGCGCCGCAGCTGCCCTCCCCCGCCAAGACCCTGCTACCCACCGTGAACATCGCGCCAGCCGTCGGCTGGCCCGCCGGACGCATGCCCCAGGCTGCACCCGGGTTGCAGGTGTCGCGCTTTGCCGGTGACCTCGACCATCCGCGCTGGCTCTATGTGCTGCCCAATGGCGACGTGCTGGTGGCAGAAACCAACGCACCTGCCAAACCCGAAGACGCCAAGGGTATTCGCGGATGGGCCATGAAGCGGGTCATGGCACGCGCGGGGGCCGCCGTGCCCAGCCCTGATCGCATTACCTTGTTGCGCGACGCGGACCAGGACGGCGTTGCGGAAATCCGCCATACCTTTGCCGACGGGCTGAACTCGCCCTTTGGGATGGCACTGGTGGGCAACGATTTTTACGTGGCCGATACGGATAAACTGCTGCGTTTTCACTACCAGCCCGGTGCACGCCAGGTAACCGGTCCGGCAGAGGTAGTCACCTCACTGCCAGCCGGCCCGTTGAATCACCACTGGACCAAGAATGTCATCGCAAGCCCCGATGGACGGCGCCTCTATGTCACCGTGGGCTCGAACAGCAACGTGGGTGAAAACGGCCTCGATCAGGAGCAGGGGCGCGCCGCGATCTGGGAGATCGACCCCAGCACCGGCAAGCACCACCTGTTCGCCACCGGCCTGCGCAACCCCAACGGGCTTGCCTGGGAGCCTCACAGTGGCGCGCTCTGGACCGCAGTCAACGAACGTGACGAAATCGGCAGCGACCTGGTACCGGATTACATCACTTCGGTACAAGCAGGTGGATTCTATGGTTGGCCCTATAGCTACTATGGCCAGCATGTGGATGAACGCGTGCAGCCCCAGGATCCTGCCAAGGTCGCCCGGGCACGAGTACCCGACTATGCCGTGGGGCCGCATACCGCTTCATTGGGGTTGGCCTTCGCCGGCTCGGGTGTATTGCCGGCGCGTTTTGGGGCAGGTGCATTGATTGGCCAGCACGGGTCCTGGAACCGCAAGCCGCACAGCGGCTACAAGGTGATATTCGTACCCTTCGACGCCTCGGGAAAGCCGTCGGGCAAGCCCATGGACGTACTCGATGGGTTCCTGAATGAAAGCGGCCAAGCCATGGGCCGCCCCGTGGGGGTTGCCCTGGATGGCCACGGGGCCGTGCTGGTAGCTGACGATGTAGGCAATGCCATCTGGCGCGTCAGCAAAGCTCGGTGATCGGGCTCAGGGGTTCTGGGCCAGGTGCCCTTGTGGGATGACCCGCTTGGCCTGCAGGTAGGCCTTGGCCCAGTAGCTGTTTGACAGATAGTCCAACCGCACCGTACCGCCGGTGCGGGGCGCATGCACGAAGCGCCCGTCCCCTACGTAAATGCCAGCATGGCTCACCTGCGAACCGCCACTGGTCGCGAAGAACACCAGGTCACCGGACTGCAAGGATTTCACATCCACAGTAGGCGCACGCATGCCGATCATCTCCCGCGTGGAGCGCGGCAGGCTGATGCCGGCGGCATCGCGGTAGACGTACTTGATCAGACCACTGCAGTCGAAACCCGAATCGGGCGTATTGCCGCCCCAGCGGTAGGGCGTGCCAACCAGACCAATGGCGCGAATCAGTACGTCATCGGCAGTGGGCGAGAAGCTGGGTTGGCTATAGGTAACCTGAGGCTGCACGACCCGTGTAGGGGCAGGTGCCTGGGGTTGGCTCGAGCAGGCCGCCAATAAGGCTGCCAGGGAAATGAAAGCGAAGCGCGCCATCGTTGTCATGGCCAAAACATCCTGTATGGGAACGCTGGGCCGCAGCGGGATAGAGTTGAGAAATTAGATTAGACGCTTTCTGTAAATACGCACGGCGTCGAGCTTTTTTGCAAAGCAGCGACGCCGTGGTTAGGACACATCAGATTGCCATTAGTTGCGCGCGATATGAGTCGGCGCCATGGCCAAGGCACGTTTGGCCTCAAGGAAGGTCTTGCTCCAGTAACGGTCACCGAGGCTATCGATGCGCACACCGCCGCTACGACGGCTGCTGGAGTGGATGAACTGGTTGTCGCCCAGGTAGATCCCGGCATGGCTGACACGGCCACGGCCATTGGTGCTGAAGAACAGCAAGTCGCCTGGCTTGAGTTTGTTGCGCGCCACCTTCGGCGCATCGACGTTGATCATCTCGCGAGTAGAACGCGGCAAGGTCATGCCTGCCTCCTCGCGGAACAGGTAGCCGATGAAGCCGCTGCAATCGAAGCCGGACTGTTCCGAGGTACCGCCAAAGCGATAGCGGGTGCCGATCAACGACATGCCGCGCTCCAGAATGCTGTCGGCCAGCACGGGCAACTGATAGGGCTTGCTGCTGGAGAAGACCTCCAGTTCATCGTCGGTAGCCACTTCCTGGGGTTCGCCAAACACTGGCGAAGACGAGGCCTTGGCCTTGATCGCCGGCTGTACGGCGACCGGGGTGTGATCCTGGGGCTGGGATACCGGGCCTTGAGCCGCGCAGCCAAAAAGCAGGGTCACGAGTGCGAGTGGCACGAGGGGTGCGAAGCGCTTGAGCATGGGCACAACCGTGTCTGTAATCCTTTAGTGGGGTGGAACTATGCCCACTATAAGTTCCATTTGCAAATTTTATCGAAAAAGATGTGACTTTTCCGTGGGATGGCTCTGGCCCCGTGTTTCCAGGGGCTTACCAGCCGAGGGTTTCCTTCAGGAAAGGAATGGTGAGTTTGCGCTGGGCTTGCAGGGAAGCCTGATCGAGCCGTTCCAGCAGATCGAACAGCGCACTCATGCTGCGCGCGCCGCGGGTGAGGATGAAGTGACCCACTTCGTCGGTCAGGTGCAGGCCGCGCCTGGATGCCCGCAATTGCAAGGCACGTAGCTTGTCTTCGTCAGACAGGCCGCGCATCTGGAACACCAGGGCAAGGGTAAGACGGGATTTCAGGTCAGGCAGCTTGACCGGCAATTCCCGCGGGGAAGCGGAGGCTGCCAGTAGCAGTCGACGGCCGCTGTCGCGCAGGCGGTTGAACAGGTGGAACATGGCCTCCTCCCAGTCCGGCTTGCCGGCAATGACGTGCAGGTCATCGATGCACACCAGCTCGTACTGGGCCAGGTAGTCCAGAAGACCGGTACCGCGCTCGAGCAGCTGCGCCAACGGCAGGTAGACGGCAGGCTCGCCCCGCTGCTGGAAGCGATGGGTGGCCGCTTGCAGCAGGTGCGTGCGGCCCACGCCTTGTTTGCCCCACAGGTAGATGAGGCTCTCGGTCCAGCCGGCGTCGGCTTCGCAAAGCCGCTCGACATACCCCAACGCAGCGGCATTGGCGCCCGGATAGTAGTTGATGAAGGTGGCGTCGTCGCGCAGGCGCACACCCAGGGGCAACTGGATCGGTGGTTTCATGCTCGCGGGCGGTCGACAGGACCGCTGGGGGCCTTTTGTGGACAATCGGCAAAGTCTATACCTGCCAAGCGGGGTGCACAATGACGCCGCTGCAGAGTCCAAGCAAAATCAATGGGTTGCACTATCGCCGCAGCAACCGAGGCTCACCTGCCGGCCTGTCACGGCTGGTCGGGTGCAGGGGGATCGAGGTGGACGGGAGCCGGCGCATCCCCTGCATACATGTCCGACTCCTTGTACAAGCCGTGCACGTGGCGCAGCAGCACCATGATGACCGCCGCCACCGGAAGCGCGAGCAGCACGCCTGTGAAACCGAACAGCTCTCCGCCGGCCAGGATGGCGAAGATCACCGCCACAGGGTGCAAACCGATCCGGTCGCCTACCAACAGAGGTGTCAGCACCATGCCCTCCAGTGCCTGACCGACCATGAAGACCGCGACGATGCCGAGCATGGGATACAGATCGCCACCGAACTGGAACAGCCCTGCCACCAGCGCCGCACCGATGCCAATGATGAAGCCCATGTACGGGACGATGGCCGCCAGGCCTGCCAGCATGCCGATCAACAACCCCAGTTCAAGACCCACCAGCATCAAGCCTGCCGAATAGATGATGCCCAACGCGACCATCACCAGCAGTTGCCCACGCACGAACGCACCCAGCACCTCATGGCACTCGCTGGCCAGCCCAACGATTTGTGGCTCCCTCTGGCGCGGCAACAAGCTGCGCAACTTGGCCATCATCAAGTCCCAGTCACGCAACAGGTAGAACCCGACCACGGGGATCAGCACCATGTTGGCCACCCAGGCCATCAGCGCCAGGCTGGAGGCCGTTGCCTGGGACAAGAGCATGCTGACGATATCGGTGGTTTGCCCCATGTGCGCGCCGATGGCCGCTTTGATCTTGTCGAATTTCCAGAACCCATCGGCAAGGCCCAGACGCCCCTGCACCCATGGCAAGGCGACATGTTCGAGCCAGTCAAGCATCTGCGGCGCCAGCGCGTACAGGCGCACCAACTGCTTGGCCAACATGGGGATGAGCACGAGCAACAGTGCAAGCATCAGCAGCGTGAACAGCCCGAACACCACCACTACGCCCCAGGTCCGCGACAAACCCAGGCGCTCCAGGCGATCGACCAGCGGGTCGGCCAGGTACGCCAGCAGAATGCCGACCAGAAACGGCGTGAGAATATTGTGCAGGCTATAGAGCAGGGCGATAGCGATCAATGCCACGCCCAGCCAGATCCAACGACGCATGTCAGTCATGAACGACCCTCTTACCAACTAAAGCGCAAGCCATCGAACGGTTTGGTGGCGGCCGCAGGCGACACCGATGTCCCGTCTGGGGACGTACCCAATGGCCCCGGGGTCACCTGCGGCGCAGGTGCCTGCTCGGCTGGGACTTCCCTGAGCTTGGCCAATGCCAGCTGAGCCCGGAGTTGTTCGCGACTGGCGGTGACCGAATAGGTCAGCACGTCGCCGTCGACCCGCTTCAACTGCGCGCCGTAGGACTCCAGCACCCGGGCCAGCTCAGCGTAGCGCGGCAGGTTCATGCCCTGGACCTGCATCTGCACCTGACCACTGGCCCCGGGACGCGTTACGTAGCGCGGTGCCAGCCGCGTGCTCACGGCAAGCATCACGGCGTCGGCCAGCGCTGCCGGGTCCGCTCCTTCGGCACTGCCCTGCTCGCGCCCCTCGCCCAGCCACAATTGCCATTTGCCTTGCCATTTGCCGTCGATCTCCTGGGCGTGCACGGCCAACACGGCATCGGCGCCGTAGCGCTGGGAGACCTCACGCAGCGGCCCAGGATCCTTGGCTTCGATATGCTTGGCGTCGGCCACCAGTTGCTCCTGCAGATCGGCCAGCGGCAGACGCAGCGGCAAGCCCCGGTGACGGGCCGCGCGCCGCAACGGCTGGGCGCTAGGCTGGCCGTCCCCTACCAGGCTAGTGCCGTCAACACTCTCGACGAGCCACCAACCCAGAATCGACGGGCGATTGCTGCCCCACAGACTGAGGCCCGCCTTGCGCAGGGCACGTTCGGTGCTGCCAGGGTCGAACTCGACCCGGACGGTTTCGGGTGGCCCTGCGTCGCTGCCCACCTGGTTGACGATCGGTTGCGGATCCTTGCGCAACGCGGCCAGCGCCGGGTTCTGCACGGCCTTGGGGTTGCCGGTCAGGCGCAGCACGAGGGTGTCGAAGGCCTGGCTGGTCGCCGCCGCACGCGCCTCGGCGCCCTGCCCGGCCACCGGCTCGCGCACCTGATAAAGGCCGGAGACGTTCTCGGCCTGGGCCGCCCCTGCGATCAACCACAGACATCCCATGACCCAAGTAGTGAACAAGCGCATCGTTGTGTCCTTGTGCTCTGGAACGGCGAGTTTCAAGCTTCAGCACTCATACCTCAAGCGGCACGGTTAAAGGTAGCACCGGCAAGGCCAGGCTTCTGGCGATCTTGCACCGGCGAGAGCCCTAAATTCACCTGCCCGTCGGCCGGAGGATGGCCGCTGCACGGCAACCCTGATAAAATCGCGCGCCTTCACAGACCACTGATGTCACGGTTAGCCGCTGCATGGCTGCCGGCCCTTGCCGTCAGGGTCGTTTTTACGAATCCCTCCCTCCTAAAGGCCTGGATCAATGAGCAAGCAACCCTCCCTGAGCTACAAGGACGCCGGTGTAGACATCGACGCCGGCGAAGCACTGGTCGAACGCATCAAGGGCGTGGCAAAACGCACCGCACGCCCTGAAGTCATGGGTGGCCTGGGCGGCTTCGGCGCCCTTTGCGAGATCCCGGCTGGCTACAAGCAGCCGGTGCTGGTCTCCGGCACCGACGGCGTGGGCACCAAGCTGCGCCTGGCGCTGAACCTGAACAAGCACGACAGCATCGGCCAGGACCTGGTCGCCATGTGCGTGAACGACCTGGTGGTCTGCGGTGCCGAGCCGCTGTTCTTCCTGGACTACTATGCCACCGGCAAGCTCAACGTGGACGTGGCGGCTACCGTGGTCACCGGTATCGGCGCAGGTTGCGAACTGGCAGGCTGCTCGCTGGTCGGCGGCGAAACGGCCGAGATGCCGGGCATGTACGAAGGTGAAGACTACGACCTGGCAGGCTTCTGCGTAGGCGTGGTGGAGAAGGCCGAAATCATCGACGGCTCGCGCGTGGCCACCGGCGATGCGCTCATCGCCCTGCCATCCTCGGGCCCGCACTCCAACGGTTACTCGCTGATCCGCAAGATCCTCGAAGTCTCGGGCACAGACGTCGAAAGCACCCAGCTCGACGGCCAGCCGCTGACCGAACTGCTGATGGCGCCAACGCGCATCTACGTCAAGCCGCTGCTGCAACTGATCAAGAACACCGGCGCGGTCAAGGCCATGGCCCACATCACCGGTGGCGGGCTGCTGGACAATATCCCGCGCGTACTGCCGGCCAATGCCCAGGCGGTCATCGACGTGGCCAGCTGGAAGCGCCCAGCCGTCTTCGATTTCCTGCAGGAAAAGGGCAACGTCGACGAGCATGAAATGCACCGCGTGCTCAACTGCGGCGTGGGCATGGTGATCTGCGTAGGCCAGGACCAGGTCGAAACCGCCCTGAGCGAACTGCGCAACGCCGGTGAACAGCCTTGGGTCATCGGCCACATCACCGAGGCCGCAGAGGGCGCTGCCCAGGTCGAGCTGCAGAACCTCAAGGCACACTGATGCCGAGCAAGTCCTGCAATGTGGTGGTATTGCTGTCGGGTTCCGGCAGCAACCTGCAAGCGCTGATCGACAGCTGCGCCATCCCGGACAGCGCCGTGCGCATTGGCGCGGTCATCTCCAACCGTGCCGATGCCTACGGGCTGCAGCGTGCAGCCGCTGCCGGTATTGACACCGCGGTCCTTGACCATACCGGCTTCCAGGGCCGCGAAGCCTTCGATGCGGCCCTGGTGGCCTGTATCGATGGGTTCGCTCCGGACCTGGTGGTGCTGGCGGGTTTCATGCGTATCCTCAGTGGCGACTTCGTGCGCCACTACCAAGGTCGCCTGCTCAACATCCACCCTTCGCTGCTGCCTCGCTACAAAGGGTTGCACACCCATAGACGCGCCCTGGAAGCAGGGGATGTCGAGCACGGGTGCAGTGTCCACTTTGTCACCGAGGAACTCGATGGGGGCCCGTTGGTCGTACAGGCTGTCGTGCCGGTGGCACCCGATGACACGGTCCAAAGCCTGGCTCAGCGGGTTCACACACAGGAACACGTCATCTACCCAATGGCTGTTCACTGGTTCGCCAACGGCCGCTTGCGTCTTGGCGAACAAGGTGCATTACTGGATGGCCAGCCCCTGTCGGCCAGCGGTCATTTGATTCGATCCTAGGAGATACTATGCGTCGTGCCCTGCTCTTGGCTCTTGCCGTGCTTGCCCTGCCCCTCCAGGCAGCAGACCTGAAGCCGTTCTCGGCCAGCTACACCGCCGACTGGAAGCAACTGCCCATGAGCGGTACCGCCGAACGTAGCCTGGTCAAGAATGCCGATGGTACCTGGGACCTGAACTTCAAAGCGTCGATGATGATCGCCAGCCTGACCGAGCAAAGCTCGCTGCGCCTGGATAACGACACCTTGCTGCCGCAGCGTTACCACTTCGAGCGCGGCGGTCTTGGCAAGGCCAAAAAGGTCGACCTGAACTTCGACTGGGCTGCCAAGAAAGTGACCGGCAGCGATCGTGGCGATGCCATCACCCTGCCGCTCAACCGTGGGGTGCTCGACAAGTCGTCCTATCAGCTGGCGCTGCAGCACGATGTTGCCGCTGGCAAGAAGAGCATGACCTACCAGGTGGTCGATGGTGACGAGATCGACACCTATGACTTCCGCGTACTGGGTACTGAGAAAGTCACCACCAAGACCGGCCAGGTGGATGCCGTCAAGGTCGAACGTGTGCGTGATCCAAGCCAGAGCAAGCGCATCACCGAGCTGTGGTTTGCCAAGAACTGGGACTACTTGCTGGTGCAATTGCGCCAAGTGGAAACCGATGGCAAGGAATACGTGATCGTCCTGCAGGACGGCACGGTCGATGGCAAGTCGGTTAAAGGTAACTGACACTCAAGCTTGTCGGCGTTGAGCCATAACGCAACACCAAGCCCCGCCCCGTGCGGGGCTTTTATTTGGGCGGGCATAAAGCAGTCGGGCCTAGGCATACCATGGCTACATGAAACTTGTTTCATGGCCGTTTTATTTACTTAGGCTGCTAACAAACTCTATAAATAAGGCGTGCGACAGACTGTCGCACCCAACCAGAAAAAGTGGAGTTTAACGATGACAGTTCAAGTGACCGAACGCGACGAATCGAAAATGTCCCACGAAGGCCTGGCCGCAGGCGTGCGGATCTGGGATGTGCACCAGCAGGGCCAGTTGGTCGGGATGTTCCACAACGAACACGAGGCGCAACAGTACCGTGTCGAACTGGAAGACCTGGAAAAGCAGCGCACCACACAGTGACAGCGATCTTTAGAAAAAACGTGACGTGAATACCCGTCATGGCGCCAGGGGCCGCCTTGCGGCCCATCGCCGCACAATGCGGCCCTGACCACCCGGTGGACGTTCAGACAGGGCCTTGCAGCATTACCACATCAGATCGTCAGGGATCTTGTACGCCGCATACGGATCGTCGTCGTCGGCTTCCTCGACATGGGTATTGAGCAGCAATACCCGGCCCGGGTCGCGTTCCTGGATCTTGACGGCCGCCTCGCGGGGAATGACCTCATAACCGCCCCCGTAGGACACCACCGCCAGCGCACCATGGCTCAATTTGCTGCGCATCAGGGCATTGACCGCGATACGCTTGACCTTTTTGTCGTCGACGAAGTTGTAGTAATCCTCGGTCGTGAGCTTGGGCAGGCGGGTCGCTTCGATCAGTTGCTTGATCTGCGCGGCGCGTGCCTTCTTCTCGGCTTTTTCCTGCTGTTCACGGTTGAGCGCCTGGTCACGCTTGGCCTTTTCGGCCATGGCTTCCTTGGCCAGCCGCTGCTGGGTATCGTCCACCTCGACCTGGCCTTTGTGCTCCAGGCGCTTCTGTTTCTTTTCAGCCTTGTTGGCCTGAGAAACCTGTTTCTGGTTGACCAGCCCGGCTTTGAGCAATTGGTCGCGAAGGGAAAGGCTCATGAATGTTCACTCACTTATGCAACAGCTCAGCCGCAGCTGGGCAGGTTCTTTTCCTGACGCTTGGCTTCACCCCAAAGGGTGTCCAGCGCATCAAGGTTACAGTCTTCAATGGCAGTGCCGCTGTCACGCAACGCCTGCTCGATAAAGCGAAAACGTCGCTCGAACTTACGATTGGCTCGGCGCAAGGCGTTTTCGGGGTCATGCTTCAAGTGACGCGCCAGGTTGACTACCGCGAACAGCAAGTCACCGACTTCATCTTCCAGCGCATCGCTGTCCCCGTCGGCCATGGCCTGCAACACTTCGTCGAGTTCCTCACGCACCTTGTCCACAACCGGCAAGGCCTCGAGCCAGTCGAACCCGACGGTGGCCGCACGCTTTTGCAGTTTGGCCGCCCGGGACAAGGCAGGCAATGCCGTTGGCACATCGTCGAGCAATGACAGCTGTTCTGGACGGCTTTTCTGCGCCCGCTCCTGCGCCTTGATTTCTTCCCAGCGTGACTTGACCTGCGCATCGCTCAGGCTGGGCGTCTCCAGCGGCGCATACAGGTCCCCGGTTGGAAAGACATGGGGGTGTCGACGAATGAGCTTGCGGGTGATGCCGTCCACCACGCCGTCGAACGCGAAACGGCCCTCCTCCCGGGCAAGTTGGCTGTAGTAGACCACCTGGAACAGCAGATCGCCCAGCTCGCCTTGCAAGTCCTCGAAATCGCCGCGCTCGATGGTGTCCGCCACCTCGTAGGCTTCTTCGAGGGTGTGTGGGACGATGCTGGCATAGTCCTGCTTCAGGTCCCAAGGGCAGCCGTATTGCGGGTCGCGCAAGCGGGCCATGAGGTGGAGCAGGTCCTGGAGGGTGTAGGTCATTCAGGCAAGTCCTTGACGGTCGGGCTTGGCGGGCAAACCGGCCCCTAAGGGGCGGGATGCCCGCGAATCGTGCACGCGGGATTCAGGGCGTACGATTACGCCGTGTCTCGATGATGTTCGGCAACTGCGAGATACGCCCCAGTAAGCGCCCAAGGGCATCCAAACCGGGGATCTCGATGGTCAGCGACATCAGCGCCGTGTTGTCTTCCTTGTTCGAGCGGGTATTGACCGCCAGCACGTTGATCTTCTCGTTGAGCAGCACCTGCGACACATCGCGCAGCAAACCGGGGCGATCATAGGCACGGATGATGATATCGACCGGGTAAGTCTGTACCGGAATCGGCCCCCAGCTGACCTGGATCATGCGCTCCGGCTCTTTGCCGGCCAGCTGCAACACCGAGGCGCAATCCTGGCGGTGGATGCTCACACCGCGACCCTGGGTGATGTAGCCGACGATGGCATCGCCAGGCAACGGCTGGCAGCAACCGGCCATCTGCGTCAGCAGGTTGCCCACGCCCTGGATCTGAATGTCGCCACGCTTGCCCCCACGCGGCCCGCTGGGCTTGCGCGGCACCAGCTCGATCTGCTCGATGCGCTCAGGCTCGAGCAGCTGTTGCGCCGCATTGACCAGATGCGCCAGGCGCAGGTCCCCAGCGCCCAGGGACGCAAACATGTCCTCGGCCGTCTTGACGTTGGTCTTCTCGGCCAGGCGCTCGAAGTCGACCTGCGGCAGGCCCAGCCGGCTGAGCTCACGTTCGAGCAGCGTCTTGCCGGCGGCAACGTTCTGGTCGCGCGCCTGCAGCTTGAACCAGTGCACGATCTTGGCCCGCGCGCGCGAAGTGGTGACATAGCCTAGGTTCGAGTTCAGCCAGTCACGGCTCGGGTTACCGTGCTTGCTGGTGATGATTTCGACCTGCTCGCCGGTCTGCAGGCTGTAGTTGAGCGGCACGATGCGCCCGTTGATCTTGGCGCCCCGGCAGTTGTGGCCGATCTCGGTGTGCACCCGATAGGCGAAGTCCAGGGGCGTCGCCCCTTTTGGCAGGTCGATGGCGTGACCGTCCGGGGTGAACACGTACACCCGGTCGGGCTCGATGTCGACCCGCAGTTGCTCGGCCAGGCCCCCGATGTCGCCCAGCTCTTCATGCCACTCCAGCACCTGGCGCAGCCAGGAAATCTTTTCTTCGTAGTGGTTCGAGCTGGGCTTGACGTCGGTGCCCTTGTATCGCCAGTGGGCGCAGACGCCAAGCTCCGCTTCCTCGTGCATGCCGTGGGTGCGGATTTGCACTTCCAGCACCTTGCCCTCCGGGCCGATTACCGCCGTATGCAGGGAGCGGTAGCCGTTTTCCTTGGGGTTGGCGATGTAGTCGTCGAATTCCTTGGGGATGTGACGCCACAAGGTGTGCACGATACCCAGGGCGGTGTAGCAGTCGCGTATCTCGGGGACCAGCACCCGCACGGCGCGCACGTCGTAGATCTGGCTGAATTCCAGGCCCTTGCGCTGCATCTTGCGCCAGATCGAGTAGATGTGTTTGGCGCGGCCACTGATGTCCGCCTTCACCCCGGTGGCCAGCAGTTCGTTCTGCAACTGGTTCATGACATCGCTGATAAAGCGTTCACGGTCCAGGCGACGCTCGTGCAACAGCTTGGCGATCTGCTTGTACTGTTCGGGCTCGAGGTAGCGGAACGAAAGGTCTTCCAGTTCCCACTTGATATGCCCGATACCCAGACGGTGGGCCAGGGGGGCGTAGATGTCGAACACTTCCCGCGCCACCCGCAGGCGTTTCTCGTCATCAGCGGCCTTGACCGCTCGAATGGCACAGGTGCGTTCGGCCAGCTTGATCAACGCCACGCGAACGTCGTCGACCATCGCCACCAGCATCTTGCGCAGGTTCTCGACCTGCGCCTGAGAGCCGAGCACCAGCGACTGACGGGGGCTGAGACTGGCACTGATCGCAGCCATGCGCAGCACGCCATCGATCAGCTTGGACACGACCGGCCCGAAGCGCTGGCTGACTTCGGCCAGGGTGACCTTGCCTTCTCGCACAGCGCGGTAGATGACCGCCGCTACCAGGGAATCCTGGTCGAGCTTGAGGTCCGCGAGAATCTCGGCAATCTCAAGACCTGCCTGATAGCTCGACGTACCATCGGCCCAGGAATGCTTGGCCGGGTTGCCCTTCTTCTCGACTTCCTGGGCAAACTCGCAGGCCTCTTTGAGCGCTGCGCGGTCGAGCGCCGAATCGACGCTGACCACATGGTCCAACCACGCTTCGAGATTGATACTGCCGTCGGTATTGACCGGCTGGTGCACTCTCACCTGTACCATCTTTGTTTTACCTTTCCATACAGCGCACCCTGCGGGTGCACTGGCAATCACCGCACGGCTGCCATTCCCTGGAAGCCGCACCAAGGGGCCAGCTGGCTAGCCCACTTCGAATAACGCCATGGCTTCGACATGCGCCGTTTGAGGAAACATGTCGAGAATCCCGGCCCTTGTTAACCGGTACCCCTGCCCGACCAGCACCTGGGCGTCTCGCGCCAGCGTGGCCGGGTTGCACGATACATAGACCAGCCGCTTGGCCCCAAGACGGGCAATGCCCTGCACCACCTCCCATGCACCGTCGCGCGGTGGGTCCAAGAGTACCGCAGAAAAGCCCTCGGCGGCCCATTCCATGCCCGTCAACGGCTGCGATAAATCGGCCTGAAAAAACTGCGCGTTATGCACATCGTTGCTGCGGGCATTGGCCGCCGCACGATCGACCATGGCCTGTACGCCTTCTACCGCCACCACCTCACGGGCATGCCGTGCCAGCGGCAAGGCAAAATTGCCCAGGCCGCAGAACAGGTCCAGTACCCGCTCTTCAGGCTGCGGAGCGAGCCAGGCCAAGGCCTGCTCGATCATGGCGGTATTGACCTGGGCGTTGACCTGCACGAAGTCGCCGGGGCGCCAGGCCAGTTGCAGCTGCCAGGGCGCCAGGTCGAAACCCAGCGGCCCGGTGGCATCCACCGGCTGCGGCTCGCCTTCACCCTGCAGCCACAACTGCGCGCTGGCCTCGGCGCAGAACGCCTGCAAGCGTGCAACATCTTCGGCCGGCAACGGCGCGACATGACGCACCAGCACCGCCTCGGCCGTGCCGCTGAACAGCTCCACATGGCCCAGCGCCTGGGGCTTGGCCAACGAGCGCAGCACCGTGGGCAAGTGACGCAGGATTGACTGCAAGGGCTGTACCAGCACCAGGCAATCATCGATGGCAACGATGTCCTGACTGGCCTGCGCCCTGAAACCGACTGCCAACTGGCGGGTCTTGGGGTCCCAGCGCACGGCCACACGGGCGCGGCGACGGTAGCCGAAAGCGGCCCCGGTCAAGGGCGCGGCCCATTGCTCGGGCTGCACACCGGCCACCCGTTGCAGTTGCTCGGCCAGGGTGCGCTGCTTGAGCGCTAGCTGAGCCTCATGGGGCAGGTGTTGAAGGTTGCACCCCCCGCACTGGCCGTAGTATTTGCAAGGGGCTTCGCGGCGCGAAGGACTGGCCTGGAGCACCCGTTCAAGCCGCGCTTCGACGACTTTGCCACGGGCATTGAGCACCCTCGACTCGACCTCTTCGCCTGCCAGGGCGCCAGTGACGAACCAGGTGCGCCCTTCATGAAACGCAATGCCGCGACCGTCCCCTGACAGGCGCTCGATGACCAGGCGTTGCTTCTTGCCCACGGGAATCTGGGGGCTACGATTGCCACCGGCTGGCTGAAAGCGCAGGCCGCTGTTGGTTTTCTTCTTGGACATTTAGCTCGGATCGAACAGGCCAGTGGACAGGTAACGGTCGCCGCGGTCGCAGATGATGGCCACCAAGGTGGCATTTTCCACTTCCTGGGACAGGCGCAGCATGGCGGCGACTGCACCACCGGAAGACACGCCGCAGAAAATGCCCTCTTCACGGGCAAGCCTGCGCATGGTCTGTTCGGCCTCGTCCTGGGACATGTCGACAATGCGATCGACCCGGGCGGCGTCGAAAATTTTTGGCAGGTATTGCTGGGGCCAGCGGCGAATACCCGGAATGGCCGCGCCTTCCATCGGCTGCAAGCCGACGATCTGCACCGCCGGATTCTGCTCCTTGAGGTACTGCGAGCACCCCATGATGGTCCCGGTGGTGCCCATGGAACTGATGAAGTGGGTAACGCGCCCCTGGGTCTGCTGCCAGATTTCCGGGCCGGTGCTGGTGTAGTGCGCCATCGGGTTGTCACCGTTGGCGAATTGGTCGAGCACCACGCCACGGCCATCGGCTTCCAGCTGCTGAGCCAGATCGCGTGCCCCTTCCATGCCCTCTTCCTTGGTCACCAGGATCAGCTCGGCGCCGTAGGCTGCCATCGCCGCCTTGCGTTCGGCCGTGGAGTTGTCGGGCATGATCAGGATCATCTTGTAACCCTTGATTGCCGCTGCCATGGCCAACGCGATGCCGGTGTTGCCGGAGGTGGCTTCGATCAGCGTATCGCCAGGCTTGATCTGGCCGCGCGATTCGGCACGGGCGATCATCGACAGCGCGGGACGGTCCTTGACCGAGCCGGCAGGATTGTTGCCCTCGAGCTTGAGCAGCAAGGTATTGCTGGTCTGGCCAGCCAGGCGCTGCAGGCGAACCAGGGGCGTATTGCCGACGCAATCGGCGATGGTTGGATACTGCAAGGTCATGGTGTCTTTCACAATCCGGACGGCGGGGGCGCCCATCATACCGGCAAACCCCGCTTCGCCATATCACGCAATCTGTGGTGCATATAGCTACAGGCTATAAAGCCCGTGCAGTGCCTTGCCCATGCACGGCGCTACATGCCACCGCCGGTGCTGCACCTGCGTACGGACTTAACGCGTGCAATGGCTGGCGAGGGGGAGTAACGTCCCCGCTTGGCCGCCTTGCAGGGCGGCATCCAGGCACATTGACAGGAGGCGAGTGTGCTCGATCGTTTGGGAATTCGCAGCCGCGTGCTGTTGCTGGCGCTGCTGCCAGCCGGGTTGATGGCAGTGGTGCTGGGCAGCTACTTCACCTGGCTGCAACAGAGCGACCTGCGCACGCAACTGCTGCAACGGGGCAAGATGCTGGCCGAGCAGCTGGCGCCGCTGGCAGCCCCGGCCATGGCCCGCAAGGCGCCTGCACAACTGGAGCGCATTGCCGCGCAAACCCTCGAACAGGCCGACGTACGCGCGGTCGCCTTCCTGACACCGGACCGTAGTCGGCTGGCCCATGCCGGCCCGAGCATGCTCAACCAACCGCCCAGCGGCGGCAGCGGTACCCAGTTGCTGCAACGCAGTGGCAACGACGCCACTCGTTACCTGATGCCAGTGTTCGGCCACCACCGTGATCTGGCCACCGATGCCGTGCCTGCCGAAGCCGAACGCTTGCTGGGCTGGGTGGAAATCGAGCTGTCCCATGACGGCACCTTGCTGCGCGGCTACCGCAACCTGTTCACCACGCTGCTTCTGATCCTGGCCTGCCTGGTGGTCAGTGGGCTGCTGGCCCTGCGCATGAGCCGTGCCATCAACACGCCGATCGAGCGCATCAAGCATGCGGTCAACCAGCTCAAGGACGGCCACCTCGAGGAACGCCTGCCGGCCATGGGCAGTCACGAGCTGGACGAACTGGCCCGCGGCATCAACCGCATGGCCGAGACCCTGCACAGTGCCCACGAAGAGCTGCAGCACAGCATCGACCAGGCCACCGAGGATGTCCGGCAGAACCTGGAAACCATCGAAATCCAGAACATCGAGCTGGACATGGCCCGCAAGGAAGCCCTGGAAGCCAGCCGCATCAAGTCGGAATTTTTGGCCAACATGAGCCATGAAATCCGCACGCCGCTCAACGGCATTCTGGGCTTTACCCACCTGCTGCAGAAAAGCGAGCTGATGCCCCGCCAGGTGGACTACCTGAACACCATCGAGAAGTCAGCCGACAATTTGCTCGGGATCATCAACGAGATCCTCGATTTCTCAAAGATAGAAGCAGGCAAGCTGGTGCTCGACAGCATCCCCTTCAACCTGCGCGACCTGATCCAGGACACCCTGACCATCCTGGCACCGGCCGCCCATGCCAAGCAGCTTGAGCTGCTGTGCCTGATCTACCGCGATACGCCCTCCTCGCTGATCGGTGACCCGCTGCGCCTCAAGCAGATCCTCACCAACCTGGTCAGCAACGCGATCAAGTTCACCCGCGAAGGCACCATCGTCGTGCGCGCCATGCTCGAAGACGAGCACGAGGACAGCGCCCAGTTGCGCATCAGTGTCCAGGACACCGGCATTGGCCTGTCGCCTCAAGATGTACGCACGCTGTTCCAGGCTTTCAGCCAGGCTGACAACTCCTTGGCCCGCCAGCCAGGCGGCACCGGCCTGGGGCTGGTGATCTCCAAGCGCCTGATCGAGCAGATGGGCGGCGAAATCGGCGTCGATAGCACCCCTGGCGAAGGTTCGCAGTTCTGGATCAGCCTCAACCTGCCCAAGGCGCACGACGATGCCGAGGAGCTGCCTCTGCAGCCCTTGCTCGGCCGTCGCGCCGCCATCGTCGATGGCCATGCACTGGCGCGGCAGGCCCTGGAGCACCAGTTGCAGGACTGCGGTTTGAGCGTCTGTGTCTTTACCTCCTACGAGCAACTGCTGCAGGCGGTGCAAGCTGCCAGCCAGGCGGGGCAGCCGTTCGACTTCGCCGTGCTGGGCGCCAACGTAGGCTCCCTGGCACCCGAACAGCTGGGTCAGTATTACCAGCACCTGGAGCGGCATCATTGCCAGTGCGTGGTGCTGTGCCCCACGACCGAGCAGGCGCTCTATCACCCTTACCTGTCCAATGGCCACGGCCAACTGCTGTCCAAGCCATCGTGCACGCGCAAGCTGCGCCGCCTGCTGCTGGAAATGGTCCAGCCCCGCCGGTTGCAGGGCGAGGTCAGCGCCATGGTGGGCCAGCAGCGCCAGCCCAAGGTGCTGTGCGTGGATGACAACGCGGCCAACCTCTTGCTGGTGCAGACTCTGCTGGAGGACCTGGGCGCCCGGGTGACGGCTGTCGACAATGGTTACGCGGCGGTACAGGCCGTGCAGAGCGAACCGTTCGACCTGGTACTGATGGACGTGCAGATGCCCGGCATGGACGGACGCGCCTGCACCGAGCAAATTCGCCGCTGGGAAAACACCCAGAGCGGCAACCCGTTGCCAATCGTTGCACTGACCGCCCACGCAATGGCCAATGAAAAACGCGCCTTGCTCCATGGCGGCATGGACGACTACCTGACCAAGCCGATCAGCGAGCGGCAACTGGCACAGGTGGTGATGAAGTGGACTGGGCTGAGCCTTGGCTTGTCGCCGCAGATGCCGGCGAGCCTGCCCACTGGGCCTGACGAGTTGAAGGTGCTCGACCATGACGAAGGCCTGCGCCTGGCGGCAGGCAAAGCCGATCTGGCCGCCGACATGCTGAGCATGTTGCTGGCCTCGCTGGAAGATGACCGCGCCGCTATTCGGGATGCACGTCAAGCGCATGACCGTCGTACGCTCATCGAGCAGGTGCACCGGCTCAACGGCGCTTCTCGCTATTGCGGCGTGCCTCAGCTGCGTGCCGCGTGCCAACGCAGCGAGACCCTGCTCAAGCAGGACAGCCCCTTGGCTGGGGAGGCGCTCGATGAACTGGACAACGCGATCAGCCGGCTGGCAGCCGAGGCCAGGCTGAGTATTTGAGGGCAGCCGCCCTTTCCACTGACCCAGTGCCTATGCACAAGGAGCCACCATGCGCGCCCTGCTGTTCAGCAGTCAGCACTATGACCAGGAGAGTTTCACCCAGGCCGCCGTGGGCGGCGGCGTGGCACTGCATTTTCAGTCCGCGCGTCTTACGGCCGATACCGCGCCGCTGGCCCAGGACTACGAGGTCGTCTGCGCGTTCATCAACGACGAGCTCGACGCGGCGGTGCTGCAATGCCTGGCGCGCGGTGGTACGCGCCTGGTGGCCTTGCGTTCAGCCGGGTACAACCATGTCGACCTGGCTGCGGCCCAGCGACTGGGAATAGATGTGGTGCGGGTACCGGCCTATTCGCCCCAAGCCGTGGCCGAGCACGCCGTGGCACTGATACTGGCGCTCAATCGGCGCTTGCACCGGGCCTACAACCGCACGCGTGAAGGCGATTTCACCTTGCACGGGCTGACCGGTTTCGACTTGCATGGCAAGACTGTCGGGGTCGTCGGCACCGGCCAGATCGGCGCGGCCTTCGCACGCATCATGGCCGGCTTCGGCTGCCAACTGCTGGCCTACGACCCCTGCCCCGACCCGCAGCTCGAGGCCTTGGGCGCGCGCTACATGAGTTTGCCAGCGTTGCTGAGCCAGGCACGCATCATCAGCCTGCACTGCCCGTTGACGCCAGGCACCCGGCACCTGATCAATGCCCAGAGCCTGGTCCACCTGCAACCTGGCGCCATGCTCATCAACACCGGACGCGGGGCGCTGGTCGATACGCCGGCACTGCTCGATGCGCTCAAGAGCGGCCAGCTGGGCTACCTGGGCCTGGACGTTTACGAAGAAGAAGCCAAAGTGTTCTTCGAAGACCGTTCGGACCTGCCCCTGCAGGACGATGTGCTGGCGCGCCTGCTGACATTCCCGAATGTGATCGTCACGGCCCATCAAGCCTTCCTCACCCATGAGGCCTTGCAGGCCATTGCCCAGACGACGCTTGAGAACATTGCTTGCTGGGCGGCAGGCAGGGCGCAGAACCTGGTGACCGGTTAATGCTAGGATACGCGGCATTTAGGGAGGACCCATGGTCGAACACGATTTTCGCTACACCCTCTTCAACCCGCAGCACACGCTGATCGAGTGCCGAGCCCTGGTGCCCGGCCGTTACCAGGTTACAGGCAACGGTGGCTCGATGCACAAGGGCGACACCCTGCTGGTCACTCTCAAGGGCAGCAAGGACTTGGCCATGCGCCTGACCGTGGACAGCGTCCGCCACCTGATCAACCCGCGCGGACAGTGGGTTGCCGTGGCCAACGGGCCAGTCTTCCATGAACTGGAGATCCTGGCCTGGCAAGTGGCGTGCGACAGCTGCGATGCGGTACTGGACTTCGAATTTGCGGTCGATGCCAAGCTGGGCAAGGCAGCGCGTCAGCCTGCAGCCAGCGCCCGCATCGCCGAACTGGGCTGGGCAAGCCAGGACGCCCGGCACCTCTGCCCCCGTTGCCAGGAGCCTGCACAATGAAAAACCTGCTTACCAGCGCACTGATTGCCACCGGCCTGCTTGGCTGCGCGACCGCCCCTTCGGACCTGCAGCAAGACCGCAGCTACGTACTGGAGTGGATCGGCGAGCGCCCCCTGATCGACAACAGCCACTTGAGCATGACCTTGGGCAGCGACGGGCGCGCCTATGGCAATGCCGGCTGCAATCACTGGTTCGCGGCCTACACCCTCGATGGCGAGCGCTTGAGTTTTGGTAGCGTCGGCAGCACCCGCAAGCTGTGTGCACCGGCTTTGATGGAACAGGAAAAACGCTTCCTGCAGGCCCTTGGCAAAGTCACCCGCTGGGACCTGGCGCCGGATCAGCAATTGCGCTTGTGGCCCACCGACGGCAAGCCGCTGCGCCTGTGGCCTGAAGAGGGCTGAGCGGGCGGGCTGTTGCCCGCGGGGCCTGGCTTGACAGGTCAGCGCCCCGTTCGCTCAGGCCGTGCCAGCGTCACCCCTGTTTCAGGGCCTTGATCTTGGCCTTCAAGCCTTCGAGCGTCTGCTCACCGAGCAATTGCTCACGCACCTTGCCCTTGTCATCAATGATGTAGGTCACCGGCAGCGCCTCGCTGCGGGGCAGGTCATAGCGCTCGGCGGGGTCCTGGGCCAGCACGGTGAAATCGATGCCCAACGTATCGGCCGCCTGCTTGAGGTCCGCGCCTTGCAGGCCATCGAAATTCACCCCCACCACCTTGATGCCGTCAGCGGCCCATTGCTTGGCAGCCGCATTGAGCTCGGGAATTTCGGTACGGCACGGCCCGCACCACTCCGCCCAGTAGTTGAGCACCAGCCAGTGCCCGTCTACCTGTTCGGCCTTTACCGTGTTGCCGTGCTGGTCCACGCCATAATCGGCACCGCAACCACCGAGCAACAGGCTCGCGGTGATGGCCATTACTGCTGCCAGACGCCTTGCCATGGGTCAATCCTTCTCGAGTTTTAGAGCAAATGGGTCAGTCGCTGCGGTTAGAATACCGGTCACACCTTGCTGGATGCGACCCCACATGACTGACCTGACGCTCTATCATAACCCGCGCTGCTCCAAATCCCGCGGCGCGCTGGAACTGCTCGAGGCCCGCGGCCTGGCGCCTACCGTGGTGCGCTACCTGGAAACGCCCCCCGATGTCGCCACGCTCAAGGTGCTGCTGGACAAGCTGGGCATCCCGCCCCGTCAACTGTTGCGTACGGGCGAGGACGACTACGCTCAACTCAATCTGGCCGATCCGACACTCAGCGACGCCCAGCTGATCGACGCCATGGCGACCCACCCCAAGCTGATCGAGCGGCCAATCCTGGTAGCCGGCGACAAGGCCGTGATCGGCCGCCCACCCGAAAATATCCTGGAGATCCTGCCGTGAGCGAACCCTATATCCTGGTGCTCTACTACAGCCGCCATGGCTCGACCAGCGAGATGGCCCGGCACATCGCCCGTGGCATCGAACTGGGCGGCATGGAAGCACGCCTGCGCACCGTACCGGCCGTGTCCAGCGAATGCGAGGCGGTCGCGCCCGACGTGCCGGCCAGTGGCGCGCCCTACGCCACCCTCGACGACCTGCGCCACTGCTCGGGGCTGGCCCTGGGCAGCCCTACCCGCTTCGGCAACATGGCCGCTGCGCTCAAGTACTTCCTGGACGGTACCAGCCCCTTGTGGCTGGGCGGCGAGCTGGTGGGCAAGCCCGCCGGTGTGTTCACCTCCACCGCCAGCCTGCACGGTGGTCAGGAGAGCACCCTGCTGTCGATGATGCTGCCCCTGCTGCACCACGGCATGCTGGTACTGGGCCTGCCCTATAGCGAGTCAGCCCTGATCGAGACCCGTGGCGGCGGCACACCCTACGGGGCGAGCCACCACGCCGGCGCCGATGGCAAGCGCGACCTCGATGAGCACGAAATCGCTTTGTGCCGCGCCCTGGGGCAGCGCCTGGCAACCACGGCCAAAGCCTTGGAGACCACGCGTGGCTAAGGCGCGAAAACCGCTGCCTGCGCAGGCATGGCTAGCACCTCGGGTACGGGTGACCCGGGCGCTGAGCTTGGCGTTCGTGCTGGGCTTGATCGCGCTGCTGGTGGTGAACAACCTGTGGTTCGCCAATCTGCATGGCGCGCGGGTGAGCGTGATCCTGGCCATCGAACTGCTGCCACTGCTGCTGGTACTGCCAGGCATGGTCAGCGCCAGCGCCCGCGCTCATGCCTGGGCCTGTTTCGTGGTCAACATCTACTTCATCAAGGGGGTGGTGGCAGCGTTCGATCCTGCGCGGGCTCTGTTTGGCTGGCTTGAGCTGTTGGTCAGCCTGGGGCTGTTCACGGCCGCGCTGCTGTATGTGCGCTGGAAGTTCCAGTACCAAAGGCGCCTGGCCGGCGAAGGCAACTGATGGGGGGCGGGCCCGCCCCCGCCGGCTCAGTGATTGACGGTATGGGCCAGCATGACCGACAGCTGGCACAACGGTCGGCCGCTTTGTTCGTGCCACTGGTTGAAGGCGTCCTGCACCAGGGCCAGGTCGCGCTGGCTGGTGGGCTTCTTGTCGATGACCTTTTGCGCGATCAGCGCTGCCGCCATATCGTCGGTCGGCACGAAGGTGTCCTTGCCGACCATGCGCAGGAAACGCGGCGCGGACAAACCGCCCAACTGATTACCGTGCTTGGTCAGGTATTTCCATAAACCCACGATATCGGTTACTGGCCAATCGGCGATGAAGTTCCCGAAGCTGCCCCACTGCTTTTCGATATCCAGCACCATCTGGGCGTTGCGTGGCACGCTCTTGAGCTTGCCCAGGTGCCGGATGATGCGGGTGTCCTGCATCAGCCGCTCAAGGTGCTCGGCACTCATCAGCACGACCTTTTCCGGGTCGAAGCCGAAGAACACCTGCTCGAACGCCGGCCACTTGGCGTCCACCAGGCTGTGCTTGAGCCCGGCGCGAAATACGCGCAGGGCAAGGGTCGACAAGTAGCGATCAGCGCTGGTCGCCCGTAGCTGCTCCGAGCTGCGAGGTTGCGGCAGGGCCGCCTCCAGGGCGCGGGCAGAGCCGAAGCGGTTCAGGCAGAACTCGTGCAGCCACTGATAGTCACGCATGGGTCAGATGTTCACCACGTCAAGAAAGCGCGGGGTGGCGTTTTCATCGATCGTCAGGCTGGTGAAATCGAAGAGGTTGCGGTCGGCCAGCTGCGACGGTGCGACATTCTGCAAAGCGCGGAAAATGCTTTCGGTCCGGCCTGGGTGCTTGCGCTCCCATTCGACCAGCATGTCCTTGACCACCTGACGCTGCAGGTTTTCCTGCGAGCCGCACAGGTTGCAGGGGATGATCGGGAACGCCTTCATGTCCGAGTACGCCTGGATATCCTTCTCGCTGCAGTAGGCCAGCGGACGGATCACCACGTTACGGCCGTCGTCGGCGCGCAGTTTTGGCGGCATGCCTTTGAGGGCACCGTTGAAGAACATGTTGAGGAAGAATGTTTCGACGATGTCGTCACGGTGATGACCCAGGGCCATCTTGGTGGCACCGATTTCATCAGCGAAGGTGTACAAGGTGCCGCGGCGTAGGCGCGAGCAGAGCGAGCAGGTGGTCTTGCCTTCCGGGACCAGTTCCTTGACCACCGAGTAGGTGTCCTTTTCGACGATGTGGTACTCGACACCCAGTTCCTTGAGGTAGGCCGGCAGCACGTGCTCCGGAAAGCCTGGCTGCTTCTGGTCCATGTTCACCGCCACGATCTGGAACGAGATCGGCGCCACCTTCTGCAGGTGCAACAGAACATCGAGCATGGTGTAGCTGTCCTTGCCGCCGGACAGGCAGACCATGACCTTGTCGCCATCCTCGATCATGTTGTAGTCGGTGATGGCTTCGCCAGCGAGACGACGCAGGCGTTTTTGCAATTTGTTCTGGTTGACCGAAAGGGTGCCCATAGCGCTTGAATCCGCGAGGTGTGACAAAAGCCGGCTATTTTACGCACAATTGCAGCAGGGCTGTAGGCATTCCGACAAAGACTTCAGGGCGATCACGCTCAAATAACCCATCGTGTGACCAATGGCTGGGTGAGTGCACGGCCGCTGCGGCATAATGGCCGCCAGAGGATTCATTGCCCCATGCCCGAACTGCTCATCCAACGCGTCGAAATCTGCTATCAGCAGGCCGAGCGCTTTTTTGATCGCGCCTTCCCCCGCCCGCAGGTCAGTTTCAAGCTGCGCGGGCAAAAAGCCGGGGTGGCCCACCTGCACGAAAACAAGCTGCGTTTCAACCTGCAGCTATACCGCGAGAACCACGAAGACTTCCTGCGCCAGACCGTAGCGCACGAGGTCGCCCACCTGGTCGCTCACCAGGTCTTTGGTGACGGTATCCAGGCCCACGGCCAGGAGTGGCAGTTGATCATGCGCGGCGTCTACGAACTGCCGCCGGCGCGCTGCCACAACTACGCCGTCAAGCGCCGCGCGGTGACCCGCTACCTCTACCGCTGCCCCTGTCCGCAAAGTGAGTTTGCGTTCACGGCGCAGCGGCACGCATTGGTGGGCCAAGGCCGGCGGTACCTGTGCAAACGTTGCAGGCAACTGCTGGTCTACAGCGGCCAGACGCGGGTCGAATAGCGGGCTTGGTCACGAAACAGGCAAAAAAAACGATCCGTTGACGTGGGGTCAACGGATCGTCTGGTCATGCTGGGCGCGTCTTTATTTCTCGACGAACGCCCGCTCGATCAGGTAATCGCCCGGCTCGCGCATGCGTGGGGAGATTTTCAGGCCGAAGCTGTCCAGCACTTCGCTGGTCTCATCGAGCATGCTCGGGCTGCCGCAAATCATCGCGCGGTCATCCTGCGGGTTGATCGGCGGCAGGCCGATGTCGCTGAACAACTTGCCGCTGCGCATCAGGTCGGTCAGGCGGCCCTGGTTCTCGAAAGGCTCGCGGGTGACGGTCGGGTAATAGATCAGCTTTTCGCGTACGGCTTCGCCGAAGAATTCGTTCTGCGGCAGGTGCTCGGTGATGAACTCGCGGTAAGCCACTTCGTTCACGTAGCGCACGCCGTGGACCAGGATCACCTTCTCGAAACGCTCGTAGGTTTCCGGGTCCTGGATCACACTCATGAACGGCGCCAGGCCAGTACCGGTGCTGAGCAGGTACAAGTGCTTGCCGGGGTTGAGGTCGTCGAGCACCAGCGTACCGGTAGGCTTCTTGCTGATGATGATCTCATCGCCTTCCTTCAGGTGCTGCAGCTGCGAGGTCAGCGGGCCGTCGGGCACCTTGATGCTGAAGAACTCCAGGTGTTCTTCCCAGTTCGGCGAAGCGATGGAGTAGGCGCGCATGAGCGGACGGCCGGAGTCCTGCTGCAGGCCGATCATCACGAACTGACCGTTCTCGAAGCGCAGCCCCGGATCACGGGTGCACTTGAAGCTGAACAGCGTGTCGTTCCAGTGGTGCACACTGAGGACACGTTCGTGGTTCATGTTGCTCATCTAATGGGGCTCCTGAAGAAAGTCGCAGCGCGCAAAAGGCGCAGAGTTGCGCGATAGTTTAGGGGCAGCGACAATATCTGTTAACTGGATTATCAAGATATGTGTTATCGGTTATATCGATATGCGATTCACACTACGTCAACTTCAGGTCTTCGTGGCCGTCGCCCAGCACCAGAGCGTTTCACGCGCTGCAAGTGTGCTTGCGCTGTCGCAATCGGCTGCCAGCACCTCCATCACCGAGCTTGAACGCCAGAGCAGCTGCCAGTTGTTCGACCGGGCGGGCAAGCGCCTGAGCCTCAACGCCTTGGGTCATCAGTTGCTGCCACAAGCCGTGGCACTCCTGGACCAGGCCAAGGAAATCGAGGACCTGCTCAACGGCAAATCAGGGTTCGGCTCCCTCGTGGTGGGCGCCACGCTCACCATTGGCAACTACCTGGCAACCCTTCTGATCGGCAGCTTCATGCAGCGACACCCCGAAAGCCAGGTGAAGCTGCACGTACAAAATACTGTGCATATCGTGCAACAGGTGGCACACCACGAAATTGACCTGGGTCTGATCGAAGGTGATTGCAATCATCCGGACCTTGAGGTGCAGCCTTGGGTGGCGGATGAACTGGTAGTGTTCTGCGCCCCCCAACATGCACTGGCCAAGCAGGGCCGCGCCGACATCGCCACGCTGGCCCGTGAGGCGTGGATCCTGCGCGAGCAAGGCTCGGGCACGCGCCTGACGTTCGACCAGGCCATGCGCCACCACCGCGCACAGCTGGACATCCGCCTGGAACTGGAGCACACCGAGGCCATCAAGCGCGCCGTGGAATCGGGCCTGGGCATCGGATGCATCTCACGCCTGGCCCTGCGCGATGCCTTTCGCCGTGGCAGCCTGGTGGCAGTGGAAACACCCGAGCTGGACTTGATGCGCCAGTTCTACTTCATCTGGCACAAGCAGAAATACCAGACCTCGGCGATGCGCGAGTTTCTGGAACTCTGTCGCCACTTCACCGCTGGCGTCACGCGCAGCGACGAGATCGTGCTGCCGCCTATAGCCTGAGCCGTGCAGGCGCAGCGCCCCGCGTTGTAGCCCTACAGAAGGATCACGCCCCACACGATCGCGACCATGCACAACGACACCAACTGGGCAGCGCTGCCCATGTCCTTGGCGTTCTTGGACAAAGGGTGGCGTTCGAGGGAAATGCGATCGATCGCCGCCTCCACCGCCGAATTGAACAGCTCGACAATCAGGCCAAGCAGGCACACCGCGATCATGATCGCCCGCTCCGCACGGCTTACCGGCAACCAGAAGGCAACAGGCACCAGCACGATGTTGAGCAGTACCAGCTGGCGGAATGCAGCCTCGCCCTTGAAGGCGGCGCGCAGCCCGTCCAGGGAATAGCCCGCGGCGTTGAGGATTCGTTTCAGACCAGTCTGGCCCTTGAAAGGTGATGGCGTCATGGGGTTCGCTTAGCTACGAAAGGGCCGGCAGACTAGGCTGGCAAGGGTCAAAAAAGCGTGAAGGCCTGGGTAATCAGGTGCTAGCAACCGATTCAAGTTGTTGCAGCAACAAAGCGGCCTGGGTGCGCGTGCGCACACCCAGCTTGCGGAAAATGGCCGTCACATGGGCCTTGATGGTGGCTTCGGACACACTCAGCTCGTAGGCGATCTGCTTGTTCAGCAAGCCCTCGCAGACCATCGTCAGTACCCGGAACTGCTGCGGCGTCAGGCTGGCGAGCCCTTCGCTGGCAGCCCTCGCTTCAGCAGGCACATCGACCTTCTCGAACGCCTGTGGTGGCCACCACACTTCGCCATCGAGCACTTTGCGCACCGCATCCTGAATCACTTCGAGGGTGCTCGACTTGGGAATGAACCCGCTGGCGCCGAACTCGCGGGACTTGACCACGACCGCAGCCTCCTCCTGCGCCGAGACCATCACCACCGGTATCTGCGGGTACTGCCCGCGCAGCAGGACCAAGCCGGAAAAACCGTAGGCACCTGGCATGTTCAGGTCGAGCAGCACCAGGTCCCAGTCTGCCTTTTCGCTCAGGCGGTTCTCCAGCTCTGCAATACTTGCCACTTCCACCAGACGCACGTCCGGGCCCATGCCCAGGGTGACGGCCTGGCGCAGTGCACCGCGAAACAGCGGGTGGTCATCGGCAATCAGGATTTCGTATGTGGCCATCGATCTAAGGATCCTGTTCTGTACCAGGGGCCCGTCGGCACGGGCGCACTGGCGGGAATCGGCGCCAAGGATGCCGAGCGGCGACGGCATAGGTCAAGCCAGCCTGCCAGTCGCTCAATCCGCCTTGGCGGCATCCCGGTCATTATGAACCAAAGCCGGTAGGCTGCCCCTTGGACTATAGGAAGGTATGCAGGCGCTGGTGAACAGCATCCTGTTCATCCAGGGGCAGGCGGCTTTTGCCACTGAGGTAGTGCAAGCTGAAGACGTCCAGGTAGGCGTCCAGCGCCTGTGAGGCGAGGTGATCCCCGGCCAGGTCCAGGCACATGGCGGCCACTTCCGCCGTACAGAAATGGTCATCGCGCCGCGAGCGGCGCAGCCGGTAGCGTGACATCTGCTCGGGCTGCAGGCTCAACACCGGAAAACGCTCCAGGTAGGGGCTTTTGCGAAACATCTTGCGCGCTTCGGTCCAGGTGGCGTCGAGCAGGATGAACAGTGGCCGCTTGCCAGGCGAGCGCACCACGTCCGTCACGACGCGCTCCGGCGCCACGAATTCACCCGGGAACACGATGTACGGCTGCCATTGCGGGTCATCGAGCAACGCCAACAAGCCCTCGTCCACCGAGGTGCGCAGCCAGCCAAAGGCGGATGTGTCTTCGATCAGGTCAGCGATGAGCCAGCCGGTATTGGTTGGCTTCAGCGGCTCGGTATCGTGCATCAAAAGGCAGATGCCCGACTCGGCACTGACGTTGGGTTTCCAGTCACACAGGCAATGCGTGGCAATAACCCGGCAACCTGGGCAACGCTCGGCCCGGGAGCCGCGTGCGATAAAGGGTTTGTTGCTGCGCGCCAGGCGTTCGGCGCGCAGCCGCGCGACGGCATGGCTCATGCCGGCACGCATTGCAGAAAAAAGGTGGCAGTCACTGCAGTGGCTCGATTGAAAACGGCTGGCAGTTTACCAGAATGCCGGCCATTTGCTGTGCAGACGACCGGAGCGCCCCTATACTCGCGATTTCAAGCGCCACGCGGGCGGCAGCGATGAGGGAACGCCGTCTGCCTACGCCTGTCCAAGCGCCAGTCACCGAACCAGGAGAGATCCATGCTGCGCCTTATCGCCCCCGCCCTGAGCTTGTTGCTCGCACTGCCACTTGCAGCCCAGGCGGCTTCCAAGCAGGACTATGACCTGAACACGATGCTGCAGAAGGTTGCCAAGGAAAGCAGCGTTGGCACACCCCGCGCCATCAACGAAGACATTCTCGACCAAGGCTATACGGTCGAAGGCAAGGCCCTGATCAACCACCTCAGCGTACGCGCTGACCATGCTGCGCGCATGCAGGCCAACCCTGAGCAGGTGCGCAGCCAGTTGGGCGACAGCGTTTGCCGCAACACCGGGTTCCGCAACCTGATGTCCAAAGGCGCAGTGATGGTGTACCGCTTCACGGTCTACAAGACCAATCAGCCGTTGATGGATCAGGCCTTCGACAGCGCTAGCTGCGTTGCCGGTAACAAGAAGAAGTAAAGTTTCGAATACCGCTCAAGCCCCGTCCGGGCGCCCCTCCATGCGCCCGACACCCTTATACGGGCTGGGCGTGCCCCGTGCTATAGGGCTAGATTGATAAGGAGCAGAAGGAGAAGTTGCATGCCCTATCAATCGAATGAACTGCTTTCCAGCCACTTCCGCGATCATGACATCGACCTGAGCTACATCGACGCCCAACTCGAACGCGTAGCCCCCGATAGCCCCAACCTGCCCCTCTATCGCGACATGATGCTGACGATCCTGCGCATGGCCCACGACGACGCCGACCGCTGGAGCACCAAGATCACCCTGCAAGCGCTGCGCGAACTCGACCAGTCCTTTCGCGCACTGCGTCGCCACAAGCACCGCCGTAAGGTCACTGTGTTCGGCTCGGCGCGTACGCCGCTGGAGCACCCCATGTATGCCCTGGCCCGTGAGCTGGGTGCTGCGCTGGGCCGCTCGGACTTGATGGTCATCACCGGTGGCGGCGGCGGTATCATGGCCGCCGCCCATGAAGGCTCCGGCGCCGACAACAGCCTTGGCTTCAACATCACCCTGCCCTTCGAACAACATGCCAACCCAACCATAGAAGGCACCGACAAGCTGCTGTCGTTTCACTTCTTCTTCATTCGCAAGCTGTTCTTCGTCAAGGAAGCGGACGCGCTGGTGTTGTGCCCCGGAGGGTTCGGTACGCTCGATGAAGCACTGGAAGTGCTGACGCTTATCCAGACGGGTAAGAGCCCCCTGGTACCGGTGGTACTGCTGGACTCACCGCAGGGTACCTTCTGGCAGGACTGCCTGGCGTTCATTCGCCACCAGCTGCAGGACAATCGCTACATCCTGCCAGGCGACCTTAAGCTGCTGCGCCTGGTGCACAGTGCCGAGGAAGCTGTTGAGGAAATCAATCGGTTCTACCAAAACTACCACTCCAGCCGCTGGCTGAAACGCCAGTTCGTCCTGCGCATGCACCGGCCACTCGCACCCGAAGCGTTACAGGCGATTGACGAGCAATTTGCCGATCTCTGCCTAAGCGGCAGCTTCGAGCAAACGCCTGACAGCAACGTCGAAAACGAAACCGGGGATTTTGGGCATCTGACACGCCTGTGCTTCGCTTTTACCGGCCGCGATCAAGGCCGACTGCGAGAGCTGGTGGACTTCATCAATCTGCCGCAACATTGGGCTGTTGCGCCGTCAGCCTGCCATGAACAGCACTTGCCGGATCTCTCTTAGGCGCAGGCAGTGGGTTCAATCGTCCCAGCCTCGCCCGCTGAGCAGCTTTCCAATCATATCCATGGGGAAACCACGATAAGCGAGAAAGCGCATTTGCTGCGCACGCGCCTTGGGATCCTCAGGGCGTTGCCCGGCATATTTGCGCTGCCATACTTCATACAGGCGCTCGCCCCAGTCGATATGACTCTCGCGAAGCGCTGCATCGATATCACCACGCGCCAAGCCGCGCTGCCCGAGCTCCTCACGGATTCGGGCAGGGCCATAACCAGAATTGGATCGATAACGAATGAAGCTTTCCAGATAGCGAGCTTCACTCAGCAAACCTTCTTCGCTCAGCCGATCAAGCTCATGCTCGATCAGCGTCTGCAAAGCCCCGCGCTGAAGTAACTTGCGGGTCAATTCCACGCGACCATGCTCACGTCGCGCAAGCAGGTCCATGGCTGCCCGCCGAATGGCGACGGGGGTGTCGAGTACGGCAGGCATGTTCAGCTAAGGTCGCGTGATCAATAGCCAGCTTCGGCTTCGGCCACGTCACCCGCATCGGCCTGTGCGGCCGCAGCCTTGGCAGCAGCGGCTACGGCACCAGCATTGAGCAGCTTGTCACGGATCTGCTTCTCGATCTCGCTACCGATAGCGGGATTCTCGTGCAAGTACTTGGCAGCATTCGCCTTGCCCTGACCAATCTTGTTGCCTTGGTAGCTGTACCAGGCACCCGACTTCTCGACCAGGCCCTGAGAGACGCCCAAGTCGATGATCTCACCGTTACGGTAGATACCTTTGCCGTACAGAATCTGGAATTCTGCTTGACGGAACGGTGGCGCCACCTTGTTCTTGACGATCTTGACGCGGGTTTCGCTACCCACCACCTCGTCGCCTTCCTTAACTGCACCGGTGCGACGGATATCCAGGCGAACCGAGGCATAGAACTTCAGTGCGTTACCGCCAGTGGTGGTTTCTGGGCTACCAAACATCACGCCGATCTTCATACGGATCTGGTTGATGAAGATGACCAGGCAGTTGGCGTTCTTGATGTTACCGGTGATCTTGCGCAATGCCTGGGACATCAGGCGAGCTTGCAGGCCCACATGCATGTCACCCATTTCGCCTTCGATTTCAGCCTTGGGTACCAGGGCAGCCACGGAGTCGACAATGATGACGTCGACGGCGTTGGACCGTACCAGCATGTCGGTGATTTCCAGCGCCTGCTCACCCGTATCGGGCTGCGAAACCAGCAGGTCATCTACGTTGACGCCCAGCTTGCCGGCGTACTCGGGGTCAAGGGCGTGCTCGGCATCGACGAACGCACAGGTGGCGCCACTTTTCTGGGCTTCGGCGATGACCGAGAGCGTAAGCGTGGTTTTACCTGACGATTCCGGGCCGTAGATTTCGACGATACGGCCTTTCGGCAGACCGCCAATACCCAGCGCGATGTCCAGCCCCAGAGAGCCGGTGGAAATGGAAGGGATGGCCTGGCGCTCATGGTCGCCCATGCGCATGACGGCGCCTTTACCGAATTGACGTTCGATTTGACCCAGGGCCGCAGCCAAGGCGCGCTTCTTGTTGTCGTCCATTGAAATCCTCACGTGTTCGACTTGGCCCTGATGGCCGGATAACTGTATAAGTAGCCAGTATTATTCCACAGGCGAGCGCCCGAGCAAACCCCCGATTTCGATTTAACCGGTGCCAAGCTGTAACAAGCCTTCTAAGGCGGCGACGACGGTTTGGTGCCGCACGCCCTCGCGGTCGCCTTCGAACTGACGACGCACGCTGACGACCCGCTGCCCATCGCCCCAAGCCAGCCACACGGTACCTACGGGCTTGTCAGCCGAACCGCCGCCAGGACCGGCCACCCCGCTGACTGCTACGGCGAAGCGGGCGCCGCTGGCCTGCTGCGCGCCCGCGACCATGGCCTCGACCACCTCCTGGCTTACCGCGCCCACGTGCTTGAACAGCGCCTCGGGCACCCCGAGCTGACGCGTTTTCTGCCGGTTGGAGTAAGTCACGTAGCCGGCTTCGAACCAGGCCGAGCTGCCGGCGATCCGGGTAATGGCCTCGGCAATGCCGCCGCCGGTACAGGATTCGGCAGTGCTCACCTGTGCCCCCAGGCGCTGCAGGTGGTCACCCAGGCGAGTGGCGAGTGTGGTAATCGGATCCATGCGAAAGCTCCTTGAAGACTGACCACTACCCTATCACCCCAATAGAGAGGCTGGCCGGGCAAACGTTCAGGTTTTCCAAGCTCCTGCCGCAGCGCCCAGGGTGGACATGCGCGGCGTTCGGCGCCTGCATCGCACCGAAAAAGCCTGTACCATTGCCGGTTTACCCTCGCCAACCAGATCACCCGCTGTAGGCCGACCATGTCCGATCTCTCCGCACATACCCCAATGATGCAGCAGTACTGGAAGCTGAAAAACCAGCATCCTGACCAGCTGATGTTCTATCGCATGGGCGACTTCTACGAGATCTTCTATGAAGATGCGAAAAAGGCCGCCAGCCTGCTGGACATCACCCTGACCGCGCGCGGTCAGTCCGCCGGCCAGTCCATTCCCATGTGCGGGGTGCCGTTTCACTCCCTCGAGGGTTATCTGGCCAAGCTGGTCAAGCTGGGCGAATCGGTTGTCATCTGCGAGCAGATCGGCGACCCGGCCACCAGCAAGGGGCCGGTCGAGCGCCAAGTGGTGCGCATCATCACGCCAGGGACCGTCAGCGACGAGGCATTGCTCGATGAGCGCCGCGACAACCTGATCGCAGCGCTGCTGGGCGACGAGCGTCTGTTTGGCCTGGCCGTGCTTGACATCACCAGTGGTCACTTTGGCGTGCAGGAGATCAAAGGCTGGGAAACCCTGCTGGCTGAACTGGATCGCCTCAACCCGGTCGAGCTGCTCATCCCGGATGACTGGCCACGCGACCTGCCTGCCGAGAAACGCCCCGGCGCGCGTCGCCGAGCGCCTTGGGACTTTGACCGCGACTCGGCGCGCAAGGCGCTCTGCCAACAATTTGCCACCAAGGACCTCAAGGGCTTTGGCTGTGACAAGCTGACCCTGGCCATCGGCGCCGCCGGCTGCCTGCTGGCCTATGCCAAGGAAACCCAGCGCACGGCGTTGCCGCACCTGCGCAGCCTGCGTCACGAGCGGCTGGACGACACAGTCATTCTCGACGGCGCCAGCCGCCGCAACCTGGAGCTGGACGTCAACCTGGCAGGCGGGCGCGACAATACCCTGCAATCAGTCGTCGATCGTTGTCAGACCGCCATGGCCAGCCGCCTGTTGAGCCGCTGGCTGAACCGCCCGCTGCGCGACCTCAAGGTCATACAGGCCCGCCAAGATTCGATCCGCTGCCTGCTCGACAGCTACCGGTTCGAAAAGCTGCAGCCCCAGCTCAAGGAAATCGGCGACATCGAGCGCATCCTGGCCCGTATCGGCCTGCGCAATGCCCGCCCACGCGACCTGGCGCGCCTGCGTGACGCACTGGGTGCCCTGCCCGAGCTGCAGAATGCCATGACCGAGCTTGAGGCGCCGCACCTTGCACGCCTGGCCGCGATCACCGGCACCTACCCGGAGCTGGCCAGCCTGCTGGAGCGTGCGGTGGTCGACAACCCGCCAGCCGTAATCCGTGACGGTGGCGTGCTCAAGGCTGGCTATGACAACGAGCTCGACGAGCTGCTGGCCATCAGCGAGAACGCCGGTCAGTTCCTGATCGACCTCGAGGCACGTGAGAAGGCACGCACCGGCCTTGCCAACCTCAAGGTCGGCTACAACCGTGTGCATGGCTATTTCATCGAGCTGCCTTCCAAGCAGGCCGAACAGGCACCGGTCGACTATATCCGCCGGCAGACCCTCAAGGGCGCCGAGCGCTTCATCACCCCGGAACTCAAGGCGTTCGAGGACAAGGCGCTGTCGGCCAAGAGCCGCGCCCTGGCCCGGGAAAAGATGCTCTACGACGCGCTGCTCGAGACCCTGATCAGCCACTTGGCGCCACTGCAGGACAGTGCCGCCGCCCTGGCTGAACTGGACGTACTCAGCAACCTGGCAGAGCGGGCCCTGAACCTGGACCTGAACTGCCCACGCTTCGTTGAAGAACCGTGCCTGCGCATCGAGCAGGGGCGTCACCCCGTGGTAGAGCAGGTGCTCACCACGCCGTTCGTGGCCAACGACCTGGGCCTGGACGACAGCACCCGGATGCTGATCATCACCGGGCCGAACATGGGTGGTAAGTCCACGTACATGCGCCAGACCGCACTGATCGTGCTGATGGCACATATCGGCAGCTTCGTGCCAGCGGCGCGCTGCGAGCTGTCGGTGGTCGACCGCATCTTCACCCGCATTGGCTCCAGCGACGACCTGGCAGGGGGGCGCTCCACCTTCATGGTGGAAATGAGCGAAACCGCCAATATCCTGCACAACGCAACCGACCGCAGCCTGGTGCTGATGGACGAAGTAGGCCGCGGCACCAGCACCTTCGATGGCCTGTCGTTGGCCTGGGCAGCAGCCGAACGCCTGGCGCGCCTGCGGGCCTACACCTTGTTCGCTACCCACTACTTCGAACTGACCGTGTTGCCCGACAGTGAGCCGCTGGTGGCCAACGTGCACCTCAATGCAACGGAGCACAACGACCGCATCGTATTCCTGCACCACGTGCTGCCAGGGCCTGCGAGCCAGAGTTATGGCCTGGCGGTCGCGCAACTGGCAGGTGTACCGGCGGTGGTCATCCAGCGCGCTCGGGAGCACCTGTCGCGCCTGGAAACCACCAGCCTGCCACACGACTCGACCCAAGTCCCGAAAGCGCAGGATGCACCGCAAGTGCCGCACCAGAGCGACTTGTTCGCCAGCCTGCCCCACCCGGCGATCGAGAAGCTGGGCAAGCTGCAGCTCGATGACATGACACCGCGCCAAGCTATCGAAATGCTATATCAACTAAAGAACCTGTTATAACGGCAGCCATGACAAGCTGGTAGAATCCGCCGCGGTTTGCTGGTACTGCACGGTTATTAGCCTGGCCTGCAGCCAAAACCCGCAAACCGCGCGGCCTGAGAGGAAGGGCCGCCGCCGTCGCCTGAGGAGAGAACTAGAAATGACCTTCGTCGTCACCGACAACTGCATCAAATGCAAATACACCGACTGCGTGGAAGTCTGTCCGGTGGACTGCTTCTACGAAGGCCCGAACTTCCTGGTCATCCACCCGGATGAGTGCATCGACTGTGCACTGTGCGAACCAGAGTGCCCGGCACAAGCCATTTTCTCGGAAGACGAAGTGCCATCGGGCATGGAGAACTTCATCGAGTTGAACGCCGAACTGGCTGAGATCTGGCCCAACATCACCGAGCGCAAGGATGCACTTCCTGATGCTGAGGAGTGGGACGGCAAGCCAGGCAAGATTGCCGACTTGCAGCGCTAACGTCGCGTGAACAAACGAAAAGGCCCGCAAGGGCCTTTTTGCTGTAGCGCGAAAGACCAGTGATGCAAATGTGACCGCCGCCACGCTGGCTTCTGATACAGCCGTTCCCAAGCGCTGTGCAGTATGCGCTTGGATCAAAGGCCTCCGAACCCAAAAAAAAGGCAAAAAAAAGGGGCGGTTCGACCCGCCCACATTTTTTCCGTAGTCCCTGCTTGTCCTGTACATCGTCCTGATGAAATCGCTTCTTGCGATGTCCTTGGCTCTCTTCCTGAGTGCCTGTGCGTGTCCCTGTGCACAGTTCGAATACTAGCGACCTGAGCGGGATGTGCAACGAGTCCTCCTCACAGGATGTTGCGGCCTACAAACTTTCACATATCTAAATACTTCAATATTTTCAATGAGTTAAGAAGCTATTGCTTTTGAAAACGACATTGGTTTACTGCTACACCCTTCAACAGCTTACGTAACGAGTAAGCAAATGCTTACAGGCCGAACTGCCACTGTGAGCACAATGCTGAATGCGCCTGTGAAACTGCAAACCGGTACGAACGCCTCTGACCGCGCAAGGCTCGTCGATGGCATGGTTCTTCAAACCCCAGACGCAAAAACGCCCCTTTTTATTGGGGCGTTTCTGAACGCAGCGCAAAACCCGGGACTAACGAAAAAGCGACTCGCTGGATAGGCCGTTCTTTTCCAGAATCTCACGCAGCCGCTTGAGCCCCTCGACCTGTATCTGCCGCACCCGCTCGCGGGTCAGGCCTATCTCCAGACCGACGTCCTCCAACGTACTGCTTTCGTGCCCACGCAAGCCGAACCGGCGCACCACCACTTCACGTTGCTTGTCGGTCAGTTCACCCAACCACTGATCGATGCTCTGCGACAGGTCATCGTCCTGCAGCAGCTCGAACGGGTCTGTGGGTCGATCATCCGTCAGAGTGTCGAGCAGCGTCTTGTCCGAGTCAGGGCCCAGGGACACGTCCACGGAGGAAACCCGCTCGTTGAGACCCAGCATGCGCTTGACCTCGGCAACCGGCTTCTCGAGCAAGGCGGCGATCTCTTCCGGCGAAGGCTCGTGGTCCAGCTTCTGGGTCAGCTCGCGCGCCGCGCGCAAGTAAACGTTGAGTTCCTTGACTACATGGATGGGCAGGCGAATGGTGCGGGTCTGGTTCATGATCGCCCGCTCAATGGTCTGCCGAATCCACCAGGTGGCGTAGGTCGAGAAACGAAAGCCCCGCTCAGGGTCGAACTTCTCCACCGCGCGAATCAGCCCCAGGTTGCCTTCCTCGATCAGATCGAGCAACGACAACCCTCGGTTCACGTAGCGGCGCGCGATTTTCACCACCAGGCGCAGGTTGCTTTCGATCATGCGCTTGCGGCCAGCGGGGTCGCCCTTTTGCGACAAGCGCGCAAAGTGCACTTCTTCTTCCGGCGAAAGCAGGGGCGAAAAGCCGATCTCGTTGAGGTACAACTGAGTCGCATCAAGCGCCCGGCTGTAATCGATGTACTTGTGTTGTTTAAGCGAAGAGCCTGATTTGGCCCTGGTCCGAACCGAAGGTACAGCAGGTTCGTCTGACACCACATCCGTTTCCAAAACGATGCCCGTCTCCATGAGTAGAACGTCATCGTCGATGTCAAACTCCGGCGCTTCTTTGCTGAGAGCCATTGTTATAGTCCTTTGCTGAGTTCGAACTCAGACTCGAGCGGCGCCTGTCTCCCTGGCAGCGCTTGAGCCTGTCCCCTCCATGTCAGCGGAACAGACTGGAAACAACAATCAACGGCGTGGCAGGAACTGGAGAGGGTCGACGGGTTTGCCCTGGCGGCGAATTTCGAAATGCAACTTCACCCGATCTGTGCCTGTAGACCCCATTTCAGCAATCGACTGCCCTGCCTTGACCTGCTGCCCCTCTCGTACCAAGAGCCTGCGGTTGTGGCCGTAGGCACTGACATAGGTATCGCTGTGCTTGATGATGATCAGCTCGCCGTAGCCCCTCAAACCACTCCCGGCGTACACCACTGATCCACTGGCCGCAGCAAAAACAGGCTGTCCCAAATCACCGGCGATATCAATGCCTTTATTCAAACTACCGTTTGAAGCAAATTTGCCGATCAAAACCCCGTTCGCCGGCCAGGTCCAACCACCGGCCGCACGCTCGGCCGCAGGCACGGTAGCGACCACCGGCGCGCTCGCCGAGCTGGATGTGGTGACGGTCTTGGTGGTCGTGGCAGGGGTAGATGCCGTGGCACCCACAGGACGGCGAGTGACCGTGGTCCGGCTGGACGAGGACGGGCTGGCCACCACGGTGGTGCTGCCCGAAGCCCCGCTGCTGAAGCGAATCGGCTGGCCAGGGCGAATGGTATACGGCGGGGCGATACCGTTGCGTGCCGCCAGCTCCTTGTAGTCCCAACCGTAGCGAAACGCGATGGAGAACAGCGTGTCGCCTGGCTTGACCACATACTGACCGGAGGTCACGGTCGGCCGTTTGGGCGCGCTGCTGTTGCGGTCGACGACACGCGCACTGTTGCTGCCAGAGCTCGAACACCCCACCAGCAGTGTGCCCATGGCCAGTACCAGCACCAAGAGCCTGAGACCCGAGCTGTCCTTGCGCTGCCGAAAGACTGTGTGACCCACCCGCGCTCCCCTCATGGTGCCGAAAACGTTTCAAGACAAGAATGCAATATTGTTGCAATTATAACGAAGCTCACCGGTCTTGGCAGGCGGCTGCAACACACTCGCGCAACGTGTGTGCACCGCCAGATAGACAGGTCGATCCTGCAAGAATTCGACGCAGGTGCAAAAATAGCCCGTCGATGCCCCGATGAATCAGGCCACCGGCCCATTGAGCAGGGGCACGAAGCGTACCGCTCCGAGTACGCGGCGTGAGAACCCGTGTTCTTCTCGTACGATGAGCATCAACTGCTGCACCTCACCGGGTGATCCTACTGGAATCACCATCCGCCCACCCGGCGCCAATTGATCGAGCAGCGCCTGGGGCACTTCCGGCGCAACGGCGGTGACGATGATGCCATTGTAGGGGGCCAGTGCCGGCCACCCTTCACAACCATCGCCCCAACGAAACACCACGTTGCGCAGGTTCAGCTCCACCAGGCGTTCCTTGGCCCGGTCCTGCAGAACCTTGATGCGCTCGACCGAGAATACCCGCTCGACCAATTGCGCCAGCACGGCGGTCTGGTAGCCCGAGCCCGTGCCGATCTCCAGCACCTTATCCAGCGGGCCCGCCTCCAGCAGCAATTCGCTCATGTGCGCCACCATGAACGGTTGCGAAATGGTCTGGTTGTGGCCGATGGGCAGCGCGGTATCTTCATAGGCCCGATGGGCCAGTGCCTCGTCCACGAACAGGTGGCGTGGCGTGCGGCGAATCACATCGAGCACCTGGGGGCTGGACACGCCCTCCTCGCACAGCCGCTGGATCAAGCGCTCGCGGGTGCGTTGGGACGTCATGCCGATGCCCCGACGCAACATATCGTCCTCACGCATCAAAGCAAGCCCTCCAGCCAGCCATCGAGCTGCTCGAAGGCGTCGTTGAAGGTTCGGTCAAGCTGCAACGGGGTGATGGAAACATAGCCTTGCATCACCGCATGGAAGTCAGTACCCGGCCCGCCGTCCTCGGCATCACCGGCAACTGCGATCCAGTAGCCTTCCTTGCCACGCGGGTTGACCACCTTGGTGGGTGCCGCAGCCCGCGCCCGATGACCCAGTCGCGTCAGCTGGATGCCACGAATGCGCTCGAGCGGCAGGTTGGGTATGTTGACATTGAGGACGGTACGCGGCGGCAGCGCCAGGCGCGACTGTGCCTCGACCAGACGACGGGCGATATGAGCCGCGGCCGGCAGGTTGTCCGGTTGGCGCGAAAGCAGCGAGAACGCGAGCGACGTACCGCCCAGGAAGCGCCCCTCCAGCGCTGCGGCCACCGTACCCGAGTACAGCACGTCATCGCCCAGGTTGGCCCCCAGGTTGATGCCCGACACGACCATATCCGGGGTGTACGGCAACAGACCGTTCAGCCCCAGGTGCACGCAGTCGGTCGGCGTACCATTGAGGCTTATGAAGCCGTTGGCCAGCGTCTGCGGGTGCAGCGGCCGATCCAACGTCAGTGAGCTGCCGGCGCCGCTCTTGTCTTGGTCAGGTGCAATGACCGTGCACTGCGCGTAATCGGCAAGCGCAGCGTGCAGCGCGGCGATGCCTGGTGCGGTCACACCGTCGTCGTTCGAAATCAGAATACGCATGGGCTGTCCGTCTGCCCTGCCGACACCAGATCCACCACCTCGCGCACCACGACGGTGGCGAAGCATCCGGCCGGAAGGACGAATTCCAGTTGCAGGATATCAGGCTCGGGATAATGCCACGTAAGGCCAGTAATAGGGAGCCGCAGAATACGCCGTTCGTGATCCATGCCCGCCTTTGCCAACCACTGGCACAGCGCGGGATGGGCGGCACCGACCGAATTCTCCAACGCCCCGGTTCGAGCGCCGGCTGGCGAATCACCCTCGCCCCACAGAGGGCCTGTAGGGTGCAGGTCGAGAACAGCCAGGCGAGGATCGGCGCATTCGGCCTCAGCAGCGGGGAAAAAACTGCGGCTGTTGGTGAACGCCAGCAGATCGCCCACTTGCGCACGGGTCCAGCTGCCATCGTTTACCCGTGCGGCCAGCACCTGGTTGAACAGGTAGCTGCGACCGGCTGAAAGCAGGCGCGAGCGAACGTTACGTTGCTCAGGCAAGGCCTGGCGCTCGGCCCAACCCAGGGCGTCATGCACGTTGCCGCCGGCATGCCCGAAGCGCTGGGTACCGAAGTAATTGGGCACACCGTTCGCCTTAAGCTGGGCCAGGCGCGCATCGACAGCCTGATGATCGGCTGCCAGTTGGGTCAGGCGCAGCGTGAAGCCGTTGGACGAATGCGCGCCGCGCTGCAATTTACGCTGGTGGCGCATCTGCTTGAGCACGCGCAGATTGGCATCCTCGGCCCGCGACAGGTCTGGGTCGGCCTTGCCCGGCAAATGCAGGCTGAACCACTGGCGGGTCAAGGCCTGACGGTCCTTGAGCCCGGCGTAGCTGATGGCGCGCGCAGGCACGCCGGCGGCCCTGGCCAGGCGGCGGGCCGCTTCCTCGGTATTGAGCTCACGCTTTTCCACCCATAGCCACAGGTGCTCGCCTTGGCCAGACAGCGGGATATCAAGCACTTCGTCGACCTGAAAATCTTCGGCAACGGCCTTGAGCACAGCCGTGCCCAGGGCTTGCCCCGATGCCCTTGGGCCCAACAGATCCAATTCGGTCATGCCGGCAGCAACAGGGCAACCGCGTGCACGGCGATCCCCTCCTCACGCCCGGCGAAGCCCAGCTTCTCGGTCGTCGTGGCCTTGACGTTGACTTGGTCGAGGCCCACCGCGAGGTCGTCGGCGATGCGCTGGCGCATGACCTCGATGTGGGGTGCCATCTTCGGCGCCTGGGCAATGATGGTGGCGTCGACGTTGCCCACTTGCCAGCCCTTGGCCCGAACGACATCCAGCACATGACGCAGCAGCACGCGGCTGTCGGCGCCCTTGAATTGCGGATCGGTGTCGGGGAAGTGCTTGCCGATATCACCCAGTGCGGCGGCGCCGAGCAATGCATCGCTCAGGGCATGCAGCAGCACGTCACCATCGGAATGGGCCAGCAGGCCGAACTTGTGGGGGATACGCACCCCGCCCAGGGTAATGAAATCACCGTCGCAGAACCGGTGCACATCGTAGCCGTGGCCAATACGCATAAGAAAACGCCCTGAATGAGTCAGGGCGTGATTCTACCTGCATTTGCCACGCCAAGGTGCAGAGCCGGCGAACGTCGCCGGCTGGCTGCCCTACGGCTACACCCGTCCCAGGGCTACCGCGTGGTGGCGCAGGTGCTCCTCGATGAAGCTGGCGATGAAGTAGTAGCTGTGATCGTAGCCAGGCTGCAGGCGCAGGGTCAGCTCATGACCGCCTTTGCGCGCCGCTTGCTCCAGGGCCTCAGGCTTGAGCTGCTTTTCGAGGAAGTCGTCGCGATCGCCCTGGTCCACCAGCAACGGGGGGCACTGCCCCGACGGGGTTTCGGCCAGCAACACGCTGGCATCCCACTCGCGCCAACGGGTGCGCTCTTCACCCAGGTAGCGGCTGAAGGCCTTTTCGCCCCAAGGGCAATCCATCGGGTTGCAGATCGGCGAAAACGCCGACACCGAGCGATAGCGGCCGGGGTTGCGCAATGCGCAGACCAGGGCGCCGTGCCCGCCCATGGAGTGCCCACTGATGCTGCGCTCGCCCGAGGCGGGGAAATGCGCCTCGATCAGGGCCGGCAGTTCCTGCACCACGTAATCATGCATGCGGTAGTGCTGAGCCCAGGGTTGCTGCGTGGCGTTGAGGTAGAAGCCAGCACCTAGACCAAAGTCCCAGGCACCGTCAGGATCGCCGGGTACCTGCTCGCCGCGAGGGCTGGTGTCGGGCGCCACGATGATCAGCCCCAGCTCTGCGGCCAGGCGCTGGGCGCCGGCCTTCTGCATGAAGTTCTCGTCGTTGCAGGTCAAGCCGCTAAGCCAGTACAGCACCGGCAGCTTCTCGCCCTGCTCGGCCTGAGGTGGCAGGTAGACGGCGAAGACCATGTCGCAACCCAGCACCTTGGAGGTGTGGCGGTAACGCTTGTGCCAGCCGCCGAAGCTCTTCTGGCAGGAAATGTTGTCCAGGGTCATGGCAAGCCTCAGAAGTGGATGACGCTGCGAATGCTCTTGCCTTCGTGCATCAGGTCGAAGGCCTTGTTGATGTCCTCCAGGCCCATGGTATGGGTGATGAAGGTATCCAGCGGAATCTCGCCCTTTTCGGACATTTCCACGTAGCTCGGCAATTCGCTGCGGCCACGCACGCCGCCGAAGGCCGAACCGCGCCAGACGCGCCCGGTGACCAATTGGAACGGCCGGGTGGCGATTTCCTGACCGGCGCCGGCGACACCGATGATCACCGACTCGCCCCAGCCCTTGTGGCAGCACTCCAAGGCGGCACGCATCAGTTGCACGTTGCCGATGCACTCGAAGGAGAAGTCCACGCCGCCGTCGGTCAGGTCGACGATCACTTCCTGGATCGGGCGATCGTGCTCCTTGGGGTTGATGCAATCGGTAGCGCCCAGTTGGCGAGCGATTTCGAACTTGGCCGGGTTGATGTCGATGGCGATGATGCGCGAGGCCTTTGCCTTGACCGCACCGATGATGGCCGAGAGGCCAATGCCGCCCAGCCCGAAGACGGCGACGGTATCACCCGGTTGTACCTTGGCGGTGTTCAGCACTGCGCCAATACCCGTGGTCACGCCGCAGCCCAGCAGGCAGACCTTCTCCAGCGGCGCCTCTTTCTGGATCTTGGCCACCGAAATTTCCGGCAACACGGTGTATTCGGAGAAGGTCGAGGTGCCCATGTAGTGGAACAACTGCTGACCCTTGTAGGAGAAACGCGTGGTGCCGTCGGGCATCAGGCCCTTGCCCTGGGTGGCGCGGATGGCCTGGCACAGGTTGGTCTTGCCGGACAGGCAGAATTTGCACTTGCCACACTCAGGGGTATACAGCGGAATCACATGGTCACCCACCGCCACCGAGGTCACGCCCTCGCCCACGGCTTCGACGATGGCGCCGCCTTCGTGGCCGAGGATCGACGGGAAGATGCCTTCCGGGTCAGCACCGGACAAGGTATAGGCATCGGTGTGGCACACGCCGCTGGCGACCACGCGCAGCAACACCTCGCCCGCCTTGGGCATGGCCACATCGACTTCGACAATTTCCAAGGGTTTCTTGGCTTCGAAAGCTACGGCAGCGCGGGATTTGATCATCGCAGGGTCTCCAGATACGTGAATGAAATCGGCAGACAGTGTATTTCACCCGCAATTGTTGAATAATCCGGTGAAAGACAAAACATTATTGCCGTGCAGGGATAATCATGAATAACCGCTGGGAGGGCATCGATGAATTCGTTGCCGTGGCCGAATTGGGGCAGTTCACGGCGGCAGCGCAACGGCTGGGCGTGTCCTCTTCCCATGTAAGCCGGCAGATAGCGCGCTTGGAAGAACGCGTACAGACGCGCTTACTGTATCGCAGCACACGAAAAGTCACGCTCAGCGAGGCCGGCCAGACGTTTCTGCAGCACTGCCAGCGCTTGCAGGACGGGCGCGAGGAAGCGCTGCGGGCGATGGGCGATCTGGCCAGCGAGCCCAAGGGGCTGCTGCGCATGACGTGCGCCGTGGCCTATGGCGAGCGCTTCATCGTGCCCTTGGTCACCCGTTTCATGGCGTTGTACCCGCAGTTGAGGGTGGACGTCGAACTGAGCAACCAGACCCTGGACCTGCTGCACGAAGGCATGGACCTGGCCATCCGCCTCGGTCGCCTGGCCGACTCGCGCCTGATCGCGACGCGCCTGGCACCCCGGCGCATGTACGTGTGCGCCTCGCCAGGCTACCTGGCGCGCTACGGCAGGCCGCACAGCCTGTCGGAACTGGCCAGGCACAACTGCCTGATAGGCAGTTCGGATGTGTGGGCGTTGCAAATGGAGGGGCGTGAAATCAGCCAGCGCGTTCAGGGCAACTGGCGGTGCAACAGCGGCCAGGCGGTGCTGGACGCGGCGCTTCAAGGCATCGGCTTGTGCCAACTGCCGGATTACTACGTGCTCGAACACCTGCACAGCGGTGCTTTGGTCCCGCTGCTGCAAGCCCACCAACCTCCCAATACGGCGGTGTGGGCCTTGTACCCGCAGCAGCGGCACCTGTCGCCCAAAGTGCGGCGCCTGGTGGACTATCTGAAAGAGGGCCTGGCAGGTCTGCCGGAGTATCGGGCATGACCGGCGCTCAGCCACAATGGCGGGCGCTGGCAGCCTGATTCAATCACTGGCGAGGTGAACGGCCCAGGTCAACGTCTCCCACTCCAGCGCTGGCGCAGCCACTCCAGGTCTTCAGGGCGCGTAACCTTGAGGTTGTCACTGCGGCCCTCGATCAGCCGTGGCGATTGACCGGACCATTCCATGGCCGAAGCCTCATCGGTCACCACCACATCCGACACCAGGCACTCGGCCAGTGCCCGATGCAGCGCCCCCAAACGGAACATCTGCGGTGTATAGGCCTGCCAAATGGTGCTGCGGTCAACCGTGGCGCTAACGCGCCCGTGGCCGTCGGCCCTTTTGAGCGTGTCACGGGCAGGTACGGCCAACAGGCCGCCCACCGGATCATCTGCCAATTCCGATAGCAGCTTGTCCAGGTCACTGCGTGCCAGGTTGGGCCGCGCCGCGTCGTGCACCAACACCCAGTCATCATCTTCCGCGCCCTGGGCATGCAACAGCAACAAGGCATTGAGCACCGAGTCAGCACGCTCGCGCCCTCCGGCAGCCCGGCGGATGCGCGGGTCGCTGGCGCACCGAAGGCCGGGCCAGTACGGGTCATGTTCAGCGATGCTGACCACGACCCCCTTGAGGGAGGGGTGGCCGAGAAAACACGCCAGGCTGTGCTCGATGATGGTCTGCCCTGCCAGCTCCAGGTATTGCTTGGGACGATCGGCAGCCATGCGAGCGCCCACACCCGCTGCAGGAATCACGGCCCAGAAGGCCGGCAAGCGTTCACTCATTTCTGGGGCAACTGAAAGAGGGTTTCGCCTTCCTTGACCATGCCGAGCTCGTGGCGGGCACGCTCTTCGACGGTTTCCATGCCTTTTTTCAACTCCAGCACTTCGGCGTCGAGCACACGGTTACGCTCCAGCAGCCGCTCGTTCTCGGCATGCTGCTCGTCAATCTGCTGCTTGAGCTCGGCCACCTGCGCCAGGCTGCCATTGCCTACCCACAAACGGTATTGCAGGCCGCCCAGCAGCAGAAGCAGGACCAGGAACAACCAATAAGGACTGCGCATCAAGATATCCAGGTTGAAAGACCCTGTTGGTTCAGGGTCTCAGATAGCACGAAGCCTGGCCTAAGCCAGGCTTCTCAGACAGAAACCCGATGGAACGTAGGAAGTTACGGTACGAACGTTCCTACAGCTCCGGCTGCTGTCTTTTTACCATCTCTTGCTTAGCCGCGAAACTCGGTACGGCCACGGTAAACCGCCTTGGCACCCAGTTGCTCTTCGATGCGCAGCAATTGGTTGTACTTCGACACGCGGTCAGAACGGCACAGCGAACCGGTCTTGATCTGACCGGCCGCAGTACCCACGGCCAGGTCGGCGATGGTGGAGTCTTCGGTTTCACCCGAGCGGTGGGAGATCACGGCCGTGTAACCGGCGGCCTTGGCCATCTGGATGGCCTCCAGGGTCTCGGTCAGCGAGCCGATCTGGTTGAACTTGATGAGGATCGAGTTACCGATGCCCTTCTCGATGCCTTCCTTGAGGATCTTGGTGTTGGTCACGAACAGGTCGTCACCGACCAGCTGCACCTTCTCGCCGATCTTGTCGGTGAGGATCTTCCAGCCAGCCCAGTCGGACTCGTCCAGGCCATCTTCGATCGAAATGATCGGGAAGCGCTCGGTCAGGCCTTTGAGGTAGTCGGCAAAGCCTTCGGCGTCGAACGACTTGCCTTCGCCGGACAGGTTGTACTTGCCGTCTTCATAGAACTCGGAGGCGGCGCAGTCCAGGGCCAGGGTCACGTCGGTGCCCAGCTTGTAGCCGGCTTTCTCGACGGCTTCGGCGATGGCGCCGAGGGCATCTTCGTTGGAGGCCAGGTTAGGGGCGAAGCCACCTTCGTCACCGACGGCAGTGTTCAGGCCACGGGCCTTGAGCACGGCCTTGAGGTGATGGAAGATCTCGGTCCCCATGCGCAGGCCGTCGGAGAAGGTCTTGGCACCCACCGGCTGGACCATGAACTCCTGAATATCGACGTTGTTGTCGGCATGCTCGCCACCGTTGATGATATTCATCATCGGTACCGGCATCGAGTACTGGCCTGGAGTGCCGTTGAGGTTGGCAATGTGGGCATACAGGGGCAGGTCCTGATCCTGGGCAGCCGCTTTGGCAGCCGCCAGGGACACGGCCAGGATCGCGTTGGCGCCCAGCTTGGCCTTGTTCTCGGTACCGTCCAGCTCGATCATGGCGTGGTCCAGGGCCTTCTGGTCGGAAGGGTCCTTGCCCAGCAGCAGGTCGCGGATCGGGCCGTTGATGTTGGCGACAGCCTTCAGCACACCCTTGCCCAGGTAACGGCTCTTGTCGCCATCACGCAGCTCCAGCGCTTCGCGCGAGCCGGTGGAAGCACCGGACGGCGCGCACGCGCTGCCGATGATGCCGTTGTCGAGCAGTACATCGGCTTCCACGGTGGGGTTGCCACGCGAATCGAGAACTTCACGACCTTTGATGTCGACGATTTTTGCCATTGTTGTAAGCACTCCAGAATTGACGAAAACAACGCAGCTTAGAAAATTCTTGCCGTTCACCGGACGAGGATGCTGTGGCAGGCCCGGCGAAGGGAGCCCCTGACCGAGTGGTCAGGGGTGAATCGGACGGTACTTTACCCGAGAAAAGTGCTTTACGCGGTTTCTACCGTCGGAAAACTTTTCACCAGGTCATCCAGTTGCTTGAGCTGAGCCAGGAATGGCTCCAGCTTGTCCAGGCGCAGGGCACACGGGCCGTCGCACTTGGCGTTGTCCGGATCGGGGTGAGCTTCGAGGAACAGCCCTGCCAGCCCCTGGCTCATGCCAGCCTTGGCCAGGTCGGTCACCTGAGCGCGGCGCCCGCCAGCGGAGTCGGCACGACCACCCGGCATCTGCAGGGCATGGGTCACGTCGAAGAACACCGGGTATTCGAACTGCTTCATGACACCGAAGCCGAGCATGTCCACGACCAGGTTGTTGTAACCGAAGCTCGAACCACGCTCGCACAGGATCAATTGGTCATTACCGGCTTCTTCGCACTTGGTCAGGATGTGTTTCATCTCCTGGGGTGCGAGGAACTGGGCCTTCTTGATATTGATCACCGCGCCGGTCTTTGCCATCGCCACCACCAGGTCGGTCTGGCGCGACAGGAAAGCCGGCAACTGGATGATGTCGCAGACCTTGGCTACCGGCTCGGCCTGGTAAGGCTCGTGCACATCGGTAATCACCGGCACGTTGAAGGTACGCTTGATCTCCTCGAAGATCTTCAGGCCTTCTTCCATGCCAGGGCCGCGGTAGGAGGTGACCGAGGACCGGTTGGCCTTGTCGAAGCTGGCCTTGAACACATACGGGATACCGAGCTTTTCGGTAACCCGCACGTACTCTTCGCACACCTTCATGGCCAGGTCGCGGGATTCCAGCACGTTCATGCCACCGAACAGGACGAATGGCTTGTCGTTGGCGATATCGATATGACCGACGCGGATGATCTTCTGGGGCATGGATCAGGCCTTGTTCTTCTGGGCGAGCGCCGCCTTGACGAAGCCACTGAACAGCGGGTGGCCATCGCGTGGGGTGGAGGTGAACTCCGGGTGGAACTGGCAGGCGACAAACCAGGGGTGGTCCTTGGACTCCACCACCTCGACCAGGGCGCCGTCTTCGGAACGACCGGAAACCACCAGACCTGCGTCCACCAGTTGCGGCAGCAAGTTGTTGTTCACTTCGTAGCGGTGACGGTGGCGCTCGGTGATGATGTCCTTGCCATAGCACGCATGCACGTTGGAACCTGCAGCCAGCTGGCAGTCCTGAGCACCCAGGCGCATGGTGCCGCCCAGGTCGGACGCCTCGCTGCGGGTTTCGACCGCACCGGTGGCGTCTGCCCACTCGGTGATCAGGCCGACGACCGGATGACCACTATCGCGATCGAACTCGGTGGAGTTGGCGTCGCTCCAGCCCATCACGTTACGGGCGAACTCGATGACGGCCACTTGCATGCCCAGGCAGATACCCAGGTACGGCACCTTGTTCTCACGGGCGTATTGCACCGCCGTGATCTTGCCTTCGACACCGCGCAGACCGAAACCACCGGGGACCAGGATGGCATCGGCGCCTTCGAGCAGGCTGGTACCCTGGTTCTCGATGTCTTCGGAATCGATGTAGCGCAGGTTGACCTTGGTGCGGTTGGTGATGCCCGCGTGGCTCATCGCTTCGATCAGCGACTTGTACGCATCGAGCAGCTCCATGTACTTGCCGACCATGGCGATGGTGACTTCATGCTCCGGGTTGAGCTTGGCGTCGACCACCTTGTCCCACTCGGACAGGTCGGCACCCGTGCACTGCAGGCCGAAACGCTCGACGACGAAGTCGTCCAGGCCCTGGGCATGCAAGACACCTGGAATCTTGTAGATGGTGTCGACGTCTTCCAGCGAAATCACCGCACGCTCTTCAACGTTGGTGAACAAGGCGATCTTGCGGCGCGAGGATGCATCGACAGGATGATCGGAGCGGCAGATCAGCACGTCAGGCTGCAGGCCGATGGAGCGCAGCTCCTTGACCGAATGCTGGGTCGGCTTGGTCTTGGTTTCACCGGCGGTGGCGATGTAAGGCACCAGCGTCAGGTGCATCAGCATCGCGCGCTTGGAGCCTACTTCCACGCGCAGCTGGCGAATGGCTTCGAGGAACGGCTGGGACTCGATGTCACCCACGGTGCCGCCGATCTCGACCAGGGCCACGTCGGCATCGCCTGCACCCTTGATGATGCGGCGCTTGATTTCATCGGTGATGTGCGGGATGACCTGGATGGTCGCGCCCAGGTAGTCACCACGGCGTTCCTTGCGCAGCACGTGCTCGTAGACGCGGCCGGTGGTGAAGTTGTTGTTCTGGGTCATGGTGGTGCGGATGAACCGCTCATAGTGGCCCAGGTCCAGGTCGGTCTCGGCGCCGTCCTGGGTGACGAATACTTCACCGTGCTGGAACGGGCTCATGGTGCCTGGGTCGACGTTGATGTACGGATCCAGCTTGAGCATGGTGACCTTCAGGCCCCGCGCCTCCAGGATGGCCGCCAGGGAAGCCGAGGCAATGCCTTTCCCCAATGAAGAAACAACACCGCCCGTGACGAATATGTAGCGCGTCATGAAAAACCCTAGAAGTCTGCGTTAAAGCGGCCAGCGCCGCCGGAGATAGCGAAGGAGGGCAAACGCCCCCGATCACCTGCGTCAATCACAGTGCATCTCGAAAAACTGCCGCGTGTGTACAGACCAGGGGTAACCCTGGCAGGGCGCTCGCTCGTCATTTCTAAGAATCAGCCCAGCAAAAAACTGCTTGGTAATCGGCAACTCCTGTGTTTTCGCGGAACCCACAGAAGCTGTATCAAGAAGGGAGGGTAGTCTACCCGAATGTACCCACTAGCTCAAACCTTGCGCGCTGGTCGGCAACTGCCAGTGCAGGCAGTAATCGCCCTGGGCCAGACTGGGTAGGTTGGCTACCGCCAGCAGCCGCTCGCCTTGGTAGAGCAGCGGCAGGCGCAGGCGCAGAAAATGCGGCACGTGCAGTTCATTGAGCAAGCGCTTGAGATCACGTCGCCCGCGCCCTGGGATGTCCAGCCACTCCCCGCCCTGACGGTAGCCGATACGCAGGCCCGTCAGCGCGCCTGCGCCAACAAGTCGCACGCTGCCGTTGCCAGGTAAGGCCAACGGCTGATCGGCGTTTTCCCACTCCATGGCCTTACAGGGCGTTTGCAACCAGTCGCCGCTCAGCCACCAGATGCGCCCCTGGCTGCGCACCAGTTGGCCATCGGCCAGTTGCCACACGGGGCAGGCATCGACCGCGGCATTGCGCAGGTCCGCCCAGCCGGCCCAGTGGCGCGCGTCGGGCAACCGGGTTCGGTGGCTGAGCCAATACTGCAACGCATTGCGCTGGCGGGCAGGTGAAAGCGCGAGCAGGCCGGCCAGGTCCAGCGAATCGAGTCCAGGCCAAGCAGCAGGAGCACCCTGGCGTACGGGCGCCAGGTCGTTTTCGGCCAGCTCGTCCAGCAGGCTCAGGGCTTCGCCCAGGTGTTCGGCGGCGCGGGCCAGGTTCTGCCCGGCTTGCGGCCAGCGCTGCACAAGGGATGGCAAGACCTCCCTGCGCAGATAGTTGCGGGCAAACCGTGTATCGGCATTCGAAGGGTCCTCGACCCAGCCCAACGCATGCGCCTGGGCATAGCCTTGCAACTGTTGCCGGGAACAACCAAGCAACGGCCTGACCAGCCTGCCCTGCCCTAGCGCCCGCTCCCTCGGCATCGCCGCCAGGCCACGCAACCCCGCGCCCCGCAGCAGGCGAAACAGCAGCGTTTCAGCCTGATCGTCGCGGTGCTGGCCGGTGAACAGCATGTCACCTGCCGCCAATACCCGCTCGAACGCAGCGTAACGGGCCTGACGGGCAGCCTGCTCCAGGCTCGGGCCTGGGGCGACGTCGACCTCGATGACCTGCAGCTCGACGCCCAGGTCATCGCACACACGCTGGCAATGGGCAGGCCACGCCTGCGCGGCGGGTTGCAGGCCATGATGGATGTGAATTGCGCGCAGCGGCGGTGCAGGATGGCTACGGGCGTAGGCGGCGAGCCAGTGCAGCAGGACGGTGGAATCGAGGCCGCCTGAGAGGGCGACGTACCACGTACGGGCGCATAGCCAGGGGGCGAGATCAATCATCGAGGCCTCGATCAACCTGGGTGACGGATGTGAGTGAGCCTGGGATACAGGCTCACCCGAGGGGCCGACAGGCGGCCCCAAGGGCGATCAGACGCCGTAGCTCATCAGGCGGTCGTAGCGGCGCGCCAACAGTGCGTCGTGGTCCAAGCCGCTGAGCATGTCCAGCTGCTCCACCAGCTCGGCGCGGATGCTTTCGGACATGGCGGCAGGATCACGGTGAGCGCCACCCAGTGGCTCCGGGATGACCTTGTCAACGATGTCCAGGCTCTTGAGGCGCTCAGCCGTGATGCCCATGGCCTCGGCGGCATCGGCAGCCTTGTCGGCCGTCTTCCACAGGATCGAAGCGCAGCCTTCGGGCGAAATGACCGAGTAGGTGGAGTACTGCAGCATGTTCAGCTGGTCGCACACGCCGATGGCCAGTGCGCCGCCCGACCCGCCTTCACCGATCACCGTGGCGATGATGGGCGTCTTCAGGCGCGCCATCACGCGCAGGTTCCAGGCGATGGCCTCGCTCTGGTTACGTTCCTCGGCATCGATGCCTGGATAGGCACCCGGCGTGTCGATGAAGGTCAGGATCGGCATGCGGAAACGCTCGGCCATTTCCATCAGGCGGCACGCCTTGCGGTAGCCCTCGGGGCGCGGCATGCCGAAGTTGCGGCGAACCTTTTCCCGCACTTCGCGGCCCTTCTGGTGCCCGATGACCATGACTGGCTTGCCGTCCAGGCGTGCGGTACCGCCAACGATGGCGGCATCGTCGGAGAAGTGGCGGTCGCCGTGCAGTTCTTCGAATTCGGTGAAGATGTGCTGCAGGTAGTCCAGGGTGTAGGGACGACGCGGGTGACGTGCCAGGCGAGCGATCTGCCAGCTGGTCAGGTTGCCGAAAATGCTTTCGGTCAGGGTATTGCTCTTGTCTTGCAGACGGGCAATTTCATCGCTGATGTTCAGCGAATTGTCGTTGCCTACCAGGCGCAGGCCTTCGATCTTGGCTTGCAGGTCGGCAATCGGCTGTTCGAAGTCGAGAAAGTTCGGGTTCATAGTCATCCGTCTTGGGTCTACGGCCAGGCGGCCGGCCGGTTGATCCGTTTGGCGCCATACCTTAAGGGATCAGGCGCCTTCAGGTCGAGATTAAATGTTGAGCGGCTCAACGGTATTGCAAAAAGACGTTCTCACGTCCGAACTGGTCACGCAGGGTCTGAATCAGCCCGTCTGCGGGATCGATGGCCCACTGGTCGCCAAATTGCAGCATGGCCTTGGCATCGCTGCCGGTGTATTCCAGCGTGATCGGGCAGGCGCCGCGGTGACGGGTGATCAGCTCACCCAGCCACTTGAGGCGATCGCCCTTGAGCGCCTCGTGGGCGACCTTCAGGCGCAGGCTCTCGGCCAGCTTTGTGCGGGCATCCTCCAAGGTCATCACCTGCTTGACCCGCAGCCGCAGGCCGCCTGAGAAATCGTCGTTGCTGACCTCCCCTTCGACCACCACCATCGCATCGTTCTGCAGCAGTGATTGGGCCGTGATGTAGGCATCGGCAAACAGCGAGGCCTCGATACGTCCAGACCTGTCATCCAGGGTGACGAACCCCATCTTGTCGCCCTTTTTGTTCTTCATGACCCGCAGGGCGATGATCATGCCGGCAATGGTCTGGGTTTCGCGCGACGGCTTGAGGTCAATGATGCGCTGGCGCGCGAAGCGGCGGATTTCAGCCTCGTATTCATCGATCGGGTGGCCGGTGAGGTAAAGGCCCAGCGTGTCCTTCTCGCCCTTGAGCCGTTCCTTGAGTGTCAGTGGCCGCGCCTTGCGGTAACTGGCATACACGTCAGCGTCCGGTTCGTCGAACATGCCGCCGAACAGGTCGATGTGACCGCTGTCGGCCGTGCGGGCCGTCTGTTCGGCCGCCTTGATGGCATCGCCCAGTGCGGCCAGCAGGATGGCCCGGTTGATGTCGATGTGGGCGTGGTAGGCCTTGATCTCGTCGTGAAAGTGCGGGCCGAGCCGGTCCAGCGCGCCACTGCGCACCAGTGCATCGAGGGTGCGCTTGTTGACGCGCTTGAGGTCGATGCGCTCGCAGAAGTCATACAGGTCCTTGAACGGGCCGCCTTCGGCACGGGCCTCGACGATCGCCTCCACAGGCCCCTCACCCACGCCCTTGATCGCGCCAAGGCCATAGACGATGCGGCCATCGTCGTTGACGGTGAACTTGAAGTCCGAGAAGTTCACATCTGGCGCATCCAGACGCAACTTCATGGTGCGCACTTCCTCGACCAGCACCACCACCTTGTCGGTGTTGTGCATGTCCGCCGACAGCACCGCCGCCATGAACGGTGCCGGGTGGTGGGTCTTGAGCCAGGCCGTCTGATAGGACACCAGGCCATAGGCCGCCGAGTGAGATTTGTTAAAGCCGTAGCCTGCGAACTTCTCTACCAGGTCGAAGATGTTACCTGCAAGATCTTCATCGATTCCATTGTTGGCACAGCCTTCGATGAAGCCGCCGCGCTGCTTGGCCATTTCCTCGGGCTTTTTCTTGCCCATCGCCCGGCGCAGCATGTCGGCGCCGCCCAGGGTGTACCCGGCCATGACCTGGGCAATCTGCATCACCTGTTCCTGATACAGGATGATGCCGTAGGTCGGCGCCAGCACCGGCTGCAAGCCTTCGTACTGATAGTCCGGATGCGGGTAGGCTAGCTCGGCACGGCCGTGCTTGCGGTTGATGAAGTCGTCCACCATGCCCGACTGCAGCGGGCCGGGACGGAACAATGCCACCAAGGCGATGAGGTCTTCGAGGCAGTCGGGCTTGAGCTTCTTGATCAGCTCTTTCATGCCGCGCGACTCGAGCTGGAACACCGCCGTGGTTTCGGCCTTCTGCAACAGCTCGTAGGTCTTGCGATCATCGAGCGGGATGAAGTCGATGTTCAGGTCGGGCAGGTCTTTCTTGGCCTGCTCACGGTTGATGATCTCCATCGCCCACTTGATGATGGTCAGGGTGCGCAGGCCGAGGAAGTCGAACTTCACAAGGCCCGCCGCCTCCACGTCGTCCTTGTCGAACTGGGTGATCAGGCCGCCGCCCTCTTCGTCGCAGGCGATGGGCGAGAAATCGGTGAGCTTGGTCGGCGCGATGACCACGCCACCGGCGTGTTTGCCGGTACCGCGCGTGACGCCTTCGAGCTTCAGGGCCATGTCCCAGATTTCACGAGCGTCTTCGTCACCCTTGAGAAAATCGCGCAGAACTTCTTCCTGCTCGTAGGCCTTCTCCAGGGTCATGCCCACTTCGAACGGAATCATCTTCGACAGACGATCGGCCAGGCCGTAGGACTTGCCTTGCACGCGCGCCACGTCGCGCACCACGGCCTTGGCCGCCATGGTGCCGAAGGTGATGATCTGGCTCACGGCATTACGCCCATAGGCCTCTGCCACGTAGTCGATCACCCGGTCCCGACCGTCCATGCAGAAGTCGACGTCGAAGTCGGGCATGGACACCCGTTCAGGGTTCAGGAAGCGCTCGAACAGCAGGTCGTAGGCCAGTGGGTCGAGGTCGGTGATCTTGAGCACATAGGCCACCAGCGAACCTGCACCCGACCCCCGGCCAGGCCCCACCGGTACGCCATTGTTCTTGGCCCACTTGATGAAGTCCATCACGATCAGGAAGTAGCCGGGGAAACCCATCTGGATGATGATATCCAGCTCGAACTTGAGGCGGTCCAGGTACACCTGGCGCTTTTGCTCGTAGTCGGGCGTGGTCTCTTTCGGCCACAGCACCGCCAGGCGTTCTTCCAGCCCTTCGTGGGACACGTGCCGCAGGTAATCATCGATCCCCATGCCATTGGGCGTCGGGAAGTCGGGCAGGAAGTACTTGCCCAGTTGCACCTGGATATTGCAGCGCTTGGCGATTTCGACGGTGTTGGCCAGGGCGTCCGGCAGGTCGCTGAACAGCTCGGCCATTTCTTCGGCCGACTTCAGGTATTGCTGGTCGCTGTACAGGCGCGGGCGACGCGGATCGTCCAGTGTCCAGCCTTCACCGATGCACACCCGGGTCTCGTGGGCGTCGAAATCGGTCTGCTTGATGAAACGCACATCGTTGGTGGCCACCAGCGGCGCACCCAGCCGATCGGCCAGGGCCACGGCGGCATGCACATACTCTTCATCCCTGGGGCGACTGGTGCGCTGGACTTCGACATAAAAGCGCTCGGGGAACATGGTCATCCAGTCCTCCAGCAGCGCTTGCGCCTCCTCGCTGCGCCCCCCCAGCAACGCCATGCCGATGTCGCCTTCCTTGCCCGCCGACAGCGCGATCAGACCTTCACTGGCCGCTGCAATCCAGTCGCGCTGGATGATGACCAGGCCATTGCGCTGGCCCTCGGTCCAGCCCCGGGAGAGCAGCTCGGTCAGGTTACGATAGCCCTGGGGGTTCATGGCCAGGAAGCAGATGCGCGACAGCGGCGCCTGTGCATCTTCGCCGGCCAGCCACAGGTCGGCACCACAGATCGGCTTGATGCCCGCCCCCATGGCCGCCTTGTAGAACTTGACCAGTGAGCACATGTTGCTCTGGTCAGTGATCGCCACCGCAGGCATGTTCATCCCGGCCAGCGCCTTGGCCAGCGGTTTGATCCGGACCAGACCGTCGACCAGCGAGAATTCGGAGTGGACGCGCAGGTGAACGAAGGAAACCGACATGAATGATCCTGTAGCAGTGCTAAACGACAAGGGCGCGATTGTAGCTCAATTGGGCAGGGGTTTTGGGCGTCGGTTGCCGCCGTGCGACGGTAGGGCTACCTGAGCACGTGCCAGGGTAAGCCGCCCAGCCCGGCCCCGCAGGGCCTAAGCCCCTTAGGTGCGCAATGGCGGGTATCAGATCAGCGAGGCGGTCACAGCCTCACGCACACCCCAGGCGGCACGCACGGGCGCAAACGATCGACGATGAATGGGTGTGGGCCCGAGCCGTGCCAGCGCCTCCAGGTGCACCGGCGTCGGGTAGCCTTTGTGCGCACCTATGCCGTAGCCGGGGTAGATCAGCTCGAAGGCGCCCATCTCGCGATCACGCGTCACCTTGGCCAGGATCGAAGCCGCCGCGATCGCAGGCACTTTGGCGTCCCCCTGCACCACCGACGCCGATGGCACCGACAGCTGCGGGCAGCGATTGCCGTCGATCAAGGCCATGTTCGGGGTGATGTGCAAACCTTCCACCGCGCGCTGCATGGCCAACATGGTGGCATGCAGAATGTTGAGGCGATCGATTTCCTCGACCGCGGCGCGGGCAATGAAAAAGCTCAGGGCCTTGTCGCAAATTTCGTCGAACAAGGCTTCGCGGCGCGCCTGGGTTAGCTTCTTCGAGTCGTTGAGCCCAAGGATTGGGCGTGCCGGGTCGAGGATCACGGCAGCCGTCACCACGTCACCACACAGGGGGCCGCGGCCCACTTCGTCGACGCCGGCGACCAGGTCTTCGACCAGATTGAAATCCAGACCGAACTGCATGTCAGCGTTTCTCCAGCAGGGCCAGCACAGCGTCGGCGGCTTGGTTGGAGGCATCCCGGCGCAAGGTGCGGTGAATCTCGTCGAACGAGTCGGTTTGTCCGGTGCCGTCGCGCAGCAAAGGCAGCAGCGCATCGACCAGCGCTTCGCTAGTCGCGGCGTCTTGCAGCAACTCAGGCACCAGCGCACGGCGCGCCAGCAGGTTGGGCAAGGACACGTAGGGGCTTTTGACCAGCCGCTTGAGTATCCAGTAGGTCAGCGGCGCCAGGCGGTAGGCAACCACCATGGGCCGCTTGAACAGCAGCGCTTCCAGGGTGGCTGTACCCGATGCAATCAGGACGGCGTCACAGGCGGCCAGCGCCTCGTGCGAACGGCCATCGAGCAGGGCCAGCGGCAAGTCGCGACCCTCGAGCATCTGCTCCAGTTGGGCGCGGCGGGCGGCGTTGGCACAGGGCAGCACGAAGCGCACCCCCGGCACCCGCTGCTGCAAACGTTGCGCTGCATCCAGGAACAACGCACCCAGGCGCCCGACTTCACCCCCGCGGCTGCCGGGCATCAGGGCGACCACCGGACCCTCGCCCAGCCCCAGGGCGGCGCGCGCTGCGGGTCGATCCGCCTGCAGGGCAATGGTATCGGCCAGGGGGTGGCCGACGAATCGCACCGGCACGCCCTGTTCTTCATAGAAGCGGGCCTCGAACGGCAACAGTGTCAGCATCAGGTCACAGCCCTGACGGATTTTCAACACACGCTTCTGCCGCCATGCCCACACTGATGGGCTGACGTAATGAACGGTCTTGATACCCGCCTGGCGCAGCTTGAGTTCGATCTCCAGGGTAAAGTCGGGCGCATCGATACCGATGAACACGTCCGGCTTCTGCTCGATCAGGGTCTGGACCAGCAGCTTGCGACGCTTGAGCAATTCACGCAGGCGACCAAGCACCTCGACCAGCCCCATGACGGCCAAACGCTCCATGGGGAAGTAGGATTGCAGGCCTTCGGCTTCCATGAGCGGGCCACCGACCCCGATGAAGCGCACATCGGGATGGCGCGCCCTCAAGGCGCGCATCAAGCCGGAACCGAGAATGTCGCCGCTGGCTTCACCCGCGACCAGGGCTACGCAAAGCTGGACCATGTCAGCGAGTGATGCCGCGGGCCGAACTCACGATCGACTGGCGGAACAGCTCGACCTCCGGATGCTGCGCCGCCGGCGCTTCGAGTTCGCGCAATGCATCCTCCACCGTCAGGCCCTGGCGGTAGACGATTTTGTAGCAGCGACGCAGCACATGGATTACTTCGTCGCTGAAACCACGGCGGCGCATGCCTTCAAAGTTCATGCTGCGCGCTTCGGCGGGGCTGCCGAAAACGGTGACGAACGCGGGTACGTCCTTGCCGATGGCCGTGCCCATGCCGGAAAACGCATGGGCACCGATGTGGCAATACTGGTGAACCAGGGTGAACCCGGATAGGATCGCCCAGTCGCCCACATGCACATGGCCCGCCAGCGCGGTGTTGTTGACCAGGATGCAGTGGCTGCCGATCACACTGTCATGGCCAATGTGGGCATAGGCCATGATCAGGTTATGGTCGCCAACGGTGGTTTCGGCGCGATCCTGCACGGTACCACGATGGATCGTGACGCCTTCACGGATGACGTTGTGATCGCCGATCACAAGGCGAGTCGGCTCACCCTTGTACTTGAGGTCCGGGGTGTCTTCGCCAATCGAGGAAAACTGGAAGATACGGTTGTGCTTGCCGATCCGGGTCGGCCCCTTGAGCACAACGTGTGGGCCGATGACGGTGCCCTCCCCGATTTCGACATCGGGGCCAACGATCGACCAAGGGCCCACCTCGACGCCTTCGGCCAGCTTGGCCGAAGGGTCGATGATGGCCCGAGGATCAATCGAATTCATAGGGAGCGTTCCGCACAGGTGATTTCGGCCGAGCATACTGCCTTGCCGTCGACCAGGGCACGGCATTCGAACTTCCAGATCATGCTCTTGCGGCTCAGGAACTTCGCTTCCAGCACCAGCTGGTCACCCGGCAGCACCGGCTGACGGAAACGCAGCTTGTCGGAGCCGACGAAGTAGTACAAGGTGCCGTCGGCAGGTTTGGCATCGAGCATCTTGAAACCGAGAATGCCGGCCGCCTGGGCCATGGCTTCGATGATCAGGACGCCGGGCATGATGGGGTGCGCCGGGAAGTGGCCGTTGAAGAATGGCTCGTTGATGCTGACATTCTTGTAGGCACGAATGCTCTGGGCCTCGTAATCCAGATCCGTCACGCGGTCCACCAGCAGGAACGGGTAACGGTGAGGCAGGTATTCGCGAATCTCGTTGATGTCCATCATTTCGGGGGGAAGCCTGTATAAGAATAGGGAGCGCAGGTGCTGACCACACGCTCCTTTTGCAATCCAAAGAGGAGCCAGCTAGCGACTGTTCACTCTTGCTCAGGAAATGGTATCAGCCTTCTGATGTCGGCTGCCCACCTGAGGTCACGGTATCGACGCGTTTTTCCAGCTGCTGGAGACGCTTGGCCATGTCGTCCAGGTGGCGGATGCGCGCGGCGCTCTTGCGCCAGTCAGCCAGAGGCTGCATGGCAGTACCGGAAGAATAGCCACCCGGCTCGGTGATCGAGCGGGTCACCATGGTCATCCCGGACACGAAAACGTTGTCGCAAACATCGATATGACCGACCATGCCTACGCCACCGGCGATGGTGCAATGCTTGCCGATACGTGTGCTGCCGGAGATGCCCACGCACGCAGCCATGGCCGTATGCTCCCCGATCTGCACGTTGTGGGCAATCTGGATCTGGTTGTCGAGCTTGACGCCGTCGGCGATACAGGTGTCGGACAGCGCGCCACGGTCCACGGCCGTGTTCACACCGATTTCCACATCGTCACCGATGCTCACACCGCCAATCTGGGCAATCTTGCGCCACACGCCTTTTTCGTTGGCAAAGCCAAAGCCTTCACCACCGATCACTGCGCCGGACTGGATAACCACTCGCTTGCCGATGGTGACATCGTGATACAGCGTGACCCGCGGCGCCAGCCAGCCCCCTTCGCCGATCACGCAGCGGGCACCGATGAAGCAATGGGCGCCGATGGTGACATGGGCGCCGATACGCGCACCGCTTTCAACGACCGCGAAAGGCCCGACACTGGCCGTCGCATCCACCTGGGCATCCCCGGCCACCACGGCGCTGGGGTGAATCCCCGCCACAGCCTTGGGTTTGGGGTCGAACAGGTGGGAAATGCGGGCATACGCCAGGTAGGGGTCGGCAACGATCAGGGCATGACCGGCGAACGCCTCGGCATCGGCCGCCTTGAGCAGCACGGCAGCCGCCTGGCTCTCGTCCAGGTACTTGCGGTACTGCGGGTTGGCAAGAAAGCTCAACTGACCCGGCCCGGCCTCCTGCAAGGTGGCAAGGCCCGTGATCTGCAGCGTCTCGGGACCCTTGAGGGTGGCCCCGAGGGTCTCGGCCAGTTGGCCAAGCGTCATGGTCACGGTCATATCAACGGGCTTGGTTCATACGCTCGATAACCTGGCGGGTGATGTCGTACTGAGGCTTGACATCAATGACCGCACCGCGCTCGAGCACCAGGTCGTAACCGCCCTTCTTGATCACTTCCTCGACCGCGCCGTCCAGCTTGGGCTTGAGCTGCTTGAGCATGTCGCGGTCGGCAACGGCCTTGGCTTCGTTCAGCTCCTTGGACTGGAACTGGAAGTCGCGGGCCTTTTGCTTGAACTCGAGCTCCAGGCGCTCACGCTCCTGCTGCTGCATCTTGTCGCCGCCTTTGATCAGGCGATCCTGGATGCCCTTGGCGCTGCTCTCCAGGCCCTTGAGCTTGGTCAGCTGAGGGCCGAACTTCTTTTCGGCATCCACGGCGTATTTCTTGGCGGCATCGGACTCGAGCAGGGCCATCTGATAGTTCAGAACGGCAACCTTCATTTCGGCGAAAGCCGGGGTGGCGACCAGCGCCGCGGCCACTACGGCCATTTGGGTCAACTTGCGCACGATGAACTCCTGGATAAACCGTTGTCGTTAAGCAAGGGCCGACCTTAGAAGGTCTGGCCCAGAGAGAATTGGAACACCTGGGTGTCTGCCTCGTCCGGCTTCTTGATCGGCATCGCCAGGCTGAAGCTCAACGGGCCCAAGGCCGTGATCCACGTCACGCCAAGACCGACCGAACTGGCCATGTCGGAGAAACCGACCTTAGCGCAGTCCGGTTTTTTACCGCAGTTGGTGTCGAATACGTTACCCACGTCCCAGAAGACCGAGGTACGCAGGGACCGCTGGTCCTTGACGAACGGCAGCGGGAACAGCAACTCGACGCCGCCTTGAACCAGGACGTTGCCACCGAATGGAAGCGGGTCTTGGTCGGGGTCGCGGATGGTGCCTGGTCTGTGACCAACTTCGCCAACCCCTTTACTTGGGGTACTGCGGGGACCGAGGCTACTGTCCTTGAAACCGCGAACAGAGTTGAAACCACCCGCGTAATAGTTTTCATAGAACGGCAAGCCAGAGGTACCCCCAAAGCCATCGCCATAGCCGAGTTCTGTGTGCAGACGCAAGGTGTAGTTCTGGCTGAGTGGCTTGAACAACTGGCCGCGGTAATCGAGCTTGTAGAACGACAAGTCACTACCAGGGATCGTGGTCTCAAGGCTCAAGCTTTGAGAATGGCCCCGCGTCGCCAGTACACCCTTGTTCAAGGTCGACTCGGACCAACCAATCGATGCTTTGAAGTTGGTGAAGTTACTGCCTTCCTTGTCAATGAAATCAAAGATCTCACCGACGGTGTACTTACCCGTCTTCAGCTTGTCCTGCTGCACGCTCAACCCATAGGTCAGGCGCGACGTCTCGCTGATCGGGTAACCCAGGCTCACACCGGCACCCAGGCTGTCCACCGCATAGCTCGCCACGTCGACGTCGAGGTCGTCATAGTCGGTGCTGCGGTAGAAGGCGTTGTAACCCAGGCTCACGCCATCGGCAGTGAAGTAGGGATCAACGAAACCGAAGTTGTATCGCGACTGGTACTCGGACCGGGTCAGGCCAACGGACACCTTGTTACCTGTACCCAGGAAGTTGCTCTGGCTGATCGAGCCACCCAGGATCAGGCCCGCGCTCTGGGCAAAGCCGACGCTGGCGGTGATCGAACCGGAGGCCTGCTCCTCGACGCTATAGTTCACGTCGACCTGGTCGTCGGTACCCGGTACCGGTGGGGTCTCGACGTTCACGTCCTTGAAAAAGCCCAGGCGCTCAAGGCGGGTCTTGGATTGGTCGATCAGGTAGGTCGATGCCCAGCCGCCTTCCATCTGACGCATTTCGCGGCGCAGCACTTCGTCTTCGGTCTTGGTGTTGCCGCGGTAGTTGATGCGGTTGACGTAGGCACGCTTGCCCGGATCGACCACGAACATGATGTCCACGGTGTGATCCTGGTCGTTTGGCTGAGGCACGCCGTTGACGTTGGCGAAGGTATAGCCTTCGTTACCCAGGCGACGGGTGATCAGCTCGGACGTGCTGGTCATCACCTTGCGCGAGAACACCTGGCCCGGCTGCACCAGCAGCAGCGACTTGATCTGGTCTTCCGGCACCTTGAGGTCACCGGAGAGCTTCACGTCACGGACGGTGTATTTCTCGCCTTCGTTGATGTTGACGGTGATGTAGACGTGCTTCTTGTCAGGCGTGATGGACACCTGGGTGGACGCGATGTCCATGTTGATGTAGCCGCGGTCCAGGTAGTAGGAACGCAGACGTTCCAGGTCACCGGACAGTTTTTCACGGGCATACTTGTCGTCGTTCTTGAAGAAGGACAACCAGTTAGTCGTCTTGAGCTCGAACAGCTGCCCCAGGGTGTCGTCATCGAACACGTTGTTGCCAACGATGTTGATGTGCTGGATGGCAGCGACGGTGCCTTCGTTGATCTTGATCTTCAGGGCCACACGGTTGCGCGGCTGCGGCACCACCTCGGCGTCGACCTCGGCCGAGTAACGGCCCTGGGCCACGTACTGGCGCTGCAGCTCGTTACGCACGCCTTCGAGGGTGGCACGCTGGAAGATCTCGCCTTCGGCCAAGCCCGATTGCTTCAGGCCCTTCATCAGGTCTTCGGTACTGATCGCCTTGTTGCCTTCGATCTCGATGCTCGACACCGACGGGCGCTCGACCACATTGATGATCAGCACGTTGCCATCACGGTTCAGCTCGATGTCCTGGAAAAACCCGGTCTTGAACAGCGAGCGGGTCGACTCCACCAGGCGCCGGTCATCGGCCTGGTCGCCCACATTGAGGGGCAAGGCACCGAAGACACTGCCCGCGGAAACCCGCTGCAGGCCGTTGACGCGGATATCGGAGATGGTGAAGGACTCGGCGTGAACTTCAGCGATCATCAGTGCGGAGAGCACCGCAGTTAGCAACAGACGTTTCATGAAGTCCTTTTATTCCAACTGGCAATAAACAACCTGCCGTCATGAACGACAGATTTCGCAATTGAGCGAAGCTTTTATAGTCGACCCAGATCGTTGATCAGGGCGAGCAGCATCACCCCCAAGACCAAACTGATACCGATCTGGACCCCCCAACCTTGTACCCGATCAGACAACGGACGACCGCGCGCCCATTCAACCAGGTAGAACAGCAAGTGCCCCCCATCCAGTACCGGGATGGGCAGCAGGTTAAGAACCCCCAGGCTTATGCTCAGGTAGGCCAGGAAATTCAGGAAATCCCCCACGCCGGACTGGGCTGAAGCGCCCGCCACTTTAGCAATGGTTATCGGTCCACTCAAGTTTTTTACCGAGAGCTCACCGAACAGCATTTTCTTCAGTGACTGGAGCGTGAGCACGCTCATGTTCCAGGTGCGCGACAGGCCTTCACCCACCGCCTCCACCGGCCCATAGCTGACTTCGCGCAGCATCGAGGCCGGCCATTGACCGCCCTTGACGCCCGCTCCCAGGTAGCCTGCAGCGGCCTCACCTTCGCCCTTCGCGCCCAGCGTCACCGGTATGTCCAGCGGCGCACCGTCACGCTCCAGACGCACCACCACCTGGGCGCCGGGCCGCGCGCGCACGCTATCGACCACCTGCTGCCATTCGCTCACCGACTGGCCGCCGACGCCCAGCAACCGGTCACCGGTTTTCAAGCCTGCAGCCGCGGCCGGCCCCTTGGGATCGATCTCGGCCAGCACCGGCACGATGGCCGGGCGCCAGGGTTCAAGGCCCAGCGAGCGAATCGGATCAGGCTCATCGGCACCTTTCAACCACTGGTCGAGTTTCACCTGGCGCTGTTGCTCGGCACTGCTGCCCTCATCGCGCACAACGATGTTCAGCGTGCCACTCTCACCCAGGCGGCGCACCAACTGCAGATTGACTGCCGACCAGCCGTTGGTCGGCTTGCCGTCCACCGAGACGATCTCCTGGCCGGCCGTCAGCCCTGCAGCCGCCGCCAGGCTACCCGTCTCGACGGTGCCGATGACCGGCCGGATCTGCTGGCTGCCAAGCATTGCCAATACCCAGAAGAAGAAGATGGCCAGCAGGAAGTTGGCGACCGGCCCGGCGGCAACGATCGCGATGCGCTGGCCGACCGGCTTGCGATTGAACGATTGGCCCACCAGCGCAGGGGGCACATCGCCTTCGCGCTCGTCGAGCATCTTCACGTAGCCGCCCAGCGGAATGGCTGCGATGACGAACTCGGTACCCTGACGATCATGCCAGCGCACCAGCGGCGTACCGAAGCCCACCGAGAAACGCAGCACTTTCACGCCACAGCGACGCGCCACCCAGAAGTGGCCGAACTCGTGGAAGGTGACCAGCACACCCAAGGCGACGAGCGTACCAATAATCATGTAGAGCGCTGTCATGTCCATCTCCGAATGATGAGCAATGGGTCAGTGGGGGTGCTGTTGTCGATAACCGGGCCAGCCAGCCTCAGCGGCCGTTGCGGTGCAGCCAGGCCCAGGCCAGCTCGCGCGCTCGCTGGTCGGCGGCAAACACTGCCTCCAGCGAAGTCAGCGGCACCACGGGCTCCTGGTCCAGTACCTGTTCGATCATACTCGCGATCTCCGGGAAGCGGATACGGCCCTGGAGGAACGTCTGCACCGCCATTTCGTTGGCCGCATTGAGCACGGCAGGGGCGCTGTTGCCCACCTGCGCCGCCTGTCGCGCCAGGCGCAGACAGGGGAAACGCTGCTCATCGGGCGCCTCGAAATCCAGGCGAGCAATGCTGAACAGGTCCAGCGGGGCCACCCCGGAATCGATTCGCTCCGGCCAGGCCAGCGCATTGGCGATGGGGGTACGCATGTCCGGATTACCCAACTGCGCCAGCACCGAACCGTCGACGTAATCGACCAGCGAGTGGATCACGCTTTGCGGGTGCACCACCACCTCGACCAGGCTTGGCGGCGCATCGAACAGCCAGCAGGCCTCGATCAACTCCAGGCCCTTGTTCATCATGCTCGCCGAGTCGACGGAAATCTTGCGCCCCATCGACCAGTTCGGGTGGGCGCACGCCTGTTCAGGTGTGACGTCCAGCAAGGCCTCGGTCGATGTCTGACGGAACGGCCCACCCGAGGCCGTCAGCAGAATGCGGCGCACCCCCACAGCGCTCAACCCGCGCCCGTAGTCGCTGGGCATGCACTGGAAGATGGCGTTGTGCTCGCTGTCGATGGGCAGCAACACCGCACCCGACTGGCGCACGGCGTCCATGAACAGGGCGCCGGACATGACCAGCGCTTCCTTGTTGGCCAGCAGCACTTTCTTGCCGGCCTGTACGGCCGCCAAGGTCGGCCGCAGGCCTGCCGCGCCGACGATGGCGGCCATGACCGCATCCACTTCACTAGCACAGGCTACCTGGCACAACCCGGCCTCGCCTTCCAGCACTTCGGTAGCGCACCCTGCCGCCGTCAGGCCCGCACGCAGGCGCCCCGCCGCCTCAGCGCTCGGCACCACGGCATAGGCCGGGCGATGCCGCACGCACAGGGCCAACAGCTCCTCGATGCGCGTGTAGCCGGTCAAGGCGAAGGCCTGATAGCGCTCAGGATGGCGGGCGATCACGTCCAGGGTGCTCAGGCCGATGGAGCCGGTCGCCCCAAGTACGGTAATGCGTTGCACCTGACTCACATCACACCCCATTCGGCCGCCCACAACAGCACGGCGAACAATGGAATGGCCGCCGTCAGGCTGTCGATGCGGTCGAGCACGCCACCGTGGCCGGGTAGTAGGTTGCTGCTGTCCTTGATGCCCGAGCGGCGCTTGAACATGCTTTCGGTCAGGTCTCCGATCACCGAGGCCATCACCACCAGTGCAGCGCCTGCCAGGCCGAGCAGTAGCTGACCGAAGCTCCAGTCACGACTGATACCCACCACCAGGGTGATCACCAGGCTGACCGCCAACCCGCCGTAGACGCCTTCCCAGCTCTTGCCAGGGCTGACCTGCGGCGCCAGCTTGCGCTTGCCGAAGGCCCTGCCGGAAAAGTACGCACCGATGTCGGCCGCCCAGACCAAAGCCATGACCGACAGGATCAGCCAGTTACCCAGCGGCCAGTGCTTGAGCAGCACCAGGCCTTGCCAGGCCGGCAGCAACACCAGCAGGCCGATCAACAGCCGGCAGGCGGCACTGGCCCACAGTTCGCTGGTGCGCGGGTAGGTCAGCACCAGCCAGGTGGCCAGCCCCCACCAGATGACGGCCGCCCCAAGCACCCAGGGGGCCAGTTCCGGGAGGATGTACAGCAGCATCAATGCCCCAGCGACGACCAGGGCATAGGCGACACGCAAGGGCTGAGCCATCAACCCCGCCAAACGCGCCCACTCCCAGGCGCCGAGCGTAACCACCAGGCCGATGAACAGGGCGAAGTTGCCCCCCTCGAGCAGGAAGAACCCGCCCAGCGCTATCGGCAAAAGGATCAGCGCGGTAATGATGCGTTGTTTAAGCATTAAGCACGCGCTCCAGCCTCGACCTGCTCGCTGGTCTTACCAAAGCGGCGCTGGCGCGAAGCGAAATCAGCCAATGCACTGCGCATGGCTTCGTGTTTGAAGTCCGGCCAGTAAAGGTCGGAGAAATACAGCTCGGCGTAGGCCAGTTGCCACAACAGGAAATTGCTGATGCGATGCTCGCCACCGGTACGGATGCACAAGTCCGGCAAGGGCTGCTCGCCGGTCGCAAGGCACGTCTGCAACAACCCCGGGGTGATGTCATCGGGGCGCAAATGGCCAGCCTGGACTTCACGCGCCAGCCGCTGCGCGGCCTGGGCGATGTCCCACTGCCCACCGTAGTTGGCGGCGATCTGCAGGATGAAGCGGCTATTGCCTGCAGTCAGCGCCTCGGCTTCGCGCATGGCAGCCTGCAGTTCCGGGTGAAAACGGGAGCGGTCGCCGATGATGCGCAGGCTGATGTTGTTGTCGTTCAAGCGACGTGCCTCACGGCGCAACGCCGAGAAGAACAACTCCATCAATGCACCGACCTCATCGGCAGGGCGTTGCCAGTTCTCACTGGAGAAGGCAAAGAGGGTCAGCACTTCGACGCCGGCCTCGGCGCAGACTTCGATGACTGCACGCACGGCATCGACACCCGCCTTGTGCCCGGCAACGCCAGGCAACAAGCGCCGTTTCGCCCAGCGGTTGTTGCCGTCCATGATGATCGCGACGTGACGCGGCACCGAGGGAGGCACCGCTGGCTTGGTCTTTTCCATTAAAAAAAACCTGGCCTTAGACGGCCATCAGGTCCTTTTCCTTGGCTTTGAAGGCTGCATCCACCTCGGCGACGAACTTGTCCGTCAGCTTCTGGATGTCATCGGCGGCGCGGCGTTCTTCGTCTTCGCTGATGGACTTGTCCTTGGTCAGCTTCTTCAAGTCCGCCAGGGCATCACGACGCACGTTGCGCACGGCGACCTTGGCGTCCTCGGCAACGCCGCTGGCCTGCTTGGTGTAGCCCTTGCGGGTTTCTTCGGTCAGGGCAGGCATCGGCACACGGATGGTGGTGCCGGCGCTCGATGGGTTGAGCCCGAGGTCGGAGGTCAGGATGGCCTTCTCGATGGCAGCGCTCAGGTTTTTGTCGTGAGCGACGATCTTCAGGGTGCGCGCGTCCTCGACGCTGATCGCAGCGACCTGGTTCAGCGGCATCTCGCTACCCCAGGCAGTGACCTTGACGCTGTCCAGAATGCTTGGGTGCGCGCGACCGGTGCGGATGGCCGCCAGGTTGCGGCCCAGGGCCTCGATGGACTTGGTCATGCGCTCCTGCGCGTCTTTCTTGATGTCGTTGATCATGCTTGGCCTTCCTCGATCAGAGTGCCTTCAGCGCCGCCCACCACGATGTTCAGCAGGGCGCCTGGCTTGTTCATGTTGAATACCCGCAATGGCATGCCGTGGTCACGGCACAGGCAGATTGCGGTCAAGTCCATCACGCCGAGCTTACGATCCAGGACCTCGTCATAGGTCAGGCGATCGAACTTCTCGGCATGCGGGTCCTTGAATGGATCGGCAGTGTACACACCATCGACCTTGGTCGCCTTGAGCACCACGTCGGCATCGATTTCGATGGCCCGCAGGCAGGCTGCCGAGTCGGTGGTAAAGAACGGGTTGCCGGTACCGGCGGAGAAAATTACCACATCCCCGGAGTTGAGGTGGCGAATCGCTTTGCGACGGTCATAGTGATCGGTGACGCCCACCATGGAGATGGCCGACATGACCAGTGCCGGGATATTCGAGCGCTCCAGCGCATCGCGCATGGCCAGGGCGTTCATCACGGTGGCCAGCATCCCCATGTGGTCGCCGGTGACGCGATCCATGCCGGCGGCGCTCAGTGCGGCCCCTCGGAACAGGTTGCCACCACCGATGACCAGGCCGACCTGCACACCGATACCGACCAGCTGCCCGACTTCCAGGGCCATGCGATCGAGCACCTTCGGGTCGATCCCGAAGTCTTCGGAGCCCATCAGGGCCTCGCCGCTAAGTTTGAGCAAAATGCGTTTATAGCGAGGTTGGCGACCACTCACCTGCTGAGCCATTGCGAGTCTCTCCTGCGGCGTACTGTAGAAAATTCGTGCGGGCTGTTTGCAGCCTGCTAACTGTAGCGTGGCACCGTTTCGGCGCCAGCGGCGGCAGCGTTGTGTAAACGCCTCGCCGCTTTGACAAAGAGGCTGCGCGCGTGAGCGGGCAGCCTCTTTGGGGCGACAGACGGGGCTGTCTTACTGCTTGGCAGCAGCAACCTGTGCGGCAACTTCAGCAGCGAAGTCGTCGACTGGCTTCTCGATGCCTTCGCCAACCTTGAAGTAGGTGAAGGAAACGATTTCAGCACCGGCTTTCTTGGCCAGTTCGCCGACCTTGACTTCCGGGTTCATGACGAACGCCTGCTCTTTGAGCGAGGCTTCAGCCTTGAACTTGGTGATGCGGCCGTTGATCATGTTTTCAACGATGTTTTCCGGCTTGCCGGCGATCTTGTCGGCGTTCAGCTGCAGGAAGACACCCTTCTCGCGCTCGATGGCTTCGGCGGAGATTTCCGACGAGTCCAGGAACTCGGGGTTGGACGCTGCAACGTGCATGGCGATGTTCTTGGCCAGCTCGACGTCACCGCCTTTCAGGACAACGACAGCACCGATCTTGTTGCCGTGCAGGTAGGCGCCGACTACGTCGCCTTCCACGCGCACCAGGCGACGGATGTTGACGTTTTCGCCGCACTTGGCGACCAGGGCTTCACGGGCAGCTTCACGCGAGGCGATCAGCGGAGCGGCGTCGGTCAGCTTCTGGGCGAAGGCTTCTTCCAGGCTTTCGGCGACGAAGTTCTTGAAGTCGTCTTGCAGGGCCAGGAAGTCGGTCTGCGAGTTCACTTCCAGCAGTACGGCGGCCTTGCCGTCGGTCTTGACGGCGATCGCGCCTTCGGCAGCCACGTTGCCAGCCTTCTTGGCGGCCTTGATGGCGCCCGAGGCACGCATGTCGTCAATGGCTTTTTCGATGTCGCCGCCAGCCTTTTCCAGGGCTTTCTTGCAATCCATCATGCCTTCGCCGGTACGCTCGCGCAGTTCTTTGACCAGCGCTGCAGTAATTGCTGCCATTTCAAAATCCTCTTGGAAAGTTTTTCAACCATTCCACCCGTTTGTGACGGGCGTTCAATTCTGCTAATCCGCTGTCTGTGCCTGCATGCCCATGGAAGGGACGGCTGTCGACAGCAGGATTTCAAGGTGGCAAAAAGGGGGCATAGCCCCCTTTTCGCGTGCCAAGTCGACGCTAGCGTCTATTACTCGGCAGCAGGTGCAGCCGCTTCTTCAGCGTAGACTTCGGTGCCGCCAGCAACATTGTTGCGGCCACGGATGACAGCGTCAGCCATGGAAGTCATGTACAGCTCGATAGCGCGAATGGCGTCATCGTTACCTGGGATGATGTAGTCAACACCTTCCGGGCTGCTGTTGGTATCGACAACACCAATGACCGGGATACCCAGTTTGTTGGCTTCGGTGATCGCGATGCGCTCGTGATCAACGTCGATGACGAACAGAGCGTCAGGCAGACCGCCCATGTCCTTGATGCCGCCCAGGCTGCGGTCCAGTTTTTCCAGATCGCGGGAGCGCATCAGGGCTTCTTTCTTGGTCAGCTTGGCAAAGGTGCCATCTTCGGCCTGAGTTTCCAGGTCGCGCAGACGCTTGATCGAAGCACGGATGGTCTTGTAGTTGGTCAGCATGCCGCCCAACCAACGGTGGTCAACGTACGGCGAACCGCAGCGAGCAGCTTGCTCGGCGACGATCTTGCCGGCGGAACGCTTGGTGCCGACGAACAGGATCTTGTTCTTGCCCTGGGCCAGGCGCTCTACGAACGACAGAGCGTCGTTGAACATCGGCAGGGTTTTTTCCAGGTTGACGATGTGGATCTTGTTGCGCGCACCGAAAATGTACTTGCCCATTTTCGGGTTCCAGTAACGGGTCTGGTGGCCGAAGTGCACACCGGCCTTCAGCATATCGCGCATGTTGACTTGGGACATGATAGTTCCTTGATAAGTCGGGTTGGGCCTCCACGTATCCCAATGACCAACCCGCGAACCCTGAAGCTCGGGGCACCCAGGCCATCGTGTCGACACGTGTGTGGGTTTGGATGCAGACGGAGCTGGCTCCGAAAGCGGCGCATGTTATACCACAGGCTGCGCGTAAACAAAACACGAAACTCACCCCCCAATCGCCGGACGGCAGGGCATGGGCGCCAGCGCACGGCCAGGGCGGTTGGAGGGATGCCTTTGCAAGGGCAGCGTGCCGCTACGAGCCCGCACCTCTGATAGAATGACGCCTTTCCCGATTTGAACGCGCCGTCTGCGGCGCCGAGTAGAGAGCCTGTAATGACCGTCACCATCAAGACTGCAGAAGACATCGAGAAGATGCGCATCGCCGGCCGCCTGGCAGCCGACGTGCTGGAAATGATCGAGGAGCATGTCAAGCCCGGTGTCACCACCGAAGAGCTCGATCGCCTGTGCCACGACTACATCGTCAATGTCCAGCAGGCCATCCCGGCGCCGCTCAACTACAAGGGCTACCCCAAGTCCATCTGCACGTCCATCAACCACGTGGTCTGTCACGGTATCCCCAATGACAAGCCCCTGAAAAATGGCGATACCCTGAACATCGACATCACGGTGATCAAGGACGGCTACCACGGCGACACCAGCCGCATGTTCCACGTCGGCACCGTGCCGGTATGGGCCGAGCGCCTGTCCCAGGTCACCCAGGAATGCCTATACAAGGCCATCGAGCTGGTCAAGCCGGGCTGCCGCCTGGGCGACATCGGCGAAGTCATCCAGAAGCACGCCGAGAAGAACGGCTTCTCGGTGGTGCGCGAGTTCTGCGGTCATGGCATCGGCAAGGTGTTCCACGAAGAGCCGCAGATCCTCCATTACGGCCGCGCCGGCACTGGCATGGAACTCAAGGAAGGCATGACCTTCACCATCGAGCCGATGATCAACCAGGGCAAGGCCGACACCAAGGTGCTGGGCGATGGCTGGACCGCGATCACCAAGGACCGCAAGCTCTCGGCGCAGTGGGAGCATACCCTGGTGGTCACGGCGACCGGGTACGAGATCTTCACCCTGCGCAAGGACGACACCATCGCCCGCACTTCGGCCTGAGCCACCCTAGCAGCCTTCGATGACAGGAACCTGACCCCATGCCCCAGCTCGACCCCGAACTGTTCGACCGTGGTCAGTTCCAGGCGGAACTGGCCCTCAAGGCCAGCCCCATACCCGCCTTCAAGAAGGCCATTCGCCAGGCGGGCGAGGTGCTGGACAGACGCTTTCGCGCAGGCCACGCCATCCGCCCACTGATCCAGGCCCGGGCCTGGCTGGTGGACAACGTCCTGCAGCAGGCCTGGAACCAGTTCGACTGGGGCGCGCAGGACGGCATTTCCCTGGTGGCGGTCGGCGGCTACGGGCGTGGTGAGCTTCACCCGCACTCGGACATCGACCTGCTCATCCTGCTGGGTGATGCCGAGCATGAGCGGTATCGCGACGCCATCGAGCGCTTTCTGACCCTGCTGTGGGACATCGGCCTGGAGGTCGGCCAGAGCGTGCGCACCGTCGACGAGTGTGCCGAACAGGCCCGCGCCGACCTCACCATCATCACCAACATGATGGAGAGCCGCACCATCGCCGGCCCGGAAGCCCTGCGCCAGCGCATGCTCGAGGTCACCAGCACGGCGCACATGTGGCCGAGCCGCGAGTTCTTCCTGGCCAAGCGCGCCGAGCTGCAGGCGCGTCACCACAAGTACAACGACACCGAGTACAACCTCGAGCCCAACGTCAAGGGTTCGCCTGGCGGGCTGCGGGACATCCAGACCGTGCTGTGGGTGGCGCGCCGCCAGTACGGCACCCTGAACCTGCATGCCCTGGCCGGCGAAGGCTTCCTGCTGGAAAGCGAGAACGCGCTCCTGGCCTCCTCCCAGGACTTCCTGTGGCGGGTGCGTTACGCCCTGCACATGCTCGCCGGCCGTGCCGAGGACCGCCTGCTGTTCGACCACCAGCGCAGCATCGCCGCCCTGCTGGGCTACAGCGACGAAAACCCCAAGCGTGCCATTGAGCAGTTCATGCAGCAGTACTACCGGGTGGTGATGAGCATCAGTCAATTGTGCGACCTGATCATCCAGCATTTTGAGGAAGTCATTCTCGCCGACGACGACAGCGGCACCACCCAACCGCTCAATGCACGCTTCCGCCTGCATGACGGCTACATCGAGGCCGTGCGCCCGAACGTGTTCAAGCGCACGCCGTTCGCCATGCTGGAAATGTTCGTGCTGATGGCCCAGCACCCGGAAATCAAGGGCGTGCGTGCCGATACGGTACGCCTGCTGCGCGAGCATCGGCACCTGATCGACGACACCTTCCGCAACGATATCCGCAACACCAGTTTGTTCATCGAGCTGTTCAAGTGTGAAATCGGTATTCATCGCAACCTGCGGCGCATGAACCGGTACGGCATCCTCGGGCGCTACCTGCCGGAGTTCGGGCTGATCGTCGGGCAGATGCAGCATGACCTGTTCCACATCTATACCGTCGATGCCCACACCCTCAACCTGATCAAGCACCTGCGCAAGCTGCAGTACACGCCGGTGTCGGAGAAATTCCCGCTGGCCAGCAAGCTCATGGGCCGCTTGCCCAAGCCTGAGCTGATCTACCTGGCCGGCCTCTACCACGACATTGGCAAGGGCCGTCAGGGCGATCATTCCGAGCTCGGCGCGGTGGATGCCCTCAAGTTCTGCGAGCGCCACCAACTCCCTGCCTGGGACAGCCGGTTGATCGCCTGGCTGGTACAGAACCACCTGGTCATGTCCACCACCGCCCAGCGCAAGGATTTGTCCGACCCGCAGGTGATCAATGACTTCGCCTTGCACGTAGGGGACGAAACGCGGCTGGACTACCTCTATGTGCTGACAGTGGCGGATATCAACGCCACCAACCCCACCTTGTGGAATTCGTGGCGAGCCAGCCTGTTGCGCCAGCTGTACACCGAAACCAAGCGTGCCCTGCGCCGTGGGCTTGAAAACCCGCTGGATCGTGAGGAGCAGATCCGCCAGACCCAGTCCTCGGCACTGGACACGCTGGTGCGCGACGGCACCGACCCGGATGACGTGGAGCAGTTGTGGTCTCAGCTGGGGGATGATTACTTCCTCAAGCACACCGCCTCCGACGTGGCCTGGCACACCGACGCCATCCTGCAACAGCCCGCTGACGGCGGCCCGCTGGTGTTGATCAAGGAAACCACCCAGCGCGAATTCGAAGGCGGGACCCAGATCTTCATCTATGCCCCTGACCAGCACGATTTCTTCGCCGTGACGGTGGCGGCCATGTCGCAGTTGAACCTGAACATCCACGACGCCCGCATCATCACCTCCAGTAGCCAGTTCACCCTGGACACCTACATCGTGCTGGATAACGACGGCGGTGCGATCGGCGACAACCCGCAGCGGGTCAGGCAGATTCGCGACGGCCTGACCGAGGCCCTGCGCAACCCCGAGGACTACCCCACGATCATCCAGCGTCGGGTGCCGCGCCAACTCAAGCACTTCGACTTCCCGCCGCAGGTGACCATCCTCAACGACGCCCAGCGCCCGGTGACCATTCTCGAAATCACCGCGCCCGACCGGCCGGGCCTGCTGGCGCGGCTGGGGCGCATCTTCCTGGAGTTCGACCTGTCGTTGCAGAACGCCAAGATTGCCACCTTGGGCGAGCGGGTGGAGGACGTGTTCTTCATCACCGATGCCGACAACCAGCCACTGTCCGACCCGCAACTGTGCAGCCGCCTGCAGGAAGCCATCGTGCAACAACTGCAAGCAGGGCAGGCCAGCGCCAGCCCTGCCCGCGTGACCTTTTGACGACATGATTGACGAGACCTTGCGCCAATGAATCCTGCCTTGAGCCAGCTTCAGCCCTACCCTTTCGAAAAGCTGCGTGCCCTGCTGGGTAGCGTTACACCCGCTGCTGACAAGCGCGCCATTGCCCTGTCGATCGGCGAGCCCAAGCACGCCTCGCCACCCTTCGTGGCCCAAGCGATGGCCGACAATCTCGACAAGCTGGCGGTATACCCCAGCACCCTGGGCCTGCCTGCCTTGCGCCAGGCCATCGGACAGTGGTGCGAGCGACGCTTTGGCGTGCCGGCTGGCTGGCTGGATGCCGAACGTCATATCCTGCCCGTGAACGGCACCCGCGAAGCGCTGTTCGCTTTTACCCAGGCGGTGGTCGACCGTGATGCCGATGGCCTGGTGTTGAGCCCCAACCCGTTCTACCAGATCTATGAAGGGGCTGCGCTGCTGGCCGGCGCCACCCCGCATTACCTGCCATGCCTGGAAAGCAATGGCTTCAACCCCGACTTCGACGCGGTGCCCGACCACGTCTGGGCCCGTTGCCAGGTCCTGTTCCTGTGTTCACCCGGCAACCCCACCGGCGCCCTGGTGCCGATGGACACCTTGAAGAAGTTGATCGCGCTGGCCGATGCGCACGACTTTGTGATCGCCGCCGACGAATGCTACAGCGAGTTGTATTTCGATGAAGATGCACCGCCCCCGGGGCTGCTGACGGCCTGCGCGGAGCTGGGACGTCGCGATTTCAAGCGCTGCGTGGTATTCCACAGCCTGTCCAAGCGTTCGAACCTGCCGGGTCTGCGCTCGGGCTTCGTCGCCGGCGATGCCGACATCATCAAGCCGTTCCTGCTGTACCGCACCTACCATGGCTGCGCCATGCCGGTGCAGACACAGCTGGCCAGCATCGCCGCCTGGGAGGACGAGGCGCATGTGCGCGCCAACCGCGACCAGTACCGCGCCAAGTACGACGCCGTGCTGGCCATCCTTGAACCGGTACTGGACGTGCAACGCCCGGACGGCAGTTTCTACCTGTGGGCCAAGGTACCGGGTAGCGATGTCGACTTCACGCGCGATCTGTTCGAGGCCGAGCACGTGACCGTGGTACCAGGCTCGTACCTGTCCCGTGAAGTGGATGAGGTAAATCCCGGCGCCGGACGCGTGCGCATGGCACTGGTCGCCCCACTGTCCGAATGCATCGAGGCAGCCGAGCGAATTCGCGCGTTCATGCACGCGCGCTGAAGCCTTTACGCGAGACGGGGCCAGCTCACTTGACCTGGCCCAGGTTAGCCTCGCTCATGTCCAACTCGCCCAGCACATGCCGCACCACCTCGTCACCGAGCAGGTGCTGGCGGTGCAGGTTGTACAGTTCCAGGCGCTGGGCCCGCAGCGCACGCAAGCGCAGACGGCGCTCGAGCAGGTCCATCTGCTCGGCCAGGGCCCTGGCCTCTTCGCTGTCGTTGTGCCGGTCCAGCTGATCGCGATACTCGGCCATCAGCCGAGCTTTCAACTCCGTAGCCAGTGTGGCCTGGGCGGCATCCTGCGGGGCGTTGGCATCGACCACCTCCTCGGCCTCCAAGGCGTGAATCGCAGCCTCAGCGGTGCGTCGCCAGGCCTCATGTACCTCTTGCTGCATGCGCTCGTCAGGGCTTTTGCTCACCCCGCGCAGCAAAAGCGGCAACGCGACACAGGCGCTGATCAACGACAGCAGGATGACACCGGCGGCAATGAAGATCAGCAGGTCGCGTTCTGGAAACGCCTTGCCCGCCCCAATCAGCAACGGGATCGACATCACACCTGCCAGGGTGACAGCCCCTCTCACACCGCCCAGCGTGAGCAGCCAGCACGAGCGCGCGGTGGGCAACATCACCAGCGCAGGCCTGCCCCGCCAGCGGCGTAGAACCCCCACCAGGCGCCAGATGCTCTGCACCCAGATGAACCGCAGCAAGATCAGCGTCGCGAAGATGGCGACCACGTCCAGGCAGCGCCAGGCCAGGGTCGGCCACAGCGTGGTTTCATGGCTGACCACCGCCTTGACGATGTCGGGCAGTTGCAAGCCCAGCAGCAGGAAAATCAAGCCGTTGAACGCGAACTCCAGCAGCGACCACACGCTGCGATTGAGCAGGCGGGTACTGGTCTGGCGTGGCAGCAGGTCGAGCCAGCTCTGCATCATGCCAGCCGCCACTGCCGAGAGGATGCCCGATACCCCGAGGCGCTCGGCCACCACATAGGCCGCGAACGGCAGCAGCAGCATGAACACCACATGGGTAGCCGGGTCGTCCCAGCCGCGGCCGATCATCCAGGCACGCAGGCGGCCGACCAGCCAACTCAGCGCCACCCCCACAGCCAGGCCGCCGAGCGCTACCAGTGCGAAGCTGAAGCTGGCGTCGGTCAGTGAAAACACACCGGTAATGGCGGCAGCCAGGGCGAACTTGAATGTGACCAGGCCCGAAGCATCGTTCATCAACGCCTCACCCTGGAGCATGTGCATCAATGGCGTAGGCAGGCGGTCCTGGGTAATGGCCGAAACGGCCACCGCGTCGGTCGGCGACAATACGGCTGCCAGCGCGAATGCTACCGGCAACGGGATGCTCGGCAGCAGCCAGTGGATGAAATAGCCCGCACCGACCACGGTAAACAGCACCAACCCCACCGCCAGGGCCACCACCGGGCCCCGAATGCGCCACAACTCGCGCTTGGGAATGCGCCAGCCATCGGCGAACAACAGCGGCGGCAAAAACAGGAACAAAAACAGCTCGGGGTTCAGGGCGACATGCAGCCCGAGGGTCGGCCAGGCCAGCAAAGCGCCAGCGGCGATCTGTACCAGCGGCAGAGGCAGGGGAATGAGGCGGCCGACCAATTTCGACACGCTGACCAGCATCAGCAGGATAAGGACGGTATAGGCGGACTGCATCCAGTGGGTCTTCCTTCTTCAAACGGCCCCGTGCACGAGGACAAAACGTAAACCTGGATCAGCATGGTAACGGGTGACAAGCTTGCCTGGCCGCTGCACCAAGGTCGCAGGTGGCGAACTAATGTGTAACATGAAGATACACCTGACACCCAAGGGTTCAGCCGGGATTGGGCAATGACTGGTGGTTGGGTGCAATTGGGCGCACGTTGCTGCCTAGGCAGAGCGGCAGCAGGAGTATGCAGCAGCAACCCCGCCCGTTCGGGTCAACCGCCCGTGGCGCCGTGCGAAGGGTTATCGCATAATCGCGCGACTGACATTCGGAAATGGAGAGATTGGGGCGACACGTATCCCCGATGCACACAATGACCTACACGCTCTACGGCATCAAAGCCTGCGACACCATGAAAAAGGCTCGTACCTGGCTCGACGACCAGGCCATCGCCTACGAATTCCATGACTACAAGACTCAAGGCATCGACCGTGACAGCCTGAACCGCTGGTGCGACGAGCACGGCTGGGAAACCATCCTCAACCGCGCCGGCACCACGTTCCGCAAGCTGGACGACGCCAGCAAAGCCGATCTCGACCAGGCCAAGGCCGTCGAGCTCATGCTGGCCCAGCCTTCGATGATCAAGCGCCCGGTACTCGACCTGGGTACGCGCACGCTGGTGGGTTTCAAGCCCGACCTGTACGCCGCAGCCCTGGCCTGAGTCCCTACCCCATTTAGTACGAGGTAACTACATGTTCAATTCCCTGTTCAGCCTGGCCTTCGGTGTCGGCTCCCAGAACCGCCAGGGCGCCTGGCTGGAAGTGTTCTACGCACAGCCCCTGATCGACCCGAGCCCCGAGTTGGTCGCTGCCATCGCACCGATCCTTGGCTATGAAGGTGGCAACCAGGCCATCACCTTCAGCAACGCCCAGGCCGCGCAACTGGCCGACGCCGTCAGAAGCGTCGATGCCGCTCAAGCCGCCCTGCTCACGCGCCTGGCAGAAAGCCAAAAACCGTTGGTAGCCACCCTGCTGGCCGAAGACGCCACCCTGGCCTCCACGCCCGAGGCGTACCTCAAACTGCACCTGCTGTCCCATCGCCTGGTCAAGCCGCACGGCGTGAGCCTGGCCGGTATCTTCCCCCTGCTGCCAAACGTGGCCTGGACCAACATCGGTGCCGTGGACCTGGCCGAGCTCGCCGAGCTGCAACTCGAAGCGCGCCTGCGTGGTGAGCTGCTGGAAGTGTTCTCGGTGGACAAGTTCCCGAAGATGACCGACTACGTGGTCCCGGCCGGCGTGCGCATCGCCGACACTGCACGGGTACGCCTGGGCGCCCACATCGGCGAAGGCACCACCATCATGCACGAAGGCTTCGTCAACTTTAACGCCGGCACCGAAGGCCCAGGCATGATCGAAGGGCGTGTTTCGGCCGGCGTCTTCGTCGGCAAGGGCTCGGACCTCGGTGGCGGCTGCTCGACCATGGGAACCCTGTCCGGTGGCGGCAACATCGTTATCAAGGTGGGCGAAGGCTGCCTGATCGGTGCCAACGCCGGTATCGGCATCCCGCTGGGTGATCGCAATACTGTTGAAGCGGGTCTGTACATCACCGCCGGGACCAAGGTGAACCTGCTGGATGAGCACAACGAACTGGTCAAGGTCGTCAAGGCACGCGACCTGGCTGGCCAGGCCGACCTGTTGTTCCGCCGCAATTCGCTCAATGGCGCCGTCGAGTGCAAGACCCACAAGTCAGCCATCGAGCTGAACGAAGCCTTGCACGCACACAACTGAAACCCCCGCCGGGTATGAAGTGTTAAGATCGGGTCTGGCGCCTCCACGCCAGACCCGATTTTCATTCCAGGCCCCGCGAATATGTTCCAGCCCTCCCCCTGGCGTGCCGATTTTCCTGCCATCGACGCCCTGCAAAGCCAGCACCAGACCTATCTGGACAGCGCCGCGACCGCCCAGAAACCCCAGGCGCTGCTCGAGGCCCTGGGCCATTACTATGGCAACGGCGCGGCCAATGTCCACCGTGCCCAGCACCTGCCTGGCGCAAGGGCGACCGAGGCCTTCGAAGCCAGCCGCGACAAGGTTGCCCGCTGGTTGAATGTCGGCCAGACCGGGCAGATCGTGTTCACCCACGGCGCCACGGCTGCGCTGAACCTGCTGGCCTATGGCCTGGAGTCTCGCTTCGAGGCCGGCGACGAGATCGCCATCAGCGCCCTTGAACACCATGCCAACTTGCTGCCCTGGCAGCAGCTGGCACACCGGCGCAACCTGCGCCTGGTGATATTGCCGGTCGATACGCGCGGCTTCATCGACCTGGAGCGAGCGCTGCAGATGATCGGGCCACGCACTCGTGTGCTCGCCGTCAGCCAGCTGTCCAACGTGCTGGGCACCTGGCAGCCGCTGCCGGCCCTGCTCGCCCATGCCCGCGCACAGGGTGCTCTGACGGTGGTGGACGGCGCCCAGGGTGTGGTGCATGGGCGCCAGGACATGCAGCAACTGGGGTGCGACTTCTACGTGTTCTCCAGCCACAAGCTGTACGGGCCGGACGGGGTGGGCGTGCTGTACGGGCGCAATCAGGCGCTGGGCCTGCTGCGCCATTGGCAGTTTGGCGGGGAGATGGTGCAACTGGCCGAGTACCAGCGCGCGAGCTTCAGGCCGGCGCCACTGGGCCTGGAAGCTGGCACCCCGCCCATCGCCGGGGTGATCGGCCTTGGCGCTACGCTCGATTACCTCGCGGGCCTGGACACGGCGGCGGTGCTGGCTCACGAGGCCGGCTTGCATGCCCGGCTGATCGAGGGCCTCACGCAACGCGAAGGCATTCGCCTGCTAGGCCTGCCGCAGTGCGCGTTGGCCAGCTTTGTCGTGAAAGGCGTGCACAACGCCGACATCGCGCACCTGCTCACCGAGCAGGGCATCGCCGTGCGGGCAGGCCATCACTGTGCGATGCCACTGCTCCAGGGGTTGGGCCTGGACGGGGCGATCCGCGTGTCGCTGGGCCTCTACAATGATCAGGCCGACCTGCAACGTTTCTTCGAGGCGCTGGATCAGGCGCTGGAGCTGCTGCGATGACCTTGCCGGCCCAAGCCCATCAGGCACTGGAGGCCTTTGCGCAGAGCAAGGGCTGGGAGCAGCGTGCGCGGCTGTTGATGCAGTGGGGGGAACGGCTGGAACCGCTGGCCGAAGCCGAGAAAACCGAGGCCAATCGCGTGCACGGGTGCGAAAGCCTGGTCTGGCTGGTGGCCGATGCCGTAGACGGCCACTGGCAATTCAAGGCCAGCAGCGATGCACGCCTGCTGCGCGGTCTGCTGGCGCTGCTGCTGGTGAGGGTGCAGGGCTTGAACAGTGAGGCGCTGGTGGCGCTGGACGTACAGGACTGGTTCGGGCAACTGGGCCTTGAGCGCCAGTTGTCGCCCTCGCGCAGCAACGGCTTGCATGCCGTGGTGCAGCGCATGGCGGTGCTGGCATCGGGGCGGTGATGCCAGCACGCACTCACGCTGGCCGGACACGCTCCGAAGGCCGCCTGGCACCTGCTACCAGCTTCTCCACAGCTTTACTGGCGGCCACCATGCCGAAGGTGGCCGTCACCATCATCACCGCGCCAAAGCCGCCGGAGCAGTCCAGCCGCACGCCCTCACCCACAAAACTCTTCTGCAGGCACACGCTGCCATCCCCCTTGGGATAACGCAGCTGCTCACTGGAAAACACACAGGGCACGCCATAGTTACGGCTGACATTGCGCGAGAAGTTGTAGTCGCGGCGCAGGGTCGAGCGCACCCGTGAGGCCAGCGGGTCGTTGAAGGTCTTGTTCAAGTCCGCGATCTGGATCTGGGTCGGATCGATCTGGCCACCTGCACCACCGGTGGTGACGATGCCGATCTTGCGCCGCCGGCACCAGGCGATCAGGGCTGCCTTGGCCATCACGCTGTCGATGCAGTCCACCACGTAGTCGAACTGTTCAGTGATGTACTCGGCCATGGTCTCGCGGGTGACGAAATCGGCCACTGCATGCACCTTGCACGCCGGGTTGATTGCCCGCAGGCGCTCGGCCATTACCTCGACCTTGGGCCGGCCCACCTGCCCTTCCAGCGCGTGTGCCTGACGGTTGGTATTGCTCACGCACACATCGTCCAGGTCGAACAAGGAGATCTCACCCACCCCCGAGCGGGCCAGGGCTTCGGCCACCCATGAGCCCACCCCGCCAATCCCGACGATGCCCACATGGGCCTGTTGCAGGCGCTGCAAGCCCTGGTCGCCATACAGGCGGGCCACCCCTGCAAACCGTGGATCTTCTGTGCTCATGTCAGTACCTCAAAAAACCGGCGCGCATTATAGGCCAGCCAGGCCATGGCCTGCACGGTTAGGAAAGACACCTTAACCCTGCTTTAATGTCGTAACACTTCGACACTTATGGACGACAATGTCTTCACGTAAATTCGGCCTGAACCTGGTAGTGGTCCTGGCCATCGCGGCGCTGTTCACCGGTTTCTGGGCGCTGATCAATCGCCCGGTATCGGCACCGGCCTGGCCCGAACAGATCTCCGGCTTTTCCTATTCGCCGTTTCGCCTGGGCGAAAGCCCGCAGAAGGGTCAGTACCCGGACGACAACGAGATGCGTCAGGACCTGGAGCAGATGAGCAAGCTCACCGACAGCATCCGTATCTACACCGTCGAAGGCACTCAGGCGCACATACCCAAGCTGGCCGAGGAATTCGGTTTGCGGGTCACGGTGGGCATCTGGATCAGCCCGGACCTGGAGCGCAACGAGCGCGAGATCGCCACAGCCATCGAACTGGCTAACACCTCGCGCAGCGTGGTACGGGTGGTGGTCGGCAACGAGGCGTTGTTCCGCGAGGAAGTGACGACGGAAAACCTCATCCGGTACCTGGACCGTGTACGTGCAGCCGTGAAAGTGCCTGTGACCACCAGCGAGCAGTGGCACATCTGGAAACAGAACCCGCAGCTGGCCAAGCACGTGGACCTGATCGCCGCCCACATCCTGCCCTATTGGGAATTCGTGCCCATGAAAGACTCGGTCGAGTTCGTCCTCGACCGTGCCCGCGAGTTGAAACACCAGTTCCCCCGCAAGCCGCTGCTGCTCTCGGAAGTGGGCTGGCCAAGCAATGGCCGGATGCGCGGCGGTGCCGATGCCACCCAGGCCGACCAGGCGATTTACCTGCGCACCTTGGTCAATACGCTCAATCGACGTGGCTTCAACTATTTTGTGATCGAAGCTTACGACCAACCCTGGAAAGCCAGTGATGAAGGCTCGGTCGGGGCCTACTGGGGTGTGTTCAACGCCGAACGCCAGCAGAAATTCAACTTCGAAGGCCCCGTGGTCGCCATTCCCCAATGGCGAGCCCTGGCAGTGGCCTCGGTGGTGCTGGCGATGATCGCATTGATGGTGCTGTTCATCGATGGCTCGGCCCTGCGTCAGCGTGGACGCACCTTCCTGACCTTCATCACCTTCCTGTGCGGGTCGGTGCTGGTGTGGATCGCCTACGACTACAGCCAGCAGTACAGCACCTGGTTCAGCCTTACGGTCGGCGTGCTCCTGGCCCTCGGCGCACTGGGCGTGTTCATCGTGCTGCTGACCGAGGCTCATGAACTGGCCGAGGCGGTATGGACTCACAAGCGGCGGCGCGAATTCCTGCCGGTGCAAGGCGACAGCGCCTACCGACCGAAAGTGTCGGTGCATGTGCCGTGCTACAACGAACCGCCGGAAATGGTCAAACAGACCCTTGATGCTCTGGCCGCGCTGGATTATCCGGACTACGAAGTGCTGGTCATCGACAACAACACCAAGGACCCGGCCGTGTGGGAGCCGCTCAAGGCCCATTGTGAACAGCTCGGCGAGCGCTTCCGGTTCTTCCACGTCGCCCCCCTGGCTGGTTTCAAGGGCGGCGCGCTCAACTACCTGCTCCCGCTCACGGCCAAGGATGCTGAAGTGATCGCGGTGATCGACTCGGACTACTGTGTAGACCGCAACTGGCTCAAGCACATGGTGCCGCATTTCGCCGATCCGAAGATCGCCGTGGTGCAGTCGCCGCAGGACTACCGCGACCAGCACGAGAGCGCCTTCAAGAAGCTGTGCTACAGCGAGTACAAGGGCTTCTTCCACATCGGCATGGTCACCCGCAATGACCGCGATGCGATCATCCAGCACGGCACAATGACCATGACCCGGCGCAGCGTGCTGGACGAACTGGGCTGGGCCGAGTGGTGCATTTGCGAGGATGCCGAACTGGGCCTGCGGGTGTTCGAGAAGGGCCTGTCGGCGGCCTACGCCCACAACAGCTATGGCAAGGGCCTGATGCCTGACACCTTCATCGACTTCAAGAAACAGCGCTTCCGCTGGGCCTATGGCGCCATCCAGATCATCAAGCACCACGCCGCGGCCCTGCTGCGCGGCAAAGGCAGCGAATTGACCCGGGGCCAGCGTTACCACTTCCTGGCCGGCTGGCTGCCGTGGATTGCCGACGGCATGAACATCTTCTTCACGGTGGGGGCCTTGTTGTGGTCTGCCGCCATGATCATCGTGCCGCACCGGGTGGACCCGCCGCTGATGATCTTCGCCATCCCGCCACTGGCGCTGTTCTTCTTCAAGGTCGGCAAGATCGTGTTCCTGTATCGCCGCGCCGTGGGGGTCAACCTCAAGGATGCCTTGGCGGCTGCGCTGGCCGGGCTGGCGTTGTCGCACACCATCGCCAAGGCCGTGCTGTACGGGTTCTTCACCAGCAGCATGCCGTTCATCCGCACACCGAAGCATGCCGACAGCCATGGCTTGCTGGTGGCGATTTCCGAAGCGCGGGAGGAACTGTTCATCATGCTGCTGTTGTGGGGCGCTGCAGCCGGGATCTATCTGGTGCAGGGCTTGCCGAGCTCGGACATGCGCTTCTGGGTCGCCATGCTGTTGGTGCAGTCGCTGCCCTACCTGGCCGCGTTGGTGATGGCGCTTCTATCATCACTGCCCAAGCCTGAAGAGAAGGCCGCAGATAAGGCTGCCGAGACACACTAGGCTTCAGGGCGTGCAGGCCGACCTGCCGGCCATCACCGGCAAGCCGGCTTGCACACAACGTGTTTTGTTCGGATGCGTGCAGGACCGGTGAGGGCCGGCTTGCCGGCGATTGGGCCGTGAAGCCCAGCATCATTTGATATAAGATAACGCCCCTCAGTTTTCCCGCCTTGCCTTGCCCCGGAGTTCCCCATGACGGCCCCTGCCGAGCTCTCGCCTACCCTTCAACTGGCCTGCGACCTGATCCGTCGTCCCTCGGTCACCCCCGTCGACGCCGATTGCCAGGCGCAGATGATGCAGCGCCTGGGCGCCGTGGGCTTCGAGCTGGAACCGATGCGCATCGAGGACGTCGACAATTTCTGGGCCACTCACGGCACCCAGCCAGGCCCGGTGCTGTGCTTTGCCGGTCACACCGATGTAGTGCCCACCGGCCCCGTCCAGCAGTGGCAACACGAGCCGTTCCAGGCGTTGATCGATGCCGACGGCATGCTCTGTGGCCGTGGCGCGGCCGACATGAAGGGCAGCCTGGCGTGCATGGTGGTGGCCAGCGAGCGCTTCGTGCGTGACTACCCCGAGCACCGGGGCCAGGTCGCCTTCCTGATCACCAGTGACGAGGAAGGCCCGGCCCATCACGGCACCAAGGCCGTGGTCGAACGCCTCAAGGCGCGCAACCAGCGCCTTGACTGGTGCATCGTCGGCGAGCCCTCCAGCACCACCGTGCTGGGCGATGTGGTCAAGAATGGCCGTCGTGGCTCGCTCGGCGCCACGCTGACTGTGCGCGGCAAGCAGGGCCACGTTGCCTACCCGCACCTGGCGCGCAACCCGATCCACCTGGCCGCGCCAGCGCTGGCGGAACTGGCTGCCGAACATTGGGACCAGGGGAACGCCTTTTTTCCCCCGACCAGCTTCCAGATTTCCAATCTCAATGCCGGGACCGGCGCAACCAACGTGGTGCCCGGCGAACTGACAGCGCTGTTCAACTTCCGCTTCTCCACCGAGTCCACCGTAGAGGGCCTGAAGGCTCGGGTCTCGGCCATCCTGGACAAGCATGAACTGGATTGGTCGGTGGAGTGGGCGTTGTCCGGCCTGCCGTTCCTGACCGAGCCAGGCGAGCTGCTCGATGCGGTTTCGGCCAGCATCAAGGGCGTCACCGGCCGCGAGACCCAACCCTCCACCAGCGGCGGCACCTCCGATGGCCGCTTCATTGCCACCATGGGCACCCAAGTGGTCGAACTTGGCCCGGTCAATGCCACCATCCACCAGGTCGACGAGCGCATCCTGGCCAGCGACCTGGACCTGCTGACCGAAATCTATTACCAGACCCTGGTACGGTTGCTCGCCTGATGCTGACCTGCCCACTCTGCCAGGCTGCCCTGAGCCCGCTCGACAACGGCGTGGTGTGCCCAGCCGGCCACCGCTTTGATCGCGCGCGCCAGGGCTACCTGAACCTGCTGCCGGTGCAGCACAAGAACAGTCGCGACCCAGGTGACAACCAGGCCATGGTCGAAGCACGCCGTCATTTTCTGGACGCCGGCCATTACGCACCTGTGGCCGGACGGCTGGCGCAGTTGGCGGCCGAGCGCCAGCCCGGCGCGTGGCTGGACATCGGTTGCGGCGAAGGCTACTACACAGCGCAAGTGGCCCAGGCACTGCCTGATGCCGATGGCTACGCCCTGGACATCTCCCGTGAGGCGGTCAAGCGTGCCTGCCGCCGCGCACCGGACGTCACCTGGATGGTAGCCAGCATGGCGCGCGTGCCGTTGGCCGATGCCAGCTGCCAGTTCGTCGCCAGCGTCTTCAGCCCGCTGGATTGGGCCGAAGCCAGCCGGGTGTTGAGCCCAGGCGGCGGCCTGATGCGCGTAGGCCCTACCAGCGGCCACCTGATGGAGCTGCGCGAAGTACTCTACGACCAGGTACGCCCCTATGCTGACGACAAGCATCTGGCCCTGGTGCCCCAAGGCATGTACCACGCCCATGGCGAGGTCCTGGAATTTCGCCTGAGCCTGGCCGAACCTCAAGCCCGTGCTGCGTTGCTCGCCATGACCCCGCACGGCTGGCGTGCCAGTGCAGAGCGTCGGGCGCAAGTGGTCGAGCAGCCGGAACCGTTCGAGGTCACCGTCTCCATGCGTTTTGACTATTTCGTGCGCCAAGCATGAGCACACCCGGAGGTGTTATGCGCCAACCTGATATCGAGATTTACCTCAAGGACGCCGAAGTCGACCACAAGCAGATTGCAGCCTGGCTGACCCAGGCCATCGGCCCGTGCACCGAATGGAAGCAGAAAGGCCAGACCTACAAGTGCCAGGCCGGTAACATTCCGGTCACTTGGTTACCCAAGGCTGTAGGGAAATGGAACAGCCTGTACCTGGAAAGCGACCAGACGCCCTGGGCCGATGATATCGCCTGTGGGCGTGATGCCCACGCGGCCCTGGGTGTGGAAGTACGCTGTGCACCCGGCGGCTGGGTAGAGGAAGACGGCGAGGAGGATGCTGACCGCTGGGTGCGTATCAGTGCCGACGGCGAAGAGGAAATCACCTGGCGTACATCGTCCTGACGGGCGTCCCTGAAGCTGCAAGCACAGCCGGCTTGCAGCTTCAGGCTTGAGCCTGGCCGCTCAGAGACCCACGACATCCTCGGCCTGCAGGCCTTTCTGGCCCTGTACGCAGGCATACTCGACCTGTTGGCCCTCGACCAGGCTGCGATGCCCCTCACCCCGGATGGCCCGGTAGTGGACGAAGACATCCGCGCCCCCTTCCCGTTGAATGAAGCCATAGCCCTTGGCATCGTTGAACCACTTCACGTTCCCAGTCTCACGAGACGACATCTGCACTACTCCGGATTTTTATTGTGAAAATCGCCTTGCCGACACGAGACAATCGCCCCGAATCAGCGCCGCGTGCGTAAATCTCCTGCAAGCGGCAGGCCTGAACGGTGCTGGCGCATAAAAAATTTGAAGACCGGCGAGGTGCACGGCAAGCTAGGCGCAACGCGAACGACTGGCCAGTATGGGCCAACCGCGCAGCGATCGCTGCGCCCAGCATTCCTCACCGTCAACCAGGGCCCCTCTTCATGACCCGTTCCCCCCTGCACCGCTTGGTATTCGGTGTTCTGCGCCGATTGTTGTACCTGTGGGTGCGCTCCGAAACCATCAATCAGTCGGCCCTGACCCTCAAGCTCGACCGCAGTCGCCCTGTTTTCTATGCCTTGCCTTCGCCTGCGCTCACGGACCTGGCGGTGCTCGACCACGAATGCACCAAGGCAGGGCTGCCACGCCCGGTACTGCCAGTGGTCGTCGGCCCCCTGCACGAGGCGGCTGCGTTCTTCTATCTCACCCCTGATCCGGACTGGCTGGGGCGCCATGACAAAAGCGGCGCCCCGCCTACCCTGGAGCGTCTGGTAGAAGTGCTCGGCCAGCACGCCGAGGAAGATGCGCAGATCATTCCAGTCAGCGTGTTCTGGGGACAGTCGCCCGACAGCGAGTCGAGCCCGTGGAAGCTGCTGTTCGCCGACAGCTGGGCGGTGACCGGGCGCTTGCGCCGCTTGCTGAGCGTACTGATCCTGGGGCGCAAGACCCGGGTGCAGTTCTCCACCCCGATCCACCTGCGCGAACTGGTGCAGCACAACAAGGGCCACGCCCGCACCGTGCGCATGGCCCAGCGCCTGATGCGCGTGCATTTGCGCAACCTCAAGACAGCGGTCATCGGGCCGGACATCTCCCACCGACGCAACCTGGTCAAAGGCTTGATCCATGCGCCGTTAGTGCGCCAGGCCATCGCCGAGCACGCCGAGCGCGAGCACGTGCCCCAAGCCAAGGCCGAGGCACAGGCCCGCCATTACGGCAATGAAATCGCCTCGGACTACACCTACACGGCCATTCGCTTCCTCGAAGTGGTGCTCAGCTGGTTCTGGCACAAGATCTACGACGGCATCAAGGTCAACCACATCGAGCAGGTGCAGGGCATCGCCCCGGGCCACGAGGTGATCTACGTCCCTTGCCACCGCAGCCACATCGACTACCTGCTGCTGTCGTACCTGCTGTTCAAGAATGGCCTGACACCCCCGCATGTGGCGGCCGGCATCAACCTGAACATGCCCGTGGTGGGCAACCTGCTGCGCCGCGGTGGCGCCTTCTTCATGCGCCGCTCGTTCAAGGGCAACCCGCTCTACACCGCCGTGTTCAACGAATACCTGCACACGCTGTACACCAAAGGCTTCCCGGTGGAGTACTTCGTCGAGGGTGGCCGTTCGCGTACCGGGCGCATGCTGCAGCCACGCACGGGAATGCTGGCCATCACCCTGCGCAGCTTCCTGCGTTCCTCGCGCACGCCAATCGTGTTCGTGCCTGTCTACATCGGGTACGAGCGCGTCCTCGAAGGGCGCACCTACCTGGGTGAGTTGCGCGGGGCGAGCAAGAAGAAAGAATCCATTTTCGATATTTTCAAAGTGCTGGGTGCGCTCAAGCAACGCTTTGGCCAGGTCTACGTCAACTTCGGCGAACCTATCCGCCTGGCCGACTTTCTCGACCAGCAGCAACCCGGCTGGCGAGACCAGGACCACGGGCCGCAGTACCGCCCGGCTTGGCTCAGCGAAACCACGACGCGCCTGGGCGATACCGTGGCCAGGCACTTGAACGGCGCAGCGGCCATCAACCCGGTCAACCTGGTGGCGCTGGCCCTGCTCTCCACCAGCAAGCTGGCCCTGGACGAACGTGCGCTGGTGCGCGTGCTCGACCTGTACCTGGCGTTGATGCGCCAGGTGCCCTACTCCGCCCATACCACATTGCCCGAAGGCGACGGTCAGGCCCTGATCGAGCATGTGCGCGGGATGGATCTGGTGGCAGAGCAGAAAGACGCGCTCGGGCGCATTCTGTACCTGGATGAAAACAACGCGGTACTGATGACCTATTACCGCAACAATGTCCTGCACATCTTTGCCCTGCCGGCCCTGCTGGCAAGCTTCTTCCTCAGCAGCTCACGCATGAGCCGCGCGTTGCTAGGCCAATATGTCCATGCCTTGTACCCCTACTTGCAGGCAGAGCTGTTCCTGTGCTGGGAACCTGAGCAGCTCGACGAGGTGATCGACCAATGGCTGGGCGCCTTGGTGGAGCAAGGCTTGCTTCGCCAGGACAATGACATCTTTGTCCGTGCCGCGCCCAGTTCTCGTCAGTTCGTGCTGCTGACCCTACTGGCGCGCAGCATCACCCAGACCCTGCAGCGCTTCTACATGGCGACTTCGCTGCTGCTCAACAGCGGCCAAGGTACCCTGAGCGCCGAAGCGCTCGAAGCGCTGTGCGTGACGATGGCCCAGCGCCTTTCTATTTTGCATGGTCTGAACGCACCGGAATTTTTCGACAAAAGCCTGTTCCGCCACTTTATCCAGACGCTGATCGACCAAGGTGTGCTGCGCGTCAATGCACACGGCAAACTGAGCTACAGCAACAAGCTAGGCGGTTTGGCCGAAGGCGTGGCCAAGCGCGTGCTGTCGGCCGAGCTGCGCTTGTCGATCCGCCAGGTTGCCCTGCACCGGGATGACGGCCTGGCAACAGCGACCCTATGACCCTTTTTCTGATTACAAGGACACTGCCATGACCCGCTCCTCCCTGCGTCTGACCACCCTGTGCGCCGGCCTGCTGCTGTCGGCCAGCGCCTTTGCCCTGTCGCTTGGCGACCTCAGCCAAAAGGACGCCACCGGTGGCCTGAAAGACGCACTGACCCAAGGCGCGCAACTGGCCGTCAAGCAGCTAAGCACGCCGGGCGGCTTCAGCAACAACCCGGACGTGCGTATCGAGCTGCCCGGCAACCTGGGCAAGGCGGCCAAGGCCATGAAAATGTTCGGCAAAGGCGAGCAGGTGGACGCGCTCGAAGCCGGCATGAACAAGGCCGCCGAAGCGGCTGTGCCGCAGGCCCAGGCCATTCTCGTCAACGCCGTGAGAAACATGACCGTGACCGATGCCAAGGGCATCCTTGGCGGCGGTCAGGATTCGGCGACCCAGTACCTGAACAAAAGCAGCCGTGAGCAGATCCGTGCCAAATTCCTGCCGATCGTCAAGCACGCGACCGACCAGGTCGGCGTGGCCCAGCAGTACAACGCTTTTGCCGCACAGGCCAAAGGCCTGGGGCTGATCAAGAATGACGCCAACATCGAAAGCTACGTGACGGAAAAGGCCATGGACGGTTTGTTCGAGATGATCGCCAAACAGGAGCAGAGCATTCGGCAGAACCCTGCCCAGGCCGCCACGAGCCTGGCCAAGAAAGTGTTTGGCGCACTCTGATCGCACCCTGCGAGGGGCTCCTTCGTGAAGTGCGCCCCTTTTACATCGAAGCAACAAAGCCGCTAGTCGCTCTCCCTGACCTTGAACCAAGCGGCATACAACGCCGGGAGAAACAACAGGGTCAGGGCGGTAGCGACGATCAGCCCGCCCATGATCGCCACGGCCATTGGCCCGTAGAACACGCTGCGCGACAACGGGATCATGGCCAGCACAGCCGCCAAGGCGGTCAGCACGATAGGCCGGAAACGGCGCACGGTGGCTTCGACAATGGCTTGCCAGCGCACCAGCCCAGAGGCGATATCCTGCTCGATCTGGTCTACCAGAATGACCGAATTGCGCATGATCATGCCTGCCAGGGCGATGGTCCCCAGCATGGCGACGAACCCGAACGGCTGGTTGAACACCAGCAGGAACAGGGTCACGCCAATCAGGCCCAGCGGCGCCGTCATAAAGACCATGATCGTGCGCGAGAAACTGCGCAGCTGAATCATCAGCAGGCTCAACACGACCACGATGAACAACGGCATGCCGGCATTCACCGATTTCTGCCCCCGCTCGGCATCTTCCACCGTGCCGCCCACCTCCAGCAGGTAACCATCGGGCAACTTGGCCCGGATGCCCTGCAAGGTAGGCTGTACCTGCCCGACCACCGTGGCCGGCTGCACCTTGTCATAGATATCGGCGCGCACGGTCACCGTCGGCAAACGGTCGCGGTGCCAGATGATGCCTTCCTCGAAGCCGTAGGCCAGCGTGGCCACCTGTGACAGAGCCACGCTACGCCCGTTGTCCGTGGGCAGCGACAAGCTTGCAAGCTGACTCAGGTCGTTGCGTTCCTGTGAGGTGCCTCGCAGCAGGATTTCGATCAGTTCATCGTCTTCTCGGTACTGGCTGACCGCGGTGCCCGTCAGCGAGCTTTGCAGGAAACTGGACAACTGGCGGGTGCTGACGCCCAGGGCGCGGGCGCGGTCCTGATCGATTTCCACGAACACGGCCTTGCTGGGTTCTTCCCAGTCCAGGTGCACGTTGACCACATGGGGGTTCTCCCGCACCTTTTCTGCCACCTCCCGGGCCAGGGCGCGGGCCTGTTCGATATGCTCGCCTGTCACCCGAAACTGCACGGGGTAGCCCACCGGTGGACCGTTCTCCAGCCGAGTGATGCGCGCGCGCAGATCAGGGAACTGCTGCTCGACCGTGTTGATCAACCAACTGCGCAAGTTTTCGCGTGCCTGCATGGAGTCGGCCAGCACCACGAATTGGGCGAAGCTGGCGGCAGGCAGTTGCTGATCCAAGGGCAGATAAAAGCGCGGCGACCCTGAGCCGACATAGGCAACGTAGTTGACGATGCCCTGTTGCTGCTTGAGCAACTGCTCCAGTTGCCGGACTTTCTCGCCCGTGTTGACCAGCGATGCGCCTTCGGCAAGTTTAAGGTCGACCATCAGCTCAGGACGCCCAGAGGCCGGGAAGAACTGCTGCGGCACGAAGCGAAACAGGAACACGCTGCCCACGAACACGGCGATGGTCAGCACGATGACGGTCTTGCGGCGCCGTACGCACCATGTCACCACGCGGCGCACGCGCTGGTAGAAGGGCGTGGCATACGGGTCCGGTGCAGCCCGGCCGTTACCGTGGCGAGCGGCGTGTCGCTTGGCCAGGTCCGGCAGCAACCGCTCGCCCAGGTAGGGTACGAAGAGCACGGCGGCCACCCAGGAGGTGAGCAACGCAATGGTCACCACCTGGAAGATCGAACGTGTGTACTCGCCGGTGCTGGAGGCAGCCGTGGCAATGGGCAGAAACCCAGCTGCAGTGATCAGGGTGCCGGTCAGCATGGGGAAGGCCGTGCTGGTCCAGGCATAGCTTGCCGCTTTGAGGCGGTCCAAGCCCTGTTCCATCTTGATCGCCATTATCTCCACGGCAATGATGGCGTCATCGACCAGCAACCCCAGGGCGAGCACCAGCGCACCCAGCGAGATCTTGTGCAGGCCGATGCCAAAGTAGTACATGGCGGCGAAGGTCATGGCCAGCACCAGGGGGATGGCCAGGGCTACCACCAACCCCGTGCGCAGGCCTAGCGAAAAGAAACTGACCAACAGGACGATCACCAGTGCCTCGCACAGCACCTGGACGAATTCACCAACCCCTGCCTTCACCGCAGCGGGCTGGTCAGACACCTTGTGCAGCGACATGCCGGCCGGCAAGCCGCGGGCCAGGCGCTCGAATTCCGTTTCCAGGGCCTTGCCCAGGGTCAGGATGTCACCCCCGTCCCTCATCGACACCGCCAGGCCGATGGCGTCTTCGCCCATGAAGCGCATCCGTGGCGCAGGCGGATCGTTGTAGCCCCGGTACACGTGCGCCACATCGCCCAGGCGAAACGTGCGCTCCCCCACGCGCAGCGGCAACTGGCGAATCTGCTCGACACTGTCGAACCGCCCACTCACCCGCAGTTGCACACGCTCGCTGGGCGTTTCGAAGAACCCGGCCGTGCTTACCGCATTCTGCTCCTGCAACGCCTGCTGCACCGCCTGCAAGGGGATGCCTAGGGTGGCCAGCTTGACGTTGGACAGCTCGATCCAGATCTTTTCGTCCTGCAAACCGATCAGCTCGACCTTGCCCACATCCCTGACCCGCTGCAGCTGGATCTGAATACGGTCTGCATAGTCCTTGAGCACCGCGTAGTCGAAACCCGGCCCTGTCAGCGCATAGATGTTGCCGAACGTGGTGCCGAATTCATCGTTGAAGAACGGGCCCTGCACCTCGGGCGGGAGGGTGTGGCGGATGTCGGCGACCTTCTTGCGTATCTGGTACCACAATGTCGGGATATCGGCTGAGTGCAAGGAATCGCGGGCCATGAAGGTCACCTGCGATTCACCCGGGCGCGAGAACGAGACGATCTTTTCGTACTCGCCGGTTTCCATGAGCTTTTTCTCGATGCGCTCTGTGACCTGGCGCGACACTTCCTCAGCGGTGGCCCCGGGCCATAAGGTGCGGATGACCATGGCCTTGAAGGTGAAGGGCGGGTCTTCGCTCTGACCCAGCTTGGTGTAGGACAGCGCACCAACGCCTGCGAGCACTATCATCAGGAACAGCACGATCTGGCGGTTGCGCAGCGCCCAGGCAGAGAGGTTGAAACCCATCGTGAGTTACTCCTTGCCCGTCAGGGCGACGGCACGGTTGGCGCGGTCCACGGGTCGCACCTGCTGGCCTTCGCGCAGTACATGGCCGCCGGCTGCCACCACCCAGTCGTCAGCCGTAAGCCCCGCCAGCACAGGCACGCTGTCAGTACCGTAGGCGCCAAGCTGCACCGTGACCCGCTGCACACGGTGCTCGCCAGTGACCCGCCAGACGTACGCCTGGCCAGCTTCAGCCGTGACGGCCGACAGGGGAACCGACAGCGCCGCCTGACCTGGATGGGCGATGAACACCCTGGCGCTCTGACCCAGGGTCGCCGGCACGTCGGCGGAGGTAAAGGCAACCCGAGCCGCGTAGGTTCTGGAGCGAGGATCAGCGGCCGGCGACAGCTCGCGGATCCGCCCTTCGAAGCGCTGCCCCGGGTGCGACCACAGCTCCACGGTGACAGGCTGGCCCACGGCGAAGCGGGCGTATTGCTGCTCGGGAACGGCGATGGCCACTTCGCGCTCGCCGTCAGCTGCCAAGGTGAATACCGTCTGCCCCGCAGCGACGACTTGACCGACCTCGACCTGGCGCCTGGCTATCACCCCTGCCTGGGGCGCACGCAACACCGCGTAGTCTGCCTGGTTGCCGGCCACGTCGAACTCAGCCTTGGCCTGCTTGAGCCGAGCGATTCCAGCGCGGTAGAGGTTTTCGGCGTTGTCGTACTGAGAGTGGCTGATCATCTGCTTGTCGAGCAGTTTCTGGTAACGGTCACGCTCGGTGCGCACCAGCGCCAGGTTGGCCTCGGCACCGGCTACTTGCGCGCGGTTAGCCTCCAACTGAAGGCGCACATCCTGCGGGTCCAGTTCGGCCAGCGGCTGGTTGAGCTTGACCCGTTGGCCTTCTTCCACAAGCCGCTTGCTGACCTTGCCACCGATGCGAAAAGCCAGTTCCGGTTCCAGTCGCGCCCTGACTTCGCCTGGATAAGTATCCGCCACCGCCTCGGCTGGCTGCGGCTTAACCACCAATGCGGGGCGGACCACCGCAGGTGAGGCGGGTTCCTGATTACACGCCGTGAGCATCAACAAGACCACGGGCAGGGCAAGGCTGAGGGCACGGTGCAACATCGGGAATCCCTTCGCAAAATGCTGATCGAATATTTGAACCGGCCGGCATAGTAAGTCAGCCGTCAGAGCGCGGGAAGAGCGTCCCGAGTTTTTTTGGAGCGTTTTCACGGTATTGCGGTCAAGGACAGCGAGCCCAGCTCAAGCCGTATAAGATAGGCAACCTTCTAGGTAGATGCAGATCCCAATGTCCAATGACGTCTCCAGCGGCCCAGGCCGCCCAAAGGACCTTGCCAAGCGCCAGGCCATTCTCGAAGCGGCCAAGTCGTTGTTTCTGAGCCTGGGTTACGCAAGCACCAGCATGGATGCGGTCGCGGCAGCAGCAGGTGTATCGAAGCTTACGGTGTACAGCCACTTCACCGACAAGCAGACGCTTTTCTGCTCGGCGGTCATGGCCACCTGCCAGATCCAGCTGCCTGACCTGTTGTTCGAGTACCCCGAAGGTGTACCAGTAGAAGAGGTACTGCTGACAATTGCCCGTGGTTTCCAGGCACTGATCAGCAGTGACGAAGCGGTCAAGCTCAGCCGCCTGATCATGGCCCAGGGCAGCCTGGACCCGAGCTTTGGCGAATACTTTTACGAAGCCGGGCCCAAGCGCGTGCTGGCCGGAATGGAAGCGCTGCTGCGTGCGGCCCATGAGCGCGGGCTACTGCGCATAGACAACCCGCTGCGTGCGGCAGAGCACTTCTTCTGCCTGGTCAAGGGGGCACCGGATTACCGGTTATTGCTGGGGTGCGCAGCGCCGCTGGAGGAGGATGAGGCCGAGGTGCATGTACGCGAGGTGGTGGGGGTATTCTTGCGGGCATTCAAACCCTGAGGCGTAAACGGGCCTTTGTGTGCGGCCTTGTGTCGCGAAAAGGCCGTAGAGCCCCAGCAATATTCGCGACAACGCTGGAATCACGGGCTGCCTTGCAGCCCTTTCGCGATACAAGGCCGATCCTGCGCGGACCACGCTCGCCAATTGGCCAGAGCCTGTTTAACCAACACGCCCATGACTACTGGCATTATTGCCAGTAGTCAACCCTGAAACTCTTCAACAAGCTCGTATCCTCTACGACTATGAGCACACCCCCATGAAAGCGCGAACACTGAAGATCTTTTACAAAGGCAATAAGCTTTCGACTTTGTATACAGGCAGTACTCACCAGACAGTGCTCAGCGCCAATAGCCAGAACCTATGCGAAACGACAAGCCTACCTTCGCAAGCGAGCCTCCTGGCTACAGACGCACAATCGTCGACCGTCAACATTGTCTCAGAAAGCCAGACGACCATTAACTACGGCCCCTACGGCAATGACAGTAGCCCGCCTGACAATCCCTTGTTATCTCGATTCACAGGCCAGAGTTGGTTACCCGCCGCCATAGGCTACTTGCTGGGTAATGGTCACCGCCTGTTCAATCCAGAGCTGATGCGCTTTTACAGTGTGGACAGCTTGTCACCATTTGGAAAAGGGGGAATCAATGCTTACGCCTACTGCAGCAATGACCCGATTAACCGGTCGGACCCAAGTGGCCGATATACTTCGTTCTTCAAGTGGCGAAAAGGCGGATACTCGTATCAAAAGCTTTCACCCAAGCTATACACCCCCAACTCCAGCTTGTCCGCTAACGAACACATGGCGCTCGGCAAATCGCTAAAGAAACGCCTATCAGGTGCAAGGACTATGCTGAGTGATGCGACCGATCGGGGGCGCACAGAGAAGATCCAGCACGCAAATCATATTATCGAGAGGCTTGATAAAGAAAAAATGCTATACGACATGTATTCGGCTACACGCTCGTCAAAATGGCGATATACGCGGAACGAGGTGGCCGTCAGCCTGGCTCTGGTACCAGACTCCCAAACCCCGCCTCCAGGTCCAAGTTCAAGTCCAAGTCCAAGTCGCCGACCTTCCGTCGACTCCCAAGTTAGTCTCGCATTCTATGAGGAAAACGAGGATGCAATCATGGATGCACTACGGGAAGATCTCCGCAGACTTCGGGAATGATCACACTGGCCGATACATTTCCTTTTAAGCTTTCAACGCCTTCTTGGGGTAAATGTCATACCGGCTCGACTTGCCCTCCAGGCTATGGCTCGGCTTCGGCCCGTCGATGATCGGTGCCTTGCGCGGGCGCTTCACCACCACCCGGTGGCTGGCCAGCGCCAGGGCAGCTTCAAGCAGGGCCGGGGCATCCAGGTCATCACCCACCAAGGGCCGGAACACGCGCATTTCCTTTTTCACCAGAGCGCTCTTGTCGCGGTGCGGGAACATCGGGTCGAGGTAGATGACCTGTGGTGCCTCGCCTTCCCAGGCGCGCATACGCTCGATGGCGTTGCCGGCCAGCAGGCGCATGCGCCCGACAATCGGGCCCACCTCTTCATCCGCACGGGCGCGCGCCAGGCCATCTTCCAGCAACGCGGCGATCAGCGGCTGGCGCTCGATCAGGGTTATCTGGCAGCCCAGGCTGGCCAGCACGAACGCATCCTTGCCCAGCCCCGCCGTGGCATCCAGCACCTGCGGCCGTATGCCTTGGGCGATGCCCACCGCCTTGGCGATCATCTGCCCGTTGCCACCGCCAAACTGGCGCCGGTGCGCGGCCTGGCCTTCGACGAAGTCGACCCGCACCGGCCCCGGGGCCTGCGGCCCCAGCTGCTGGATCTGCAAGCCGTCAGCGCCGATCTGCACGGCGAAGCCGGCGCTCTCGTCCTGTAGCGGCAGGCCTAGGCGTTCAGCCCAACCCTTGGCCTGCTCCGCGTACTCAGCCGACATCGCCTCGACCCTGATACCCGCACCTTGCTCTTCCATCGTCTACACCTAAAAATCAAACCAAGCCTTAATGAATCAGCAGCCACGGCCGATACAGGCAATATCCCGCTATTCTGCCAGAGCACAACGCGCGCGACTGCCATGTCAGAAATTCTTCCTATCGGCTTGACCTACCTGTCGCCTGTCGACAACTACAGTCAGCACAATACCCAGGCACTGGGGGGCGTCAGCCACCTGTGGCAGGATTTCTTCGCCCGGGCAATGGCCGAGCAGCCTGAAACGTCCGTCGACAGCGTCAGCCAGTCATTCGTGCAGTACGACCAGGACAGCGGAGAACCTGTTGGCGGTGCGCGTGCCTTGGCGCTGATCGACGCACAACGCGCCTGCCCGGTGCAAGACACGGTGGTCGCGCCGCCCGAGCCGTTGTTCCTGCCCAAGGCCGAACTGGAGGCCAACCTGCTGCCGCCTGCCCCTGAGCCGTTCGGTGCGCTGGAAATGATCGAGCAGCAGCGCCAGCTCGATATCGACAACAGTTGGGTTCGGCCCGTGGTCGCCCGCCAGGGCCAACCGGTCGCCGAGCCGGGGCCCGGCCCTGCGCCACGGCCGCTGTTCCTGCCGATCGCCGAATTCGACAGCACCCTGCTGGACCCGGCCCCCGAACCGTTCGATGAGCCGACCCTGGCACGCCAGCAGCACGACCTGGCCTTCGACATGCACTGGGCGCGCCCAGTGGTGTTGAACAATGTGCGCGCCTACGCCTGAGGCTAACGGCACACCTGCCAACGGCCCATGTCCACGTGAAAGTGATCGCGGTGCGCGGCGTTGTACTCCGGCCCCAGAACCGTGCTGAAGTGCTCGCACGCTGCCTGACGTACCTCACGCAGGAACACCGCCTTGTCCCCGCTCCCCTGCCAGTCGCGCGCCAGGACAATACGTTGGCCGTCGCGCAGACGAAACCCGGCAATGTCCAGAGCGTTGGCGCTGGCATGCTGGCTCAAGCGCCCTGCCTTGCGGTTGTAGACGTTGCGGCAGGCAAAGCTGCCCAGGTGATCGACCTGCACCACCGGCTGGCCCAGCACGCGCTGAGCCACCGGCTGCAGGCCATGGCGCTCGAACAAGGCGTAGGCGACCGCCAGTGGGCAACTGGCCAGGAAACTGCTGCTCAGGCGGGCTTGGCCACCCTCGATACGCCAGACATTGCTCAGCGGGCATTTGGCCGAAGCAGGGCTGTCAGCCTGCGCCCGGTAGCGCAGTTGACTGCTCTGAAGCGCCTGCTGGCAAAGCGCCGGGTCGTCGCGTAGGCGCTTGAGCTTGAAGCCAGTCAGCCAGTTGGGTGGCTGGCTAACGTCCAAGGGGGCCAGCGGGTTCCACTGCGCAGGCGGGCGCCAGCCCAGGTGCCACGCCTGGCCGGCCGCCAGCACCAGTACGCCCAGAAGCGCCAGAACGACCTTCATCCGCGACGGAACAGGTCATTGAGCTGGTCGAACGGCAAGGCCTCTTCGGCGTAGCCGAAAGTACCCTGCTCACGGATTTCCTGCGCTGCACGCTGCAAGGCGCCAAAGGCCACACGCGCCATCGACGAACCCACGCTGATGCGCCGTACACCCAGGTCCTGAAGCTGGTTGACGCACAACGGCACCCCCGCCATGCCCATCAGCACGTTCACCAGGCGCGGGGCCAGCGCCTGCACCACTGCCCGCACTTCCTCGGCCGTACGCAGGCCAGGGGCGTAAGCACGTCGGCGCCCGCCTCGGCGAACGCTTGCAGGCGCTCGATGGTGTCGTCCAGGTCCTGGCGACCGTGCAGCAGGTTTTCCGCGCGCGCGCACAAAGTGAAGGGAAACGGCAGGCTGCGCGCCGCCTGCACGGCAGCACGGACACGCTCCACCGCAAGGCCCCGTTCATAGATGGGCGTCGCGGCGCGGCCACTGGCGTCCTCGATGGAGCCACCGACCAGCCCCGCCTCTGCAGCGCGCAGGATGGCCTGGGCGCAATCCTCGGGCGAATCCCCGAAGCCGTTCTCAAGGTCCGCAGCGACCGGCAACGCGGTGGCGTCGACGATTACCCCTGCGTTGTCCAGCACGTCATCGAGGCTCAGCGCCCCTTCGGCATCCGGCCGACCCAGGCTGAAGGCAAGCCCGGCGCTGGTGCTGGCCAAGGCCTCGAAACCCAGGCTGGCCAGCAGCTTGGCTGAACCGGCGTCCCAAGGGTTGGGCATGACGAAGACGCCAGCGCGTTGATGCAAGGCCTTGAAGGCTTCGGCTCGCAGGGTTTGCACATCCATGATCAAGCACTCCGGCGGTCGGGAAAAAATCAAAGTAGGCCCAGCTGTTCGACCTCCGGCGCTCGCGGCAATTCCGGCAGTGCGGCCAGCCCGGGCAGGCGCTGCATGAGCCGCTGGTGGAAACGTTGCGCCAATGCGGCCGCCAGGCGGTTGTCAGCCGTATGCAAGAAGATGTAAGGGCTGCGCCCCTCCTCGATCCATGCGGCCAGCTTGTCCACCCAAGGGGTGAGGAAGGGTTCGTTGTATTCAAGCGCCGGATGGCCGATGAAGCGCACCTGCGGATGCTGAGTGAAAGCAGCTGGTCGTGGTGGAACATTGGGTTTCTTGGACTGGGCGTGCACGATGGCAGGGTCCGTGGAAGTGCAGCTGAACAACGCTCTCGGGTCGAGACATACCCGCTCGACGCCCAACTTGGCCAGCAGCCGGTTGAGCGCGCGTTCTTCCTCACCTTTGGCGAAGAACGCCGGGTGACGCACTTCCACCGCCACGCTCACGCCCACCTGCTCCAGAAACTGGCTCAGCTCTTCCAGTCGCCCCGGCCCATACAAAGCGGGCAACTGCAGCCAGTAAGGAGACACGCGTGCCCCGAGCGGCGCCATCAGGCGAATGAAGTCAAAGGCAGGTTCGAGATGGTCGCGCAGGTCGCCACCGTGGCTGATGTCGCGGGGGAACTTGGCCGTGAAGCGAAAATGCGCCGGCATCGTTGCCGCCCACCGGGCCACCGTGGCAGGTGATGGCCTGGCATAGAACGTTGTGTTGCCTTCGACGGCATTGAATACCTGGCTGTACAGCCCAAGCATCTGCGCGGCGCTGGCGTCAGCACGGTACAGGTACTCACGCCAGGCGTTTTCGCTCCACGACGGGCAACCAATGAAATAGGGGATGGACGGCAGGCTCATCCGTCAAATGTACAGGTCGAGCCCCAGTACTTCCATGTCCCAGTCAGTAAAGCCTGCTGTGCTCAGGTAACTGGCAAGGGCCGAGGCGGTGCGCCGGTCACGGGCGCGGGGGAACACCATGTCTTGCTGACGGGCTGGCAGCGTGCTGGCACGGCGACGAGCAGCAGGCTCCTGAGGTGCCATGGCAGCCTCTTCTACCAGTTCGACATCATCGGCCACGTCATCATGCACGGCCGCCTTGCGCGGCGTACGCTTGATCGGAAAGGACTGTGATGAGAAACCGTCGACACGCATGGCATGAGCACCCGGGACCAATGATGGCAATTTAGCAGCATTGATGGCCCGCCGCTAACGCTCGATTGAGAACTTGACCACAGTTTGTGCAAAAGGTTGTAGCACTATCGAGAGCGCCCGACGAACAGCCTCACTGTTTTTTGGGCGTGGCCACGTTGTCACGCAGGTAGATCGGCTGGGCCTGCTCGGCTGCGATGGCCTCACCCCGATCCCAGGCAAAGCGGGCCAGGCTCAGTACATCAAGGGCGCTGGGCAAGGCAGAGGGGTCGCTTGCGCCAACAGTGACCGCCAGGCGCTCGGCATAGCCCCAGCCCGTGCCTGCCCCAAACCAAAGTCCTTGTGCCCCGGCTGGCAACGCCACGCGTTCAGGTGGCAGTACCGCTTCATCGCCTTGCAGGCGCATTTCCCCCGCTACGGCCTGATAGCAGCCCCAGTACACCTCGTCCATACGCGCGTCGATGGCGGCGGCCACTTGCTGGGCACCCTGTTGACGCAATGCGCCCTGGGCCAGCGCGGCGAGGTTGGACACCGGCAATACGGGCCGCTCCAGGGCGAAAGCCAGCCCTTGTACCACGCCGATGGCAATGCGCACGCCAGTGAACGCACCCGGGCCACGGCCGAACGCAATGGCATCGACCGTGCCCAGGGCGACGCCGGATTCGGCCAGCAGCTGCTTGATCATCGGCAGCAACTTCTGGGCATGCATGCGCGGGATCACCTCGTAGTGGCTGGTTACCTCGCCGTTATGCAGCAGTGCAACGGAACAGGCTTCGGTAGCGGTATCCAGGGCCAACAAGGTGGTCATCGAACAGGTATCCAGGTGTGAGTGGAAAAAAGCGGGAGTATAGAGCAGCGGCGCCTTCGTGTCCCAAACCCCCTCCGTGTGGGCCGCCAGGGATACCACAGCATCGCACGAGGCCAAAAACGACGACGGCCCGCAAGCGGGCCGTCGTTCAATGACAACGTGCCGATCAGCTCAGCGCGGCCAGCACCTTGGCAGTAATCGCCTCCACCGAGCCCACACCTTCGATGTGGCTGTACTTGGGCTTGCCACCGTTGGCAGCCGACAGCTTCTGGTAGAAGTCCACCAGTGGCTTGGTCTGGCTGTGGTAGACCGACAGGCGATGGCGAACGGTTTCTTCCTTGTCGTCATCGCGCTGGATCAGGTCTTCGCCGGTGGCATCGTCCTTGCCATCGACCTTCGGCGGGTTGTACTGGATATGGTAGGTACGGCCCGAGGCCAGGTGCACACGGCGGCCTGCCATGCGGCCAACGATTTCTTCGTCGTCCACGGCGATCTCGACCACGGCATCGATATCCACGCCTGCAGCGACCATGGCCTCTGCCTGCGGGATGGTGCGCGGGAACCCGTCGAACAGGCAACCGTTGGCGCAATCAGGCTGGGCGATGCGCTCTTTGACCAAGCTGATGATCAACTCGTCGGAGACCAGCTGGCCGGCATCCATGACTTTTTTCAGCTCAAGGCCCAGGGGCGTGCCGGCCTTGACCGCAGCACGCAGCATGTCACCAGTGGAGATCTGTGGAATACCGAACTTTTCGGTGATGAACTTTGCCTGAGTACCTTTACCGGCCCCGGGAGCTCCCAGCAGAATTACGCGCATCTTGTGCTCCTCAAATTTTTGTATGCAATTCAATGGATTCGGCAACCAGGGCCAAGTCCGGAAATTCGGTATGACCATGAATCGGTCAGAAGGCTGCTCAAGATACACAGCGCCTGCCAGCCCGACAAGCGTCCCAAAGTTGCATGAATGCACCACTTCAGGTCGAGCGGGCAAGTGGTTGCGCCCAGCGCAACCCCCGTACCGCAGCTGTTCGGTGCCCCCCTGCGCCGTTCTGGAGCAGACCTGCCCCCTCCCCTCAACCGGTGTTGCGCAGCCCTGCGGCAATACCGGCGATGGTCACCAGCAATGCCTGCTCCAGCGGGCTGTCCAGAGCGGCCTGGCGGTTACGCGAACGGGCCAGCAGTTCTGCCTGTAGCCGATGCAGCGGGTCCAGGTACGTGTTGCGCAGGCGGATGAATTCCAGCGTTTCAGGGCTATGCGCCAGTAGCACCTGCTGCCCAGTCAGGTTCAGCACCACCTGGCACGACTGCGACAATAGGTCGCGCAGTTGCGCACCTAAAGGCAGCAGGTGCGGTTGCACCAGACGTTGGTCGTAGGCCTCTGCAATTTGTGCATCGGCTTTGGCCAGGACCATCTCCAGCATGTCGATGCGCGTGCGGAAAAACGGCCAATGCTCGCGCATCTGCGCAAGCAACGGGCCCTGCCCGGCGGCCAGCGCATTGCTCAGTGCCGTTTCCCAACCCAGCCAGGCTGGCAGCATCAGTCGGGTCTGGGTCCAGCCGAAGATCCAGGGTATGGCGCGCAGGCTTTCGATACCGCCGGCACGTCGCTTGGCCGGGCGACTGCCCAACGGCAGGCGCCCCAACTCCTGCTCGGGGGTCGACTGGCGGAAGTACTCGACGAAATCCGGGTGCTCACGCACCACGTCGCGGTAAGCCTTGACCCCATCGGCAGCCATCTGGTCCATGAGGTCGCGCCACGCCGGCTGCGGGGGCGGCGGTGGCAGCAGCGTGGCTTCGAGCACGGCGGCCAGGTAGAGGTTGAGGTTCTGCTCGGCTATGCCGGGCAAGCCGAATTTGAAGCGGATCATCTCCCCTTGTTCGGTGGTGCGGAATCGCCCCGCCACCGAACCCGGAGGTTGCGACAAAATGGCGGCGTGAGCCGGGCCGCCGCCGCGCCCCACCGTACCGCCCCGGCCATGGAACAATAGCAACTCGACCTGGTGCTCGGCGCAAATGCGCACCAGGCTTTCCTGCGCGCGGTATTGGGCCCAGGCAGCGGCCGTGGTGCCCGCATCCTTGGCCGAGTCGGAGTAGCCGATCATGACCTCCTGAGGGCCGTGCAGCCCGGCGCGATAACTGGGCAGCGCCAACAGCCGCTGCATCACAGGGCCCGCGTTATCCAGGTCGGCCAGGGTTTCGAACAGCGGCACCACCCGCATCGGGCGGGCCAGGCCGGTCTCCTTGAGCAGCAATTGCACCGCCAGCACGTCCGACGCGGCACCTGCCATTGAAATCACATACGAGCCCAGCGAGGCGCCTGGCGCAGCGGCGATTTCCCGGCAGGTGGCCAGAACCTCGGCCGTCTCGTCCTGAGGCTCGAAGTGGGCTGGCAGCAGTGGCCTGCGGTTGGCCAGCTCCTGTTGCAGGAAGCCGATACGCTGTTCCTCATCCCAGTCGGCATACCGGCCCATGCCCAGGTACTCGGTGATTTCGCTCAACGCATCACGGTGGCGCGCGGCATCCTGGCGCACGTCCAGCCTGACCAGGAACAGGCCGAAGGTCACGGCCCGGCGCAGGCAGTCCAGCAGCGGGCCATCGGCAATGATGCCCATGCCGCAGTCATGCAGCGACTGGTGACACAACTGCAACGGTGCAACCAGCTCGCGGTTGTCCACCAGCACGTCAGGCCCAGGCGGTACGCTGGCAGACAGAGCCGAATGCGCCCAACTGCGTGTTGCCCGCAAGCGGTCGCGCAGTTGCTTGAGCAGCGCACGGTAAGGCTCCGGACTGTCGCCCACGTGCTCGCGCAAGGCAGCACTGGCCTGTTGCATGGAAAGTTCTGCCGCCAGTGCATCGATGTCGCGCAGGAACAGGTCCGCTGCCATCCAGCGCGCCAGCAGCAGGACTTCTCGGGTGACCTTGGCGGTGACATTGGGGTTGCCGTCCCGGTCACCGCCCATCCACGAAGCGAAGCGGATGGGGGCTGCCGTCAGTGGCAGACGCTGGCCGGTCGCCTCGTGCAAGGCATGATCGACTTTGCGCAGGTGGTTGGGGATGGCCTGCCACAACGAGTGCTCGATCACGGCGAAGCCCCACTTGGCCTCATCCACGGGCGTTGGGCGCGTACGGCGTATCTCTTCGGTATGCCAGGCCTCGGCAATGAGACGGCGCAAGCGCTCGCGGATTTGCGCGGTTTCGGCAGGCGTCAGGTCGCGATGATCCTGGGCGGCCAGCTGGGCGGCGATGGCGTCGTACTTCTGGATCAGGGTACGTCGCGAGACTTCGGTAGGGTGCGCGGTGAGCACCAGCTGGATATCCAGGTCAGCCAGCTGCTGCGCCAGGGCCTGATCGTCATGGCCGGCCTGCTTGAGGCGGGCCAGCAGCTCAGGCAGCACGCGCGCCTCGAAAGGCTCGGGCTGATCGGCATCGCGACGCCGTATCAGCTGGTATTGCTCGGCCATGTTGGCCAGGTTGAGGAACTGGTTGAACGCCCTGGCCACCGGCAACAGCTCATCATCATCCAAGTCACCCAGGGTCGAGCTGAGTTCTTCGCCTGAACTGCGTCGATCAGCTTTCGCACTGTGGCGAATGTCCTCGATCTTCTGCAAAAACTCATCGCCATATTGATGACGAACAGTCTCGCCTAGCAGCTCTCCCAGCACATGGACATCTTCACGCAAACGCACATCGATATCGGTCATTGGCCCTCTCCGTGGCGCAGCTCGAGCGCCTGGCATGCCTTGTTAGGCTCATCGCGCCGCCTATGAGGCCGCGACCTCTTGCCAGAGTGCCAAGAGCAAGGCGGCGATGGCAAGCCATGCGCAGCCAAAGCAAACTAATGTTGATGGTCACCACTCTCATGCCTTGCATGCCCTAGCAGGCGCTAACAGAGGTCATCATGAAAATTCGTGAACTCGCCCAGCACTGGGAACAGAACGCGGCCGGCACCCTCAGCCGTACCGAACATGTGTTGCACCTTGATCTGGAGTCCGAAGCGCGCCTGGCGGCGCTCATCGACATGTACCCCAAGCGCACTGCCGAAGCGCTGCTTGGCGAATTGGTCGGAGCGGCGCTGGAGGAGCTGGAGGCAAGCTTCCCCTACGTGCAGGGGCATCAGGTCATCGCCACCGATGAGGAAGGCGATCCCCTGTACGAGGACGTAGGGCCCACACCTCGTTTTCTCGCCCTTTCACGTCAGCATCTGCATGCCCTGACTGAAGCTGAGAACGATGAGAAATGATCTTCGCATGGCCACGATTTCGGGTGCCGATCAGGACCAAAACCGCTTGGGCGGGCAAAAGTTCCGCTGGATTGCAGCTGACCGATTAGTCAGAAAGAGTTACTCGTAATCTGGACTTTTTACTGAACTATTCGAAAATTCTTCCAGTCGGAGCCAATAGCCATCACGCTAAAACCCTGCACACCGGTACTTGTGCGCCATCGAGCTCAAGCGCATGAAAACGGTCCGGGGGATGAGCGATGGACTGCTACGGACATCGTCATTATCAGGAGTGATCCAATGGAGCTGACCACCATGAAAACCCGCACTGTCAAACCTTCATCCACTTACGTGCGCGGGTTCAAGCTGGCCGCGCTGGCCCTGGGCAGTAGCCTGGTCCTGGCTGGCTGTGCAGGCAACCCGCCTACCGAACAGTACGCCGTGACCCAGTCCGCCGTGAACTCTGCCGTCAGCGCAGGCGGCACTGAGTACGCTGCTGTCGAAATGAAAGCCGCTCAGGACAAGTTCAAGCAGGCCGAAATCGCCATGCATGACAAGAAGTACGACGAAGCCAAGCGTCTGGCCGAACAGGCCGAATGGGACGCGCGTCTCGCCGAACGTAAGGCCCAGGCGGCCAAGGCCCAGAAGGCCGTACAGGACGCCCGTCAAGGCGCCCAGGACGTACGTGAGGAAGGCCTGCGCAGCGCTCAGTGAGCCCTGCCCTGTCTCCCTTAGCCTTCGCACTCGATCAAAGGATGAACACTATGCGCAAACACGTCATGATTCCCGCCCTCCTGGCCCTGAGCGTCGGTCTCGCTGCCTGCTCGCACGACCCGAACGCCAACCTGGAAGCGGCTCGCACCAACTTCTCGTCCCTGCAGAGCGATCCGCAGGCCAGCAAAGTGGCTGCCCTTGAAACCAAGGACGCCCAGGACTGGCTGAACAAGGCCGACAAGGCCTACATGGACCGTGAAGACGAGCAGAAGGTCGACCAACTGGCCTACCTGACCAACCAGCGCGTTGAAGTGGCCAAGCAGACCATCGCCCTGCGCACTGCCGAAGGCGACCTGAAAAACGCCGCCGCGCTGCGCGCGCAGGCCAAGCTGGACGCCCGTGACGCCCAGATCGCCAAGCTGCAGCAGAGCCTGAACGCCAAGCAGACCGACCGCGGCACCCTGGTGACCTTCGGCGACGTGCTGTTCGACTTCAACAAGGCTGAGCTCAAGAGCAATGCCTACCCGAACATCACCAAGCTGGCTCAGTTCCTTCAGGAAAACCCTGAACGCAAGGTGATCGTCGAGGGTTACACCGACAGCGTCGGCTCGGCCAGCTACAACCAGTCCCTGTCCGAGCGTCGCGCTGGCAGCGTGCGCATGGCACTGGTCCGCGCCGGTGTAGACCCAGCTCGCATCGTTGCCCAAGGCTACGGCAAGGAGTATCCGGTAGCGGATAACTCCAGCAACTCGGGCCGCGCGCAAAACCGTCGCGTGGAAGTCACCATCTCCAACGACAACCAGCCTGTTGCACCGCGTTCTTCGATGAAGTAACGCAGCACGGCAGGACGAAGAACCCCGCGCTGGAGCGTCCCTCCAGCGCGGGGTTCTTTTTTGCTGCTACCGGTTAGCCACGAAGACCTATCGCACCTGCTGCGGCGTATCTGCGCCCACACAGCGCACGGCGCGCTTACGACTGTCGACCAGCACGCCACTGAGGCCTTTTTGCTGGGTGTCGAACAGGACCAGCACACCCTCGGCGCATTGGGCCACCTGCGCTGCCGGCTCCAATGACACCTTGTAGTCTTCGCCCGGTACCGTTTTGAGCATGGTGAAGTCTTGGAGCAACAAGGCATCCTCAGGCTTGGCGAAGTGCAGGTAACCGTAGTACCACAGGGCTCCCACCGTCACGATGATGCTGCCGACTCCCGTCAGGATCAGCGGTATGGCGTTGCGTTCTTCGCTCATTGCGGGCTCTTCTCGTCATAGGCATTGGGCACTTCGGCAAGCCGCCGCAGGCCGGTGAAATGGCTGGGATCATCCAGAAAACGCAGCATCACTTCGCGCCAGGTGGGGTCGGCGAACGTCTGCACGTGCCCACCTCGGGTCAACTGCAGCACTCGAGGCGGCGGCGCCTGCTGATACAGGCGGATGACATTGTTCATCGGCACCAGGTCGTCATCGATGCTGTGGAAGAAGAGCTTGGGCGGGCTGGTCAGCTGCCCGACGGACTCGACGGCGCTATCGGCATCGGGCACCAGCCAGGACAAGGGCACCTGAAGTGGCCAGGTCATCCACGAGGTACTCAAGGCGTACTGGCCCACCGCTCGGTAGCTGGCAGGAACGCCGTCGAACACCAGAGCGCTGAAGCGTTCGCGCTGCTCGGGATGGGCCGCCAGGTAGTGGATGGCCATGGCACCGCCCAGACTCTGCCCCAGCAACACCAGAGGCTTGCCCTTGACCTGCGGGGACTGATCGAGCCAGGCCATGGCGGCAGCGATATCCTGATAGACCTCAGGTAGCCGCGGCTTGCCCTCGGACAGTCCGTAGCCTCGGTAGTCGATCATCAGCACCTGGTAACCTTGCTCCGGCAACCAGTAGCTGCCGCCCAGGTGACCGGGCAGATTGCCCCCATTGCCGTGCAGGTGCAGCACCGTGCCCTTGACCGCCACACCTTGCTTGGCCGGCAGCCACCAGGCGTGCAGGCGCACACCGTCGGCGGCAACCAGGGTGACATCGCTGTAGGCGAGCCTGGCCCGCTCAGGCGTGAACGCCTGGCCTCGCTCAGGGTAGAACAGCAAGCCGCTGCACCCGCCCAGCAGCACCAGCAGCATGCCTGCCGTCAGCAGGCGCAGCCCGTTAAAGGATGTTCGCGTAGTCGGTTTCAATACGGTCCAGGCTCAGGTGGTTGAGGAAGTTGGAAAAGCACATCCAGGCCGACAAGGCGTTCAGGTCGCGGAATTGCTCAGGCAGGTACTTGGGCGGCTCCACCAGGCCCTCCTCGACGAGCTGGCGCAGGGTGCGCATGTCTTCGAGGGTGGTCTTGCCGCAGAACAGCAGCGGTATCTGCTCCAGCTTGCCCTTCTTCACGGCCAACTGAATGTAGTTGTAAACCATGATGAAGCCCTTGAGGTAGGACAAGTCCTTGGTAAATGGCAAGCCATTGGGCACCGACCCACGGAATACCCGGCTGGCGTTGCTGTAGCTCTGCCCCATGTCGAAGCCCTGCTCTCGGAAGAACTGGTACACCTGCATGAAGTCTGCACCGTCCTCGACCATGTGTATGGCGCGGGTCCGGTTGGTCAGTTTGCGCAGGCGGCTGGGGTAGGAGGCGAAAGCGATGACTTCCATCAGGATGGCCAGGCCTTCCTGGGTCACCGTCGAGGAAGGCGGGCCCTTGGCCAGGAACGTACAGATGGGCTGGTTCAGGCCGTTGAGTGTGGTGCCCACATGCACCAGCCCCTCGTGGACTTCCAAGGCCCGTACATCACGCGCGTTGAACATGGCATCGGCACGCACCTTGATGTAGTCGGCACCGGCGGCGGCATCGGCCACGATGCCGTCGGACTCGAACACGCGGATGGTCCCTTCGGCTTCGCCGAACACCTTGTTCAACCGGCACTGGAGAATATCCACCGCTTGCTTGGCCGTCAGGTTCTTCGGCTCGTCCTTGAGGTCGCCGCGCCCATCGATGTTGTTCAGGTAGTCCGACAGCATCAGGCCAAGGTCGGCCAGGGTCGGGTCACCGGCATGGAAAACGTCGGAGGCAGCGCCGTACAGCTCCTGGGAAATCAGACCGAAATCTTCCGTGCCCCTGGCCTCGAGCATGCGCACTACCATGCGGTACTCGCGGCACATGCGTTTCATGATCTGCCCCACGGGGCTGAACTGGCCAAGCTGGCGGATGATGTCACGCTCGATGGCCTGGAACTCCGCTTTCACTGCGCTGGAGTCGAACCCAAGTGAGCGCGCCTGATAATAGCCGCGGTCCACGGCAGGCGGCACCTTGCCCTTGGCCTCGAAGAAGCCGCGGCGGATGCCATCGTCCCACTTGACTGCATCGAGCACGCGAATCGGCGTTTGCGCGGCCACGATACGGTCGGACAGGGCGCGAATGGTTTGCTGGTACTCGTCCACAAAGAAATCCTTATCGGCCGTCAGGCCAAGCCATGTCCGCTCGTGTCGGGCCACTCAGGTGTCGAGCAGCCTGGGTGGGCGCGCGCCGTTGACGCACCCGCGAATCACCCGAGACCTGCCCTGTCACTTGCCAGCGCGTTTGAAACGCACCGCCTCCACGAACAGGTCCGAATTCGCGGGGTCGTTGAGGTAGGCCAGGACTCGCTCTGGCGGGCTGTCGACCAGCACACCCTCGCCGTTGTCCTGCGCCACTTCGGTGCTGTGCCCGCTCAATTCCTTGCTGCCCAAGGCCTGCTGCACTTGCTGCACATCGAGGTTATAGACCACCAGCTCCTTGCCATCGACGATATCGAAACCACCGATCACGTAGTTGCCCCCAAATTCGCCCGGCACCCGCGCCGACAGGTACCAGCGATTACCCTGCTGGGCCACGTTGAACACATAGGTTTGAGCAGATTTGCCCTTGGGTGTAGCTACCGCCTTGTAGGCCCCTGCGTCGGCACGCGTGATGACCAGCTTCAGCGGCTCGCCCCAGGCGTCCTTGGTGATCCAGCTGCCCACAAGCCCCCTGGGTGCCGAGGACTTGCCTGGCAGCGGTTCGGAAAACGTCACCAGACAACCGCCCAGCATCAGGAATGACAGCGTCAACAGCACCACACGCCAGGCTTTCATCAGGTTTTCTTCCTCGAAAAGGTCGGGCTCAATCCGACGCCAGCACCAACTGCAGGTATCGGGTAAGCATTGCCAGCATCGGCCCATCGGCCTGCGCCTCGGCGTGCTTGAGCAGGCCCTGATATTCCATCTGCTCGATAATCGCCGTCAACATCTGTGCATCCTGTTCCGGCTGCCGCGAGCCAACGACTTGCAGCAGCTGGCGCGTACCGTGCAGCAGAATCTGCTCGTGGGCACACACCAGCTCGGCCAGGCGCGGGCACAACAGCGCTTCCTGGCGAAACGCCTGCTCGGCCATCATGAAATCGCGGCGGGTGAGCAGTTGGCGCTGCACATAATCGGCCATCATGCGCGCCACTTCATCGGCCAGTTTTGCCCGTGCCTGGGGACTGCCGTCGCCCTGGGCCAGCAGTTGGCGCAGCACCGCTTCGGTGTTGAGCCAGAGCTTGGCCATGTAGGCGGCGCTGCGCTCGACGTACTGGGCGAACGTGTCGGTGAGTAGGTCCTCGATATCCTTGAAGTAGTAGGTGGTGGCCGACAGCGGTACCCCTGCCTCTGCGGCGACGGCACGGTGTCGCACGCCCCGAACGCCATCGCGCACTACGATGCGCATGGCGGCGTCCAGAATCAGTTGGCGGCGCTGTTCGCTGCCTTGCCGGGCCGTCTTGCGACCCTGGTAACGCACGCTTTCGGCAACGGCGGTGGCGATGCCGGCAGCCCCTTGTTGAGCCATGGCGGTTGTCATGGAGTACCTCATGTACGGTGTCTGGTCGGAGCATGCCCGTTCGCGTCCGATCTGGCCCCAGGCATTGGAATCGTAGGTTCACTTGGCCAGGGATTGAATCGCGAGCGGGCCGGTGATGACAACATAAAGCTTCGGGCAAGAAAAAGCCGCCTGAAAAGGCGGCTTTTTCGACTTCACTCAGGCCTGCGGACGCATGTGCGGGAACAGGATCACATCGCGGATCGATGGCGAGTTGGTCAGCAGCATCACCAGGCGGTCGATGCCGATGCCCTCGCCCGCCGTTGGCGGCATGCCATATTCCAGCGCGCGCACGAAATCGGCGTCGTAGTGCATGGCCTCGTCGTCACCGGCATCCTTCTCGGCCACCTGGGCCAGGAAGCGCTCGGCCTGGTCTTCGGCATCGTTGAGCTCGGAGTAGGCGTTGGCAATTTCGCGCCCGCCGATGAACAGTTCGAAACGGTCGGTCACCGCAGGGTTCTCGTCGTTGCGACGGGCCAGCGGCGAAACCTCGAACGGGTACTCGGTAATGAAGTGCGGCTGCTCCAGCTTGTGCTCGACCAGCTCTTCGAAAATCATCACCTGCAGCTTGCCCAGGCCTTCATGGCCCAGCACCTTGGCCCCTGCCTTGCGGGCGATGTCGCGGGCGCGGTCGACATCCTGCAGGTCGGCAGCGGTCAGCTCGGGGTTGTACTTGAGGATCGAGTCGAACACCGACAGGCGCACGAACGGCTCGCCGAAGTGGAAGACCTTGTCGCCGTACGGCACATCGGTAGAGCCCAGCACCAGCTGCGCCAGCTCGCGGAACAGTTCCTCGGTGAGGTCCATGTTGTCGCGGTAGTCGGCGTAGGCCTGGTAGAACTCAAGCATGGTGAACTCAGGGTTGTGGCGCGTCGAAACCCCTTCGTTGCGGAAGTTGCGGTTGATTTCGAAGACCTTCTCGAAGCCACCGACGACCAGACGCTTGAGGTACAGCTCAGGCGCGATACGCAGGAACATGGCCATGTCCAGGGCGTTGTGGTGGGTTTCGAACGGCTTGGCCGCTGCGCCGCCCGGGATGGTCTGCAACATCGGCGTCTCGACTTCGAGGAAGTCGCGTTCGATGAGGAACTTGCGAATGTGCGAGATGACCTGCGAGCGCACGCGGAAGGTGTGGCGTGTTTCTTCGTTGACCATCAGGTCGACGTAGCGCTGGCGGTAGCGCTGCTCGGTGTCGGTCAGGCCGTGGTGCTTGTCGGGCAGCGGGCGCAGCGACTTGGTCAGCAGGCGCACCTGGGTCATCTCGACGTACAAGTCACCCTTGCCCGAGCGGGCCAGGGTGCCCTCGGCGCTGATGATGTCGCCCAGGTCCCAGGTCTTGACCGCAGCCAGGGTTTCTTCGGGCAGGGTCTTGCGGTTGACATAGACCTGGATACGGCCGGTCATGTCCTGGATGACCATGAACGAGCCACGGTTGAGCATGATACGGCCCGCTACCTTGACCGGGATCGCGGCTGCTTCCAGCTCTTCCTTGGTCTTGTCCGCGTACTGTTTCTGCAGGTCGTTGCAGTAGCTGTCGCGACGGAAGTCGTTGGGGAAGGCATTGCCCTTGGCGCGTTCTGCGGCAAGCTTTTCCTTGCGCAGGGCGATCAGGGCGTTCTCTTCCTGTTGCAGGTCTTGCGATTCGGTCTTCAGGTCGCTCATGTCGTCTTTGTTTCCATCAGGTATTCGTTGCCCTTGGCGGGCAGGGCGCGCGCTACCGGCAAGGGGCCGGTGGCGCGGCGATAGGGTGTGGCTTACAGCCCCTGCTTGAGGCTCGCTTCCAGGTACTGGTCAAGGTCACCGTCCAGCACTTTCTGGCAATCGCTGCGTTCGACGCCGGTACGCAGGTCCTTGATGCGCGAGTCGTCCAGCACGTAGGAGCGGATCTGGTGGCCCCAGCCAATGTCCGACTTGCTGTCTTCCAGCGCCTGCGAGGCCGCATTGCGTTTCTGCATCTCCAGCTCGTACAACTTGGCCCGCAGCATTTTCATGGCGGTGTCCTTGTTGGCATGCTGGGAGCGTTCGTTCTGGCACGCCACCACGGTGTTGGTCGGCACGTGGGTGATACGCACTGCCGAGTCGGTGGTGTTGACGTGCTGGCCACCGGCGCCCGAGGAGCGGTAGGTATCGATGCGCAAGTCCGATGGGTTGATCTCGATTTCGACCTTGTCGTCGATTTCGGGCGAGACGAACACGGCCGAGAACGAGGTGTGGCGGCGGGCACCAGAGTCGAACGGGCTCTTGCGCACCAGGCGGTGCACGCCGATCTCGGTGCGCAGCCAGCCGAAGGCGTACTCGCCCTTGATGTGCACGGTGGCGCCCTTGATGCCAGCCACCTCGCCCTCGGAGAGTTCGATGATGGTAGCGTCGAAGCCACGCTTGTCGGCCCAGCGCAGGTACATGCGCAACAGGATGTTGGCCCAGTCCTGCGCCTCGGTCCCGCCGGAGCCGGCCTGGATGTCGAGGTAGGCGTTGTTCATGTCCATCTCGCCGCTGAACATGCGACGGAACTCGAGCTGGGCCAGGTGTTCTTCCAGGCCTTGCAGTTCGGTCACGACGTCGCCGACAGCGCCTTCGTCGCCCTCTTCGACGGCCATGTCCAGCAGGTCCTTGCAGTCAGCCAACCCGTTGGACAGTTTGTCCAGGGTCTCGACGACCTGCGCCAGCATGGACCGCTCACGGCCCAGGGCCTGGGCGTACTCAGGCTTGTTCCAGACGTTGGGGTCTTCCAGCTCGCGATTGACTTCGATCAGGCGGTCATGCTTGAGATCGTAGTCAAAGATACCCCCGAATGGACTGGGAGCGGTCGGAGAGGTCCTTGATGGTGTTCAGGATCGGTTGGATTTCCATGGGCAGGCTACTCGTGCGAATTCGGTGAAAAGCCTGCGAGTATAACCGAGTCGGCCGCGTGGCGGCAGACCCGCCTGACAGTCGTCGACGACCAGACGCCGGGTGCAGCCAGCCGAGAAAGGTGCACCCCTGCCCCGGCTTGCTAGGCGACACCCACTTGGTTGCGGCCACCGTTCTTGGCCTGGTACAGCCCCTTGTCCGCCGCCGAGATCAATTGCCGGCAGTGGCTGCCGATGGGCGGAACCTGCGTGGCCAAGCCCACGCTGACGGTCAGGTGCGACCCGGCAGACGGTGCCATGTGCTCGATCGCCAGGCCCAGCACGCTCTGGCGCAGTTTCTCGGCGACCAGCCTGGCGCCACCTGGGGAGGTGTTGGGCAACACCAGGGCAAACTCCTCGCCGCCATAGCGGGCCGGAAGGTCGCTGGGCCGCGAGCACGACCCACGGATGGCCTCTGCCACGCGCCGCAGCGCTTCGTCTCCGGCCAGGTGGCCAAAGGTATCGTTGTAGGCCTTGAAATAATCGACGTCGATCATCAACAACGACAACTGTTGCTGCTCGCGCATCGCCCGTCGCCACTCAAGCTCCAGGTACTCATCGAAATGGCGTCGATTGGACAGCCCCGTCAAGCCATCGGAGTTCATCAGCCGTTGCAGCATCAGGTTCGAATCGAGCAACTGCTGCTGGCTGACACGCAGGGCGCGGTAAGCCTCGTCGCGCTGCAGCAAGGTGAGGTAGGAGCGCGAGTGATAGCGAATGCGCGCCACCAGCTCGATGGTATCGGGCAGTTTGACCAGGTAATCGTTGGCCCCGGCCGCGAACGCGGCGCGCTTGACCAGCGGGTCTTCCTTGGTCGACAGCACGATGATCGGGATGTCCTGGGTGGCCGGGTTGCTGCGGTACTCACGCACCAGCGTCAGGCCATCGAGCCCAGGCATGATCAGGTCCTGCAGAATTACCGTGGGCTTGATGCGCATGGCCTGCTGCACCGCTTGGTGCGGGTCGGCGCAAAAATGAAAATCGATGTTGTCTTCATCGGCCAGGCCCCGCCGCACGGCTTCGCCGATCATGGCCTGATCGTCTACCAGCAGCACCATCGCCGAGTTTTCATCGGCGGCGGCGAACCCTTCGATGGGGAGCTCATTCATGGCTGGTCACCTGAACACGGCCGGCCAGGCGGCATGATTCGTTACACTTCGTCATTGTGCAAAAACTTCCGTCAGACGCCCGGCTATGCCTTCAAGCGGGCGGATTTCCACTGCGGCATCGATCGCCGCAGCAGCCTTGGGCATGCCATAGACAGCACTGCTGGCCTGGTCCTGGGCAATGGTCAGAAAACCCCGTTGGCGCATCATCTTGAGCCCCTGTGCTCCGTCGCGCCCCATGCCGGTGAGCAGCACCCCCACTGCCTCGCCTGACCAGTAGCGCACCACGCTTTCGAAGAAGACGTCGATCGAAGGGCGGTAGATTTCATTGACCGGTTCGGCAGTGTAGGCCAGTTGCCCGTTCTGTAGCAGACGCAGATGGTGGTTGGTTCCGGCCAACAGCACCTGGCCAGGTTGCGGTGGCTCCCCTTCGCGTGCCAGGCGCACTGGCAGCCCGGCTGCACTGCTGAGCCATTCGGCCATGCCGGCGGCAAAGACCTGATCCACATGCTGAACCAGCACGATCGCGGCCGGAAACCCTGCTGGCACCCCTTTGAGCAGTACCTCCAGGGCCGCCGGGCCACCTGCTGATGAACCGATAGCCACCAACCCTCGTCGCTGGCTTGCTTCACGCAGCGGTGCGGCAACCGGCCTAGGCGTCGGCGGGCGCTGCTGGCCAATCAGCCAGCTGATGTTGAGAATCTTGCGCAGCAATGGCGCGGCGGCTTCACGGGCGTCGCCAGCGCCCAGCGTCGGTGTATCGACCACATCCAGTGCGCCATGCCCCATGGCTTCGAATACCCGGTGCACATTCTGCTTGCGATCGACCGTGACGATGACGATGGCGCACGGGGTATCGGCCATGATCCGGCGAGTCGCTTCCACGCCATCCATCACCGGCATGATCAAGTCCATCAGGATCAGGTCCGGCTGCTGTTCCTGGCAGCGTTGCACGGCTTCGGCACCGTTGCTGGCTACCCACACCACTTCATGGGCAGGTTCCAGCGCGACGGCGCGTCGCAAGGCCTCCACTGCCAAGGGCATGTCATTGACGATGGCGATCTTCATCCGTGAGCACCTCCGATCAGTTCGACTACAGCATCGAGCAACGCATCGTCGTGGAAACTGGCTTTAGCCAAATAGTAGTCGGCCCCGGCATCCAGGCCACGCCGTCGGTCTTCCTCCCGATCCTTGTAGGAAACCACCATGACAGGCAGCGATTGCAGGCGCTGGTCACGGCGCACCAGGGTGACCAATTCAATGCCGTCCATGCGCGGCATGTCGATGTCGGTGATCAGCAAGTCGAAATCGTCGCCGCGCAGGGCATTCCAGCCATCCATGCCATCGACCGCCACTGCGACGTCGTAGCCGCGATTGCCCAGCAGCTTGCGCTGCAGCTCGCGCACCGTCAGCGAGTCGTCGACGACCAGTACGCGTTTGCGCGCCAGACCAGAGACGCCGGCACCGCCGCGCTCGACGCGCTCGAGCGTGCCGGTGCTGAGCAGTTTGTCGACCGAGCGCAGAATGTCCTCCACATCGACGATCAGCACCACCGAACCGTCGTCCAGCAGCGCCCCTGAAGAAATGTCCTGCACTTTGCCCAGACGCGGATCGAGCGGCATCACCACCAGCACCCGCTCACCGATCAGGCGCTCGACGGCCACGCCGTACAAGCGCTCGCGCTCGCGGATGACCACGACCCGCAGGCTGTCCTGGTCGGTTTGCCCGGCCGGCCGGTGCAGCAACTGGCTGGCCGCTACGAGACCGATGTGCTGGCCGTCATGCCAGAAATGCTGCCGCCCTTCAATCTGCACGATGTCGTTGGCATCCACCGCCAGGGTGTGTTCGATATGCGCCAGGGGGAAGGCATAGGCTTCCCCGCCGACTTCCACGACCAGGCTGCGCACGACCGACAAGGTCTGCGGTACCTGCAGGTGGAAGCGGCACCCCAGCCCGGGCGTCTGGGTCAGTTCGATCGCCCCGCGCAATTCGCGAATCATGTGCTGCACGGCGTCAAGCCCTACACCCCGCCCGGACACTTCGGTCACCGTGTCCCGCAGGCTGAAGCCTGGCAGGAAGAGGAACGTGAGCAATTCATCGTCACTCATGCGCGCGACGGTTTCGGCTGGAGACAGGGCACGCTCGACAATGCTGGCACGCAGGCGATCCAGGTCCACACCGGCACCGTCGTCCATCAGCTCAAGGCTCAGCATCCCGGCATGGTGCGAGACGCGCAGGCGGATCAGCCCCTCTTCGGGCTTGCCCGCCAACAGCCGCCTGTCTGGCAGTTCGATGCCATGATCGACCGCGTTACGCAGCAAGTGGGTCAGCGGAGCCTCGAGCTTTTCCAGCACGTCACGATCGACCTGGGTTTTCTCGCCTTCGATGACCAGGCGCACCGGTTTGCCCAGGGCGCGCCCCAGGTCGCGCACCATGCGGCTCTGCCCGGCCAGCACATCGGCAAACGGGCGCATGCGGCAGGCCAGGGCGGTGTCGTAGAGCAGTTGCGCGCGCTGGCTGGCCTGCCAGCCGAATTCGTCCAGATCGGCCGCTTGCTGACGCAGGATCTGCTGGGTCTCGGCCAACAAGCGTTGAGTCTGGGCCAAGGCTTCGAGTACCTCGTTCCCCTGGCCGCTGTCTTCGAGTTGCAGGCGCAAGCCATCGAGCGCCTGCATGCCCTGGCCATGCATGCGCTTGAGGCGCTGCAAGGTGGCCAGGTAGGGCTTGAGACGCTGGGTTTCAACCAGGGACTTGCTGGACAGGTCGAGCAGGCTGTTGAGCCTGTCGGCGGTCACTCGCAGTACCCGCTCGCCCCCTTCGACCGTGCGCTTGCCGGCCTTGCGACGTGGCGCAGGCTCGGCATCGGCGGGCGGCTCAGACGCCGGTGCAGGCGGCGCGGTCGGTGTCTGGCTCGCAACCGGCGGTGGCGCCATCGGTGGACGGGCCTGCGCGGGGGCGGCAGGTGCAGCGCCCTGCCTCCCGGGCTCCAATACGGCGGCCATCAGCACCAGGAAGCCAGGCACATCGTCCTGGGCGGCTGTGTCGCTGGGCGTTGCAATGCGCATCAACAGGTCGGTGCCCTGCAGCAGCGCGTCGATGTGCTCAGCGCTCAGGCGCAGGCGGCCTTCCTGGGCCGCCACCAGGCAGTCCTCCATCACGTGCGCAACGCTGACACCGGCATCCACGCCAACGATGCGTGCAGCCCCTTTAAGGGAATGGGCTGCGCGCATGCAGGCTTCCAGCTGGTCGGCCTGGGTAGGGTTGCGCTCCAGGGCCAGAAGCCCGGCGCTGAGTACCTGCGTCTGGGCCTCGGCTTCAAGGCTGAACAGTTCGAGCAACGAGGCGTCGCGCATTTGCTCAGGGGTCATGACAGGCTCCGCTGTACGGCAGACAACAGCTGTTGCTCATCCAGCACACGCACGCTGCGCCCGCGCCATTGCAGCACCGCTGCCGTGAAGCGCATGGCGTCGTGAGCAAGGTCCGTGGGCCGATCAAGCCGGTGGATACCATCGATTTCCTCGACGGCCATGACCACCGGGCCACCCTCGGCTGCCAGGATCAGCATGCGTGGCAAGCCCCGATTGTTGCGCTGTTCAGTCGCACCGCCAGGGGTACCCAGCAGCTCCTGCAACGACAGGCACGGCACCAGGGCACCCCGCACATTGGCAACGCCCAACAGCACGCGCGAGCGCTGATGGGGTAGCGAATGCACGGCCTGCAAGGGCGCGATTTCGGCCAGGCATGCCGTAGGCAACGCCAGCCACTCCTCCCCCAGGCGGAACAACAGCATCGAGCGCCCTGTACAGGCCTGCTCGACCGCTTCCAGGTCCGGCTGTGCGTCGGTGTCCTGCACCAGTGCGTAGCGGTCCAGCAGACGCGTGGCCGCGGCGGCGTACACCTCGCAGTTGCGACAATGGACATGACGCTCAAGCAGCGGGCATTGCTTGTTGCCATGCACGCCGATGCGATTCCAGCAGTCATCGATGCGCACATCGGTTTCGGCGAGCAGGTCGGTCACAGCCTCATCGTTCATCGGTCGGCCTCCCGACCCGCACGCATGGCACGGCTTTGCAGACGCTGGGCCCCGGCCTGGTCACCCTGGGCCTGCAAGAGCGCGGCCAGGTGAACGAGCGCTTCGGGGTGCTGCGGCTCAAGGTACAGCGCCTTGCGGTAGTGAACCTGCGCTTGTTGCAAATCACCTTCGGTGTCGCTGAGCAGACCCAACCAATAGTACACCTGGGCCGACGGGGGGTACTGGCGCAGGTAACGCTGGCAGGCATCACGCGCCTGCTGGCTGTTGCCGGCATTGGCATGCTCGGCAATGCTTGCCAGCAATTCGCGGGCACCGAGCCCGGTAGCTTCGACGGCCTGCCGGTCAGGCACAGGCCCAAGAGACCCGCGCATGCGTGGCAGGGGGACATTGGTCGGCCGGTAGCCGGTCAACGGCTTGATGGGTTCGCGTTGAATCGGCACGGCCGGCGCCGGTCGTTGCTGAGCCATATCGTCTTGGCGCACATAGGCAAAAGACTGGGCAATGCCCACCGGACGCATACCAAGGCGAGCCAGCAGGCTGCCTTCGGCGGGCCCGATGAACAGCACGCCTTGGGGGTGAAGCAGGCGCTTGAGGGTTTCGAACACCCGTTGCTGGGTGGGTACATCGAAATAAATCAGCAGGTTGCGGCAGAACACGAAGTCGTAGAGGCCCTCCCGGCTGGCCAATGCCGGATCAAGGACATTGCCGACGTGCAGGGTCACTTGCTGGCGCACACGGTCATGCACACGATGGCCCTCGTCGATGGCATCGAAGTACCGTTCGCGAAAACCCAGGTCGTCGCCACGAAACGCGTTGCGCCCGTAAAGACCCTGGCTGGCCTTGGCCACAGAGGCAGGGCTGATGTCCATACCGTCGATCAGGAAGGATGCCGGGGCGATGCCGGCATCGAGCAGCGCCATCGCCAGCGAATAGGGCTCTTCCCCTGTCGAACAAGGCAGGCTGAGCAAGCGCAGAGGGCGAGCGGCGGCCAATTCGGCCAGGCGTTTGTGCGCAAGGCTTGCCAGGGCAGTGAAGGACTCGCGGTAGCGGAAGAACCATGTCTCCGGCACGATGACCGCTTCGATCAGCGCCTGTTGCTCGGCCGGCGATTGCTGCAGGCGCAGCCAGTAGTCGTCCAGACCGCTGGCACCCAGCGCCGCGCTGCGCTGACGCAGGGCACGCTCGACCATCGATGCGCCCACCGACTCGACGTCCAAACCTATGCGCTCACGCAGAAAATGAAAGAAATGCCGCTCGTTCATGCGCAGGTCCCGCCCTGTGCGTCAGGGTACAGCACACGGTGCACGGCCTCGGGCAGCACCTGGTCGACCTCGATGCGCTGCACCAGCCCCTGGGCATCCTGGCGGACCGGCCCCAGGTAAGGTGCGGGGTCATTGTCCACGCCATAGGGTTTGAATTCATCAGCACGGCAGCGCAGGGTTTCGGTGGCGTGCTCCAGAATCAGGCCCAGTTGCAGTGCGCTGCGATAGCGCACCAGCACCAGGCGGGTACTGGTACGTTGCAGCGCCGGCCGCCCTATGCACAAGGCAGCCAAGTCCACCACCGGCACCAACTGGCCACGGTGGGCAAGAATGCCCGCCACCCAATGCGGCGCTTGCAGCACTGGCTTGAGAGGCTGACGGGGCAGCACCTTGATTACCTCCTGCACGGACAGGGCAAAACGCTGGTCACCCAGGTGAAACTGCAGGTACAGCGCGCCGTTGTCGTGGCCTGCCGGCACGGCGCGCGGTTGCATGTCGATCATCGTCTTCAGACTTTGAAGCGCGACACGCCGCCGCGCAGGCCGGCGGCGACCTGGCTCAGCTCGTCGATGGCAAAACTGGCCTGGCGCAGCGACTCTACAGTCTGGGTACTGGCGTCGCTCAGTTGCGCCAGCGCCTGGTTGATCTGCTCGGCCCCGGTGGCCTGGGCCTGCATGCCCTCGTTGACCATCAGTACCCGCGGCGCCAGTGCCTGGACCTGATGGATGATCTGGCTCAGTTGCTCACCGACCTGCTGAACCTCGAACATGCCGCGGCGCACCTCTTCGGAAAACTTGTCCATGCCCATGACCCCGGCCGACACGGCCGACTGGATCTCACGCACCATCTGCTCGATGTCATAGGTCGCCACCGCCGTCTGGTCGGCCAGGCGGCGCACTTCGGTGGCCACTACGGCGAAACCGCGGCCATATTCCCCGGCCTTCTCGGCTTCGATCGCCGCGTTGAGCGACAGCAGGTTGGTCTGGTCGGCCACCTTGACGATGGTGACGACCATCTGGGTAATGTTGCTGGCCTTCTCGTTGAGAATGCCCAGCTTGGCGTTGACCAGGTCGGCCGCACCCATGACCTGGTGCATGGTTTCTTCCATGCGCGCCAGCCCCTGCTGGCCGGAGCCGGCCAGGCTCGACGCCTGATCGGCGGCCGAGGTGACTTCGGTCATGGTGCGCACCAGGTCGCGGGACGTGGCGGCGATTTCACGCGACGTGGCACCGATTTCGGTCGTGGTCGCAGCCGTCTCGGTGGCGGTAGCCTGCTGCTGCTTGGAGGTGGCCGCGATTTCTGTCACCGAGGTGGTGACCTGCACCGACGAGCGCTGCGCCTGTGCCACAAGATTGGCCAGGGCCTCGGCCATTTCATTGAAACCGCCCTGAACCGCACCGAACTCGTCCTGGCGGTCCAGGTTCAGGCGCATGCTCAGGTCACCCGAGCGAAGCCTGTCCAGCGCAGTCACGATGAGGCTCATGGGCGAGGTAATGGCGCGCAGCAGTAGCAGGCCACAGATACCGGCAGCCACGATGGCCAGCAACAGCGACACGACCATGCTGCCCTTGGCCGTGTTCACCGCGCTGACGATTTCCCGGGTGGCGGCGTCGGCGGCCAAGCGATTCTGTTCGATCACCTCGTTCAGGTGCTTGCGCCCTTCGACCCAGGTGGGGGTCAGCACTTGGGCGATCAAGCGCTGGGCTTCGGCATAATTGCGTTCTCGATACGCATCGAGCACCTGATTGACGTTCTGCATGTAGGCTTGTTCGAGCTTCACGAAGGCGTCGAAGCGGGCCTGGTCCTCGCCATCGCGAATGGTGGTCTGGTAACTGGCCATGTGTTGCTTGAGCCGGTCTTCGAAACTCTTGAAGAGTTCGATGTCGGCTGAGCTGATCTCGCGCCGGTCAGAAAGCCCGACCAACTGCTGGCTGGTGACGTAACTGTCCACCCATGCGCTGCGGATCATCGAGCTGTAGTAGCCCCCCGGAATGCTGTCGGCCCCAACTTCCTGCTCGGCAGATTCGATGGTCACCAGGCGTGAATAGGCCGCCACGATCATCAGCAGCATGATGGCGATGATCACGGCGAAACTTGCCAGGATCCGTTGGCGCAACGTCCAGTTCTTCACATTCAGCCCTCAGGGATTCACTACGAGCAGGAAAAATCGCCGAAGTATAGCCCAGGCGTCCTACAGAATTGCGCGTCAAATTCTGACAGAACGCCCCGCCACCGCAGTGATCCTCCCGATTGGGCCAAGCTGCACGCGCGGCTTATCCCTGCCGCGCCTGCTTTTCCAGCTCCTCGCGCAACCCTTGGGCCAACCCCAGCTGGCGCGCCAGTTCGTCCAGGTAAGCACGCTCCATGTAGTTTTCCTGGTCGACCATCATCACGCTGGCCAGGTACATCTCGGCAGCGATTTCCGGCGTCTGGGCGGCCCGGGCCACCTCGGCCGGGTCCAGCGGCTTGTCGAGCTCCGCATGCAGCCACTGCTGCACTTCACGGTCACCGTCCAGGCGGGTGAACTCACCCTCGATCAGCGCACGCTCGCGCTCATCCACATGACCGTCCGCCTTGGCCGCAGCGACCAGTGCGCGCAGCACCGCCTGGCTGTGCTGCTCCACCTGGGCCGCAGGTACGCGGTCCACCGTCTGCGGCTCTGGTGTAGGGGCCTGTTGGTTGGCCTGCTGCGCCTGCCAGTTGCCATAGGCCTTGTAGGCAAGCACGCCAAGCGCGGCAAGGCCCCCGTAGGTGAGCGCCTTGCCGCCAAACTTGCGGGCTTTCTTGCTGCCGAGCAATACACCCAGCGCACCGCCGCCAAGCAGGCCGCCACCTGCGCCTGACAGCAACCCGCCGAGCCCGCCGGCGCCTGTACCCGTCTTGGCCCCGCCCGCCTGCTTCTCTAGCAGCTGCTGGCCGGATTTGAGCAATTGATCAAGCAAACCCCGGGTATTCATCATGCGCATCTCCACATCAGGGAAGTCAGCAGCCAGAGTAAGACTTGCCCCACATCACGCCACAGAGGATTTGCTTCCAGATGTTGCATCGTCGCAGGCCGGCGGCGGCTTGCCGGTGCCTAGAAGCCCGCCGCCGGCATCCAGGGCCGCTTAGTCGCGCAGGTCCGATTCGTGAATGGGGCTCGACCGGCTGGTGGCCCGCTGATATTGCGCCGGCCAGGTGGCCTGGTGGCCGCCCAGGTCGTCGTCTGCATGCAGCGGCCAGTACGGGTCGCGCAGCAGCTCCCGGGCCAGGAAAATCAGGTCGGCCTGGCCTGTGCGCAGAATATGCTCGGCCTGGGCCGGCTCGGTGATCATGCCCACGGTGCCCGTGGCCATTTCCGACTCCTTGCGCACGCGCTCGGCAAAGCGGGTCTGGTAGCCAGGGCCGGTCGGGATCTCGGCATTGCTGGACGTGCCGCCCGAAGACACATCGATCAGGTCCACCCCAAGCATACGCAGGCGTCGGGCCAGCTCGACGGTTTCGTCCGGGTTCCAACCATCTTCGACCCAGTCGGTGGCCGACACCCGCACGAACAATGGCAACTCGGCCGGCCAGACCGCACGAACCGCTTCGACCACCTGCAAGGTCAGGCGGATGCGGTTGTCGAAACAGCTGCCGTATTCATCCTGACGCTGATTGCTAAGCGGCGACAGGAACTGGTGCAGCAGGTAACCGTGGGCCGCGTGCACCTCGACCACTTTGAAACCCGCCTCCAGCGCGCGCTTGGCCGAGGCGACAAAGGCCTGCACTACTTCCTGGATCTGCGCATGGGTCAGCTCACTGGGCACGGTGTGTTCAGGATCGAACGCGATCTTCGACGGCCCCACCGGCTGCCAGCCGCCCTCCTCCAACGTGACGCTGCCATGCTTGCCCAGCCACGGGCGGTAGGTACTGGCCTTGCGCCCGGCATGGGCGAGCTGGATACCCGGGATTGACCCTTGGGCGGTGATGAAACGGGTGATGCGCTGCAAGGGGGCGATCTGCGCGTCGTCCCACAGGCCAAGGTCTTCAGCGGTGATACGACCGTCGGCCGTGACTGCCACGGCCTCGGTGACGACCAGGCCCGCCCCGCCGACGGCACGGCTGCCCAGATGCACGAGGTGCCAGTCGTTGGCCAGGCCATCGACCGAGGAATACTGGCACATCGGTGATACGGCGATGCGGTTCGGCAGGGTCAGCTGACGCAGGGTGTAAGGCTCGAGCAGCATGCTCATGAGGGCACCTCCCAATGGCTGCAAAGTGATCCGGCCCGGGCAGTCAACCACGCATCCCTGGCCCGGTACCGGTCTGTGTTCAGACTAGACCAGATTAGGTAGGGGGAAGGTTCCATGGGGTTTGGCCGCGATGCCCTGGGCGTTGCGTAAAAAGCCTTGATACGCGGTGAGGCTGCGTTGAATACAGCCTGACCTCTTTTCGAATTTTTTTCACACAGCTCCTGGCTCAGCGCGGCTCCATGTGGGCGATCATCAGTTGCACGCTTTCATTGCCGCGAAACTCGTTCACATCCAGCTTGTAGGCCAGCTCCACCCAGCGCACGGTCGGGTTGGGCCAAACCTCGCGGTCGATACCGAAGGCGATGCCGTCCAGGCGCACCGTGCCGCACTCACTCTTGAGCACGACTTTCAAATGACGCTCACCCACCACGCGTTGTTCGACCAGCTGGAACACGCCGTGGAACAGCGGCTCCGGAAAATGCTGCCCCCAAGGCCCGGCTTGGCGCAGCGCCTTGGCCAGGTCCAGGTGGAATTCTTCCACCGCCAGGCTACCATCGGACAGCAGCCGCCCGGTGAGGTCGTCCTCGCACAGCTGGCGGCGCACCTCCTGGTCGAAAGCCTCGGCGAACGCGGGGTAGTTGGCTTCGGGCAAGGACAGCCCTGCCGCCATGGCATGGCCACCGAACTTGCTGATTAGCTGTGGATGGCGCGCGGCCACCGCATCGAGCGCATCGCGGATGTGAAACCCCGGCACTGAGCGCGCAGAGCCCTTGAGCATGCCGTCGCCGGCATCGGCGAAGGCGATGGTCGGGCGGTGATAGCGTTCCTTGAGGCGAGAGGCGAGGATGCCAATGACGCCCTGGTGCCACTCTGCATCGAACAGGCACAGCCCATAGGGCATCGACTCGACCGGCAAGTCCCGCAACTGGGCCAGCGCCTCGCGCTGCATGCCCTGCTCGATAGACTTGCGGTCCTGGTTCAGGCCGTCCAATTGCTGGGCCATGTCCAACGCCAGGGCAGGATCCTCGCAGAGCAGGCACTCGATACCCAGGCTCATGTCGTCCAGGCGCCCTGCGGCGTTCAACCGCGGGCCCAGAATGAAACCCAGGTCGGTGGAGGTGATGCGCCGGTGGTCGCGCTTGGCCACCTCCAGAATCGCCTTGAGGCCAGGCCGGGCGCGTCCGGCACGAATGCGCTCCAGACCCTGATGCACCAGGATGCGATTGTTGGCGTCCAGCGGCACCACGTCGGCAACACTGCCCAGGGCAACCAGGTCCAGCAGTTCGCCAATGTTCGGCTGCGGCTGGGTGTCGTAGCGGCCCAGGCTGCGCAAGCGCGCGCGCAGGGCCATGAGGACGTAGAAAATCACCCCGACCCCTGCCAGCGACTTGCTCGGAAACGGGCAGCCTGGCTGGTTGGGGTTGATGATGGCATCGGCGTCCGGCAGCGCCTCGCCGGGCAGGTGGTGGTCGGTCACCAGCACCTTGAGGCCAGCCGCCTTCGCCGCCGCGACGCCGTCGACGCTGGAGATCCCGTTGTCTACCGTGACCAGCAGCTGTGGTTGGCGCTGCAATGCCACTTCGACGATTTCCGGCGTGAGGCCGTATCCGTACTCGAAGCGGTTGGGCACCAGGTAGTCCACGTGGGCCGCACCGAGCAGGCGCAAACCCAGCACGCCGACGGTACTGGCCGTGGCGCCATCGGCATCGAAGTCACCGACGATCAGAATGCGCTGGCCTTGGTCGATGGCCTGCAGCAGCAGGTCGACGCCCGCGTCGATGCCTTTGAGCTGCTGGTAGGGCAGCAGGCGCGCCAGGCTTTTGTCCAGTTCGGCCTCGCTTTGCACGCCACGGGCGGCGTACAGGCGAGTCAGCAAGGGTGGCAGGTTGCCAAGAAACGGCAGGGTCGGGGGCAGCGGGCGGGGTTCGATACGCATGGGAAGGTTCAGCCGCGCTCCCCCAGCAGCCACTGCAATTGCACTTCGTGCTGGCCACGGTCATCGGTCACGAACACCGTGCCTTCGCTGATCATCACATCCCATTTGATGCTGCGGGGCATGTCGGTGGCCAGGGTTTCGAGCACCTCCTGGGGCACGGCCGCGATGCTGAGGTTCTTGAGGTTCTTCACCGCGCTCACCACCTTGCCTTCCCACACCCGCAGGCTACCGTAGGCCAGCAGGCTGGTGCGTTCGGTACGGCGCGAGCACCAGGTCAGGCGATCGGCATCTGGCTGGCCTACTTCGATCCAATGCAGCACACGGTCGTCCAGGCTTTTTTCCCACAGCGCCGGCTCATCGACGTCCGACAGGCCCCGACCGAATGTCAGGTTTTCGTTGTACCACAGCGCATAGGCCAACAGACGAACCGCCATACGCTCCTCGGTTTCCGAAGGGTGCCGCGCGATGGTCTGCTTGACGTTCTCGTACACATTGCGGTCGAGGTCGGTCAGGTTCAGTTCGAATTTGTAGGTGGTGGACGGCTGGGCCATGGTCGGGGTGCTTCTTGCCTGAAGAAAAGTCGCACAGTCTAACCGATCCAGTCCCCGGTTGCGCCGCGGCAGTATCTGCCGCATCGCAGCTGTGATAAAAACACCGCTCTTCAGCTGCCACGGATGCCCCATGTCGACGTCAAGCAAACCCCTCGCCGGCCTTAAAGTGGTCGAGCTCGGCACCTTGATCGCCGGGCCATTCGCGGCGCGCATCTGCGCCGAATTCGGCGCCGAGGTGGTCAAGGTGGAATCGCCCGACGGCGGCGACCCGTTGCGCAAGTGGCGCAAACTTTACGAGGGCACCTCGCTGTGGTGGTTCGTGCAGGCGCGCAACAAGCGCTCGCTTACCCTCAATCTCAAGCACCCCGACGGGCGCGAGGTCCTGCGCAAGCTGCTTGCCGAGGCGGATATCCTGATCGAAAACTTCCGTCCGGGCGTGCTTGAAAAGCTTGGCTTTGGCTGGGACGTGCTGCATGCGCTCAACCCGCGGCTGGTCATGGTGCGTCTATCAGGCTTCGGTCAGACCGGGCCGATGAAGGAGCAGCCGGGCTTCGGCGCAGTGGGCGAGTCCATGGGTGGTTTGCGCTACATCACGGGGTTCGAGGATCGCCCGCCCGTGCGCACCGGTATTTCCATCGGCGACTCCATTGCAGCGTTGTGGGCGGTGATCGGCGCACTGATGGCCCTGCGTCATCGCGAGGTCAACGGGGGGCTTGGCCAGGTGGTCGACGTGGCGCTGTACGAGGCCATCTTCGCCATGATGGAGAGCATGGTGCCGGAGTTCGACGTCTTCGGTTTCATCCGCGAGCGCACGGGCAATATCATGCCGGGCATCACGCCCTCCTCCATCCATACCAGCGCGGACGGCAAGCATGTGCAGATCGGCGCCAATGGCGATGCGATCTTCAAGCGTCTGATGGTGGCTCTCGGCCGTAGCGACCTGGCCGAGGATTCGAGCCTGGCCACCAATGACGGGCGAGACCTGCGCCGCGATGAGCTGTACGGGGTCATCGATCGCTGGGCCAACGGATTGCCGCTGGAACAGCTGATGCAGGCCCTGACCGCAGCCCAGGTGCCGGCCAGCCGCATCTACTCGGCTGAAGACATGTTCAGCGACCCTCAGTACCTGGCGCGCGAGATGTTCCTGCAGGCGCGCCTGCCCGATGGCAAGGCGTTCCGCATGCCGGGCATCGTCCCCAAGCTGTCCGGCACCCCGGGCTCTGCCGACTGGGTCGGGCCGGCACTGGGCGAACACACCGACGAGCTGCTGGGCCAGCTGGGCTATGATGCGGCCGCCATCGCTGCCCTGCGCCAGGCGGGCGCTGTCTGAGCCTGTCGCTATCCCATTGCCTGCGCCCCGCCAGGTTGGCATGGACGGGCGCCGTGCTGGCTGCACTGCTCAGCGTGCCCTCAAGCGCTCAGGAGCGGCTGCTGTGGCTGGTGCGTGATCTGCCACCGTTCAGCGTATCCGACGGCCCGGAAAAAGGTCATGGGGTGATCGACCAGCTGTTACCGCAGCTGATCCAGCAGATGCCCGAATATGCGCACAGCATCGTGCGGGTCAATCGTGCGCGTGGCTTGCAGATGCTGCAGGACAGCAGCAGCCTGACCTGTGACCCGATGCTGCTATGGACCGCCGAGCGCGCCCGCTATGTACGCTTTTCCATCCCGTTGCTGGGCGTGCAAACCAGCGGCCTGGTCGTGCGCAAGCAGAACCATGCCTTGGTGGCGCCCCACCTCGACGGTGATGAGGTCGATCTTCAAGGCCTGCTGAGCGACCCATCGCTACGCCTCGGTGTAGTGGCAGAGCGCAGTTATGGGGCTGTGATCGACGCTACGCTGAGCAACCTGCCAGATGCCGCCGTCAGCCGGCACTACGGCACCCAGGCCACCGCCAACCTGCTGCAGATGCAACGCTTGGGCCGACTGCGCCTGGTGCTCGGCTACTGGCCGGAAGTTCGCTATCTGATCCAGCAACAAGGCGGATCGCCGGCTGACTACCAATTTCACCCGGTTCAGGGTGTGAAACCCTACCAATTCCTGCATGTGGGCTGCTCGGCCAGCCCGCAGGGACAAGCCGCCATGGCCCACATCGATCAGGTCTTGACCCAGCTGCGCCAGACGGTGCTACCAAAACTATATGCGCATTGGCTCGACCCCGCCCAGCAGGCGGACTACCTCGAACACAGCCGAGCCTTCTTCAACGACCACGCGGCGGCACACCCCGAACGCCCTGAACAGGACGAGCGCCACGCCGCTGGGTCGATCGACCTTCCAAACCCTCAACCCAGATAAAAAGAAACCCCGGACGCTGGGGAAGAACGTCCGGGGTCAAGCGAAAGCCCTTGAGCTTCCAGCGACAGCAGTGGCCATGCGGGAGCAAAGCAGTGGCCGGCTGTACTGATCAATCTGATGACTCGCTCAGGCAAAGGTTCCCTGAGGTTGCTGACGCTGCTGCAACGCAGCAATCACGCAAGGCTGCAGCCGCCCTTCGGCGATCTGCAGATCACGGTGCAGACCATCGACCATATCCACCAGCAGGCGTTGCTCCTGCAATTGACGCTCGCTGACCGTGCGTTGCAATACCACCCTGGCCAGGTGGTCGTGGACGGTCAACTGCCGGTTACCGTGGCTATCGGCCAGACCCAAGTGCGCCTGGTAAGGGGTGAGGGCTTGGTTGAGCAGTCTGCAGATTCGTTCCATCCGGATTACTCGCTTGCTTGATGAGTTGTAAGGAGCAGACCTGCAAGCGAAGCGGAAAGTTCTAACCTTCCATGCTGTTCAATGCGCCGTCAGTGCTTCCATGGGCTGCGACCTTTCACGTTCGGACGGGCTGGGCAGTATTTGCAACGCCCTTTGCAGGGCTGGGGAAGACAGTGGCCATGGCAACTCCCCGATGACGTGCAAGCCAAAACTGCGGGCCTGTTCAGCCAGGTTGCGCCGCCGGGCGCCTGCCTGGCCTACGAACAGCACCGGGCAGGTGGGCGGTAACCGCTTGAGCATCGCAGTCCCCGTGCGGGTGGGCATGGCATGGTCGAAGATCAATAAATCCGGGGAGAATGCGCTCGAAAGGCACGCGTCGAGCTCGGCCTTGTCCTGACAGATCCGCACCTGAAACACGCCCTGGGCATTGAGGGCCTGGTGCAGAAGGATCTGGTGGGACGGGCGCACGTGATGAATCAGTACATGGGGCTGTTGCATGAGCCGCTCCTGCTGGGAGGACCGGCTAATCTAGGCGCGAAGACGATCGGCCAGAATAGGATTTGTCTGAATTAAACCATCGAAACCGCTGAGGCTCCGGATCGGTCCGACCCGGAGCCTGCAAGGTCAGAGCGGCTTGCCGCGATTGCCGTGCTGGCTGACGAAGCTTTGTACTGCCTTGAGGTCATTGGGCAATACGGTGCAACGCTCTTCGCGGCTAAACAGGTCGCTCATGTGCACGGGCAATTCAAGCGCCTTGCCAACGCCCGCCTGCTCGACCGCCTCGGGGAACTTGACCGGGTGTGCAGTACCCAGCACGACCATGGGCGTATCCAGGCTACGGCGGCACTCGCGACCGGCTTTGACGCCGATGGCCGTGTGCGGGTCCAGCACCTCGCCGGTCGCCTCAAACACCTCGGCGATGGTCTGGCAGGTCTGTTCATCGGTGACGGCCAGCGAATCGAAGAGCTTGCGTGCCTCGGTCCAGCGGTCCTGTTCGACGCTAAAGCCGCCGCCCTGGCGGAAGTTGGCCATCAACTCGGCGATCGATGCACCGTTACGACCGTGCAGATCGAACAGCAGGCGCTCGAAGTTGGACGAGACCATGATGTCCATCGACGGCGACAGGGTGGCGTGCAACTGCTCCTTGACGTACTGGTTGCCGCTCATGAAGCGGTGCAGGATGTCGTTGCGGTTGGTGGCAACTACCAGTTGGCTGATCGGCAGGCCCATGTTGCGTGCCAGGTAGCCTGCGAAGATATCGCCGAAGTTGCCGGTTGGCACCGAGAAGGCCACCGAACGGGCCGGGCCGCCCAACTGCAGGGCGGCATGGAAGTAGTAGACGATCTGGGCCATGATCCGCGCCCAGTTGATCGAGTTGACGGCCACCAGACGGGTGCCCTTGAGGAACGACTGGTCGGCGAAGCTCGCCTTGACCATTTCCTGGCAGTCATCGAAGTTGCCTTCGATGGCGATGTTGTGGATGTTCTCGCCGAAGATCGTCGTCATCTGCCGACGCTGCACTTCCGAGACCCGCTGGTGCGGGTGCAGGATAAAGATGTCGACGTTGTCGCACCGACGGCAGCCCTCGATGGCGGCGGAGCCGGTGTCGCCGCTGGTGGCACCGATGATCACCACGCGCTCGTTGCGCTTGACCAGCACATGGTCGAGCAAGCGACCAAGCAGTTGCAGAGCGAAATCTTTGAATGCCAGGGTCGGCCCGTGGAACAGCTCAAGCACCCACTCGTTACTGTCGAGCTGACGCAGCGGGGCAACGGCAGCGTGGGCGAATTCGCCGTAGGTTTCTTCGAGGATCTTCTTGAAGTCGGCATCGGCGATGCTGCCCTCGACGAACGGGCGCATGACTCGGAATGCCAGCTCGTGGTACGGCAGGCCCGCCCAGGATGCGATTTCTTCCTGGGTGAAACGTGGCAGGTTTTCCGGGACGTACAGGCCACCGTCGGTAGCCAGGCCGGCGAGCAATACGTCTTCGAAGTTCAGGGCCGGTGCCTGGCCGCGGGTACTGATATAGCGCATGGGACAAACCTTTGGTTTGAGCGGCAAGCCTCGTTTGCCCGCAGCAGGAAAGGGCCAGTGGCCTCGAACCTGGGCGGCATGCCTTGGCTTGCCGTGACTATAGGGTGTTCTAAAGCCCCTACGCTGCATCTAGCTGCAGCGTCGAGGGTGTCGCTGGGGCTCTGTGCAACAAGCCCTGGTACTTGGTCACGCAGGTACGCAAACAGCCTTGCCGGACGCTCGTCACAAGGCTGTTCAGGCCAACCCTAGTTGAGCTGCTCGACGCGAATGCGCACGACCTGGCCCACCACATCCTGCAGGGCCTCGAGGGCGACGATGGCGTCGTTGATGCCCTGCTCCACCACGCGGTGGGTCAACAGGATCATCGGCACCAGGCCGTCTTGCTCTTCGGCTTCCTTTTGCATGATCGATTCGATGTTGATGCCGCGCTCGGACAGAATGCTCGCCACCTGGGCCAGCACACCTGGGTGGTCCTTGGCCTGGATACGCAGGTAATAAGCGCTCTCGCAGGCTTCGATTGGCAGGATCGGGTGCGCCGACAGCGAATCGGGCTGGAACGCCAAATGGGGCACACGGTTTTCCGGGTCAGAGGTCATGGCACGGACCACATCCACCAGGTCGCCTACCACCGAGGAAGCGGTCGGTTCCATTCCTGCGCCTGCGCCGTAGTACAACGTCGAGCCGGCGGCGTCGCCGTTGACCATCACGGCATTCATCACCCCATTGACGTTGGCGATCAGGCGGTCAGCCGGAATCAGCGTCGGGTGCACGCGCAACTCGATACCTTCGGCGGTACGGCGTGCCATGCCCAGGTGCTTGATGCGGTAGCCCAAGGCTTCGGCGTAGTTCACGTCGGCCGTGGTCAGCTGGGTGATGCCTTCGGTATAGGCCTTGTCGAATTGCAGCGGAATGCCGAACGCGATCGACGCCAGGATGGTCAGCTTGTGCGCCGCGTCGATCCCTTCGACGTCGAACGTCGGGTCGGCCTCGGCGTAGCCAAGCGCCTGGGCTTCGGCCAGCACATCCGGGAAGGCGCGACCTTTCTCGCGCATTTCGGTGAGGATGAAGTTGCCAGTACCGTTGATGATCCCGGCCAGCCAGTTGATACGGTTAGCCGACAGGCCCTCGCGAATTGCCTTGATCACCGGAATGCCACCGGCCACCGCCGCTTCGAAGGCGACGATCACGCCCTTTTCACGGGCTCTGGCGAAGATTTCGTTGCCATGCACGGCGATCAACGCCTTGTTGGCGGTGACCACGTGCTTGCCGTTTTCGATGGCCTTGAGCACCAGGTCGCGGGCTACGGTGTAGCCGCCAATGAGCTCGATGACGATATCGATCTCGGGGTTGCTCGCGACTTCGAACACATCAGCGGTAATGGGGGTACCGGTAATCTGGCAGTTCGGGTTCTGCGAGCGCATGGCGATCTGGGCCACTTCAATACCGCGCCCGGCACGGCGGGCAATCTCCTCGGCGTTGCGCTGAAGTACATTGAAGGTTCCGCCACCGACGGTCCCCAACCCACAGATGCCTACTTTGACCGGTTTCACTGTGAACTCCCCATTGAACGGCCGACACCTTTGCCGACCGTGAAACATGCCGTCACCCCATGACGACGGCGTATTGAACTGTATTACTTGGCAAGCGCCAGCTTGGCGACCTGCGGTGCAGGCTGGTAACCCGGAATCACCTGGCCGTTTTCGAGCACGATGGCCGGCGTACCGTTGACGCCGATCGACTGCCCCAACTGGAACTGTTTGCTGACCGGGTTGGTGCACTTGGCTGCCTTGATTTCATCACCCTCGACCATTTTGTCCATGGCCTTGCGGCGGTCGCTGGAGCACCACACCGCCTGCAATTGCTGGTCGCCGGCCGAGCCCAGGCCTTGGCGTGGGAAGGCGACGTAACGCACTTCGATACCGCGGCGGTTGAGTTCGGGTACTTCGGCATGCAGCTTGTGGCAGTACGGGCACGTGGTGTCGGTGAAGACGGTGATGTGGGACTTGGTTTCGCCCTTGGCCGGATACACCACCATCTCACCTGCCGGAATGCCGTTGATGAGCTTGGCAATGCCCAGGCGCTCGGCTTTCTCGGTCAGGTTGACGGGCTTGCCGTCCTGGATCTGGAACAGATAACCCTGCATCACGAACTGGCCATCGGCGCTGGCGTACAGCACGCGCCCGCCTTGCAGCTTGACTTCGTACAGGCCGCTGACCGGGCTGCTGGCCACGCTTTCAACGGGCACTTCCAGGGACAGGTTCTGCAATGACTTGCGAATGGCCTGCTCTGCGCCGACGGGTGTATCGGGCGCCGCAGCCACGGCAAAGGTGCTGGCCAGCGCCAAGGCGGCGGCGGCGAAAAACGGGGTCACGCGCATGGATACTCCTGAGGGCGGACAGGGGCCGCAGAGCGTCACCTGAGCAAAACGACGAGGTGACTGGGCGGCCCTTGGTGCTAACCGCCCAAGCCTACCACATCACGCCTGGCTTGAAGCCGCCGCAGACTGTCGGTTGGCCGAACATGAAAAACATTCATCCGCGCGGATGGTGCTCGGCGTGCAGTTGCTGCAACCGTGCTTTTGCCACGTGGGTGTAGATCTGCGTGGTCGACAAGTCGCTGTGGCCCAGCAACAGCTGCACCACGCGAAGATCAGCACCGTGGTTGAGCAGGTGCGTGGCGAACGCGTGTCGCAGGGTATGCGGCGACAAGGCTTTGTCGATGCCCGCCACCTGGGCATGGTGCTTGATGCGGTGCCAGAAGGTCTGCCGCGTCATCTGCTCGCCGCGCAGGCTGGGGAACAGCACGTCACTGGGGCGGCCGTTGAGCAACTCGGCACGGCCGTTACGCAGGTAGCGCTCCAGCCACACCACCGCCTCCTCGCCCATGGGCACCAGCCGCTCCTTGCTCCCTTTGCCCATCACCCTGAGTACGCCTTGGCGCAGATTGACCTGATCGAGCGTCAGGCTGACCAGCTCGGTCACGCGCAGGCCGCAGGCATACAGCACTTCGAGCATGGCGCGGTCACGCTGGCCGATGGCCTCGCCAAGCTCCGGGGCTTGCAACAAGGCTTCCACGTCTGCCTCGGACAGCGATTTGGGTAACGGCTTGCCCAGTTGGGGCATGTCCACCTGGAGTGTCGGGTCGATGGCAATAAGCTTTTCGCGCAGCAGGTAGCGGAAGAAACCGCGTAGCCCGGACAGGAATCGCGCGGTCGAGCGCGGCTTGTAGCCCTGGTCCAGGCGCCAGGCCAGGTGGTCGAGAATCAGTTCGCGGCCGGCGTCTGGGAGCTCGACCGAGCGGGTTTGGAGCCAGCCGTTGAACAGGGCCAGGTCGCTGCGATATGAGGTGCGGGTATTGTCGGACAATCCCTTTTCGAGCCACAGGGCGTCCAGGAATTGGTCGATGAGCGGGTGGTCCAGGGCGGGCATGCTGGGAGCTGTTGGCGGCTTTGGGGGGCGTAGTGTTTCATAGCGGTTGGCGGGTTGTCTGTAGCTGGGTGGGCTACCCTGGATTGCTTATCGAGGCTCGTGAGTTTTTATGGGCCGCGGCGGTGAAGGGCTGGGTGGTGAGTTCAGGTATTCGCTGTGATCGGCTGAGCACCTGATCGTTTGAACGCCTGGGCGGGGGCGCAGATGGCTAGTTGG
>NZ_JBICMI010000019.1:0-51554 GCF_043106155.1 Pseudomonas sp. FYR_7
CAAGATCAAGATCAAGATTGACGGTCTCGATGGCACTGAGGCTCTTTTGTATGAAGTGTCTTAAGTACTAAGAATTCATCTTGCTCTTTGCGGTGCAGCTGCCTTGTACAACATTACAGGGCTACCCCATTTCGTGTAGGAGCGGTCTTGTACCGCGATGGGCCGCGCAGCGGCCCCGGTTGTTTGGCTGTACCACTTACACAATTAACGCCGTTGTGCGGCCCATCGCGGCCGGTGCGGTGCCGAAAAATCTACTGCCCAAACGCCCGCCCCAGCCCTCCAGGCACACCACTGCTATCGGTCTGCTGCCAAGGCCCATCCGGGCTCACCGACCAGCTCCAGCCGTTGTCGAACCGGTAATACGTCCGCTGGCGGTAGAACGTGTTGGGTTTTTTGTCCAGCACATACACGCCCAACTTGGGGTCCCAGTGGCTCGCCCCGCCCGGCGGCGGGGCAAAGCTTGCCGAGGTGCGCGGCACTGGTTTGGCTGGGGGTGCAGGCTTGCTCCCAGGTCCAGCAGGCTGTCCACCTGGCAGCGGCTTGACCACCGGCCCTTTGGGCGGGAGCCGTTCGATCGGCGGTTCGGGCTCAGGCTGCGAAGCAGGGCCATGCACCGTACAGGCCGACAAACCCAGTGCCAGGGTGATCAGGCTAAGGCGTACCGTCGCGTGCATAGGGAACTCTCTTACGAATCAGGGCTGTCGATGATCAGGCGCTGCTGGGCCTGGGTCGTGTTGGGCAAAGGCGCGCTCTGGCCAACCCACTCGCCGCGGGTCGGCTGCCCATCCTTGGAAACGCGCGCAACCAGTTGGACTTCGGCGAAATCGGACAGTTTCATCTGCGCCATCATCGCATCCGCATCTGAAAGCTCGACCTCGATGGGCAACTGCGCCACCGTCACCCGCTTGGCGGCAAGTGGCATGGGCGGGCCGCTGCTGGCGCGGGCGAAAATGAAGACGGTGTCCTGTGCCTTGACCTTGTCCCGCAAAGCCGGCGCCAATTCCACCCGCACCTTCAAACGCACCGCAGCAGGTGCCGGCGCCTGAGCAGACTGAGTGCCCAACCGTTCAGCTGCACGGTCAATGCCGCCCTGCAATGCCGCGCGCGACGCATCCCCTTGCGGCAACTGCGCCAACAGCCGCTTCCAGTACTCGATAGCCTCCTGATAGCGCTCACCTTCAAATGCCGCAATGCCACGCAGCCCCAAGCTGGTGACCTCATTGGGATCGGCTTTCAGCGCCTCGTCAGTCAATGCCTGCAGTTGCCCACTCCAGCGCTTGTCGGCCGCGAAATACAGGGCCTGGGCCCACTGGCCCAGCAACTCGGGCTGGCGACCGGCCAGGGCTACTGCGCGCTCGAACGTGCGGGCCGCCTCGGCAGGGCGTTGTTCGGCCATGTAGGCACGGCCCAGGAAGTACACCGCCTCGGCCGAATCAGGTTGTGCCTGAACCACTCGCTCCAGGCGTGCCGTCATTTCTTCCATCGACTTAGGTGCCTGGGCAAATTCCTGGGTAAGGGCCACTTTGTCCGCCGCACCGAAGTGCAGGTACAGCCCCAACGCCAGCAGCGGCACCAGAGCCGCTGCCAGCAACGGCAAGGCCCTGCCCAATTGACGCTGCCTGGCGGGTTCGGCGCCCTCGGTGTCGGCCAGCAGTTCACGGGCGGCTTCGTCACGGCCCTGACTCAATTGCAGGTCATCGAGCACACCCGACGCTTGCTGCGCGGCCAGCGCGGCGATGCGTTCCTGATAGAGCACCACGTTGAGCGCCGTGCGGTCTTGCTCCTGCTGGTGGCGACGGCCACGCAGGATCGGGATCAGCAGAAAGCTGAGGGCCGCGAGCAGCAACAAGCCCGCGCTAAGCCAGAATTCAGTCATGGGTGCGTTCTTTTTCCAGCAGGTTGGCCAGCCGTGCGCGCTCCTCGGCTGACAATTCATCAGTGCCTTGCACGGCCGCCAGGCGACGACGCCGCACAATCACCGCCAATACGGCGAACCCGCCGACCAGCAGAATGCCCGGGCCAAACCAGAGCAACCAGGTCCGGCCGCTCAGCGCAGGCTTATAGCGCACGAAATCACCGTAACGGTCGACCATGAAGTCGACGATCTGCTGGTTGCTCTTGCCCTCACCCAGCATACGGAATATTTCCCGGCGCAGGTCAGCCGCAATGGGGGCATTGGAGTCGGCGATATCCTGGTTCTGACACTTGGGGCAGCGCAATTCCTTGGTCAGTTGCTGGTAGCGCTCACGCTCGGCCTGGTCACGAAACTGGTAGGTATCGATGGCGGCCTTGGCCACCCCACCGACGCACAGGCTCAAGGTCAGGGCTGCGAACCAGCGCTTCATGGCGTCGCCTCGTCGAGCAGCGCTTGGTAGCGTGGCGCCAACTGCTCGCGCCAGACACTGGCGTCGACCACGCCCACATGCTTGTAGCGAATCACGCCGTCGCCATCGATCAGGAACGTCTCCGGCGCACCGTAGACACCCAGGTCCAGCCCCAGGCTGCCCTGCTCGTCATTGATGTCCAGCAGGTAGGGGTTGTGGAACTCGGTCAGCCACTTCTGCGCTGCGGCGTTGTCGTCCTTGTAGTTCACCCCATAGATGACCACACCCTGGGAAGCCAACTGATTGAGATAAGGATGCTCGACCTTGCACGACGCGCACCAGGTGGCCCAGACGTTGACCAGCGCAGGCCGGCCCTGCAGGTCTGCCTGGGTAAGCGTACGGTCGCCTTGGGTGGAAGCCAGCGAAAAGACCGGGAACGGTTTGCCGATCATGGCCGAGGGCAATTCATCGGGCTTGAGAAACAAACCTTTGTACAGGAACACCGCCACCAGCAGGAACACCGCCAGGGGCATGACCATCAACCAACGTTTCATGCAACTGCTCCAGACACACCCAGGGCCTCGCGCACCCGGGACTTGACCTTGACGCGGTAGCGCCGGTCGAGGGCCGCCAGCAATCCGCCAAGGCCAGTCAACAGACCGCCCAGCCAGATCCAGCGGACAAAGGGCTTGATGTGCACACGCACCGCCCAGGCACCGTTTTCCAAAGGCTCCCCGAGGGCCACGTACAGGTCGCGGGTAAACCCTGCGTCGATCCCGGCCTCGGTCATCATCGACTGCTGCACGGTGTACAGGCGCTTCTCCGGGTGCAGGGTGGCCACAAGGCGACCCTCGCGGCTGACCACCACCGTGCCCTTGTCGGAAATGAAGTTGGGCCCTTCGAAGTGCCTGGCGCCCTGGAACAGGAAATGATATCCGCCCAGCTCCACGCTTTCGCCGGGGGCCATGCGCAGATCACGCTCGGCGCTATTGTTGCTCGACAGCACCACCCCAAGGGCACACACCGCAAGCCCCAGGTGAGCGACCTGCATGCCCCAGTAACTGCGTCCTAGGCCAGGCAGCCCTCTGAGCAGCCCCTTGTGGCGCGTCTTGTCGAGCACATCGCGCAACCCCCCGAGCACTACCCAGGCGGCCAGGGCGAACGTGGCCAGCACCTGCCAGTCGAAATCGTCGACGATCAGGCCCGCCACCGGCGCCAGCACGGCGCTGCCGACCAGGACCGGCGTCATCATGCCCAGTAGCCACTTGCCAGGCGTATCTTTCCACCGCACCACCACCCCTACTCCCAGCACCAGCATCAGCAGTGCCATAAGCGGCAGGAACAGGGCGTCGAAATAGGGCGGGCCTACCGAGAGCTTGGCGCCGGTCAGGGCATCGAGCACCAGCGGGTACAAGGTGCCCAGTAAAATCATCGATGCCGCGACCACCAACACCAGATTGTTCGCCAGCAGCAGGGTTTCGCGCGACCACAGGGCAAACCCCACCTGGCTCTTGACCACTGGCGCACGCAAGGCGAACAGGGTCAGTGAGCCGCCGACCACGAACAGCAGGAAGAACAGGATGAAAATGCCGCGCGACGGGTCGGCGGCAAAGGCATGCACGGAGGTGAGAACCCCGGAACGCACCAGGAACGTCCCCAGCAGGCTCAGTGAGAACGCAGCGATGGCCAACAGGACGGTCCAGCTCTTGAACACCCCGCGCTTCTCCGTCACTGCCAGGGAATGGATCAGCGCCGTGCCTACCAGCCAGGGCATGAACGATGCGTTTTCCACCGGGTCCCAGAACCACCAGCCACCCCAGCCCAGTTCATAGTAGGCCCACCAGGAACCCAGGGTGATGCCCACGCCCAAGAACGCCCAGGCCACCAGGGTCCAGGGCCGCGACCACCGGGCCCAGGCGGCGTCTAGACGCCCGCCGAGCAGGGCGGCGATGGCGAAGGCGAAGGCGACCGAAAAACCGACGTAGCCCATGTACAGCATTGGCGGATGCACGATCAGGCCAATGTCCTGCAGCAGCGGGTTGAGGTCCCGGCCATCGACAGGCACCTGTGGCAGCAGGCGCTGAAACGGGTTGGAGGTGATGATCAAAAAGCTCAGAAAGCCCACGCTGATCATGCCCATGACCGCCAGCACGCGGGCGAGCATCACCTGGGGCAATTGCCGCGAGAACACCGACACGGCGAAGGTCCAGCCCCCCAGAATCAGCGCCCAGAGCAGCAGTGAGCCCTCATGCGCCCCCCAGACCGCGCTGAACTTGTAGTACCACGGGAGTGCACTGTTCGAGTTGCTGGCCACGTAGGCAACCGAAAAGTTGTCGGTCATGAAGGCATGGGTCAGGCACGCGAACGCGAACGTCAGAAAGGCGAACTGCCCCCAGGCTGCGGGCCGCGCCAGGCTCATCCACAAGCTGTCACCACGCCACGCCCCAATCAGCGGCAGGCTGGCCTGCACAGCCGCGAAGCAGATGGCCAGAATCATCGACAGTTGGCCCAGTTCGGGTATCACCAAGGCTGCGTTCATGGCCGCGCCCCCGTCTGGGTTGCCGCCTGGCCGCTTTCTTTCAGCGCCTTGCTGACTTCAGGGGGCATGTACTTTTCGTCATGCTTGGCCAGCACTTCGTCGGCCACCACCACGCCGTCGCCGTTGAGCTTGCCCAAGGCCACGATGCCCTGCCCTTCACGGAACAGGTCCGGCAGGATGCCGCGGTAAGTGATGGGTACGGACTTGTTGAAATCGGTGACCACGAAGCGCACGTCCAGCGAGTCGGAGGAGCGTTGCACCGAGCCCTGTTCGACCATGCCGCCGGCGCGGATGCGCGTGTCCAGCGGTGCCTCGCCATTGGCGATCTGGGTGGGGGTGTAGAACAGGTTGATGTTCTGTTGCAAGGCAGTGAGGGCAAAGCCCACGGCAACCCCGACGCCGACCAGCAGACCGACGATGAGCAACAGGCGTTTCTTGCGCTGCGGATTCACTGCGTTTTCTCCCGGCGCAAGCGGCGCGCCTCTTCTTGCAGGTAGCGGCGCCGGGCCAACACCGGCACGGCGACGTTAAGCGCCAGCACCGCGGCGCAGATGCCGTAGGCCGACCACACATAAAGGCCGTGGTGACCCATGGCGATGAAATCACCGAAACTGGCGAAACTCATGGCACGACCCTCCCAGCCAGGCTGCTCGATATTTCTTCCTTCACCCAACTGGCGCGTGCCTCGCGCTTGAGTACCTCAAGGCGCATGCGCATCAAGAGCACCGCGCCAAAGAAGCAGTAGAAGCCCAGCGCCGTGCACAACAGCGGCAACCACATATCGGCGGGCATCGCAGGCTTTTCGGTCAGGGTAAAGGTGGCGCCCTGATGCAGCGTGTTCCACCACTGGACCGAATACTTGATGATGGGAATGTTCACCACGCCAACGATGGCCAGCACGGCGCAGGCTTTTGCCGAGCTGTCACGATTACTGATTGCCTGGCCCAGCGCAATGATGCCGAAGTACAGGAACAACAGGATGAGCATCGAGGTGAGGCGCGCATCCCACACCCACCAGCTGCCCCAGGTTGGCTTACCCCAGATGGCTCCGGTCACCAGCGCCACGGCGGTCATCCAGGCGCCGATGGGGGCAGCGCATTGCAGGGCGACATCGGCCAGCTTCATCTTCCACACAAGCCCCACCACACCGGCCACCGCCAGCAGAACGTAACAGGACTGGGCCAACATCGCGGCCGGGACATGGATGTAGATGATGCGAAAGCTGTTGCCCTGCTGGTAGTCCTGGGGCGCGAAGACCAGCCCCCAGACCACGCCGACCACCAACAAGAGCCCGGCAGCGATGGACAGCCACGGCAACATGCGCCCGCTAATGGCATAGAACCATTTCGGAGAGCCCAGCTTGTGAAACCACGTCCAGCTCATTTTCATCAGGGTGCATCCAGGGTATTGGCCAGGCTTCAAAGCCCAGGCTCGTTATTCGCCGACGCTGATTTTCAGGCCGGCGGCGATCGCAAAGGGTGCCAGGGTCACGGCCAGGGCCGTCAGGCTGGCGAGCCAGAGCAGGTGGCCGGTGGCGGGCATATTCTGCAACGCCGCCTGCAATGCACCACTGCCCAGGATCAATACAGGGATATACAACGGCAGAATCAGCAATGCCAGCAACAAACCGCCGCGCTTGAGGCCGACCGTCAGCGCAGCGCCCACCGCGCCCAACAGGCTCAACACCGGCGTGCCCAGCAGCAGCGAGCCCAGCAGCACCGGCAGACAGTGCCCTGGCAGGCCGAGCATCAGCGCCAGCAACGGTGCCAGCAACACCAGCGCAAGCCCGGAGAACAGCCAATGCGCCAGCACTTTGGCCAACACCATCAGTGCCAGCGGATGCGGCGAGAGCACCCACTGCTCCAGCGAGCCATCTTCGAAGTCGCTGCGAAACAGCCCGTCCAGGGACAACAGCACCGCCAGCAGTGCAGCCACCCACATAAGCCCCGGGGACAGGTTCTGCAGCATCTGGGTCTGCGCCCCGACGGCCAAGGGGAACAAGGCCACCACGATGGCGAAGAACACCAGCGGGTTGGCAAGCTCCGCAGGCCGGCGAAACAGCAACCGCGCTTCGCGTCGCAACAACAGGGTAAAGACGCTCATGCTGCCCACTGCCCCAGGTTGAGTTCTCGGTAGCCCGCAGGCGTGTGGGACAGGGTGTGGTGGGTGGTCAGCACCACGGTGCCACCGTGCTCGCAATGGGCGGCCAGATGGGCCTCCAGGTCCGCGACGCCCTGTTTGTCCAGGGCAGTGAACGGCTCGTCCAGAATCCACAACGGTGCGGCTGCCAGGTGCAGACGCGCCAGGGCCACGCGGCGTTGCTGCCCGGCCGACAAGGTATGGCAAGGCGCGTCCTCGAAACCGCGCAGCCCGACTGCAGCCAGGGCCTGCCAGATCTGTTCGCGGCTGGCTGGACGGTGCAGCGCGCACAGCCAGGTCAGGTTCTCTTCGGCTGTGAGCAGTTCCTTGATGCCCGCGGCATGGCCAATCCACACCAGGATGCTGGCCAACGCATGCTGCTGTTCGTCCAACGGACGTCCACCGAGCAGGATCTGACCGGCGGTCGGCTGCATCAGGCCAGCCAGCAGGCGCAACAGGCTGGTCTTGCCGCTGCCGTTGGGGCCGCTGATCTGTAGCATGTCGCCTGGCCGCAGTTCGAAGGCAAGGTGCTCGAACAGCAGGCGCCAGTCGCGCTCGCAGGCCAGGCCCACGGCTTGAAGATGAAGAGTCACGGTTCTGCCTTATCGTTCTAGGGTTCGGATGACGCTACCCGAAGCCCTGCCACTCAAGTCACCCGGTGCGCTGCCGTTATACTGGCAATCACGGGCGGGCGGCATTATTACATGCACAGCCAAGCTGCCAAGAGGCTGGGTACCTAAGGTTGTATACAATCATGACTGAAATCAATAGTCTCGGCCTGCAAACCCTGAACGGCGCCCAGGCAATCAAGGCGGCGATGACCGGTGAACTGCTGCGCCTTACCCAGGCCCAGCCCGGGTTGCTCGGCCCTGGCGAGACCGCGCAGGCTGAAGTGGTTGCCATGCGCCAGACCGGCCAGGAGTTTCAGCTGGTTTTGCGTCTGCTGCAAGCCAACGGCCTGCAGACCCAACTGCAAGCCAGCGCCAGCCAGCCTTTGCCTCAGGGCAGTCAGGTGACCGTGAGCCAGCCAGAAGCCGGCCGGCTGGCCATTTTGCTGCAGCAGGCAAGTACCAGCCAGGTCTCGACCCTGACGCGCCTGGACACCGCCCGGGTACCGGTCGGTAGCCTGTTGCAGGGCAAGGTGTTGACCAATCAGGTGCTGCCCGAAACCCCTGGCCAGCCTGCCAGCTACCGGGCGCTGGTGAGCCTTCTGAATACCGCCCAGGCCGGTGCCGTGCTGGCCGTGGACAGCCCCAGGCCGTTGGCGATCGGCAGCCTGCTCAGTGCGCGCGTGCAGGGTGACCAGTCCTTGCAGTTCGTCCCCTTGGCCGGCAGGCAGGACCAACTGGGTATCGCCCAGCATCTGGGCAGCCAGCAAAATCGCCAGGCCTCGCTCCCGAGCCTGTTGGCCGGCCTGCAACAGTTGGCGCGCGACCCGGAGGCTGACAGCCCGCTGCGCACGACGATCGAGCGCCTGCTTGGCGCGCTGCCGACGGCCCAGCAACTGGGTGATGCAAAAGCCGTTGCGCAGGCGCTGCTCAACAGCGGCGCCTTTCTGGAGGCAAAACTGATGACCGGGGCCACGGCGGGGCTGGGCGCCGATCTCAAGGCCAACATGCTTCAACTCATTACCCAGATCAGCACCAACGCCGCCCTTGGCCCACCACCGGCCAGCCTGGCAGCGGCCGTGCCGGCGCTGGTTCGAAACGCGCTGGGCACGCTCGAACGGGTAAGTCCCAAGCCCCAGCCGGGCGCATTCCCGCTGCCCTCAAGACTGTTGCAGGCCTTGGAGGACGAAGGTGATCTGGAGCAATTGCTGCGCTTGGCCGCAGCTGCCGTTTCGCGCCTGCAGAGCCACGCCATGAGCAGCCTGCAGCAAAGCGGCACACTGGAAAACGGCAACCTGCAGACCACTTGGCAGACCGAAGTGCCCATTCGCCACGGGCAGGAATTCGTGCCCCTGCAGGTCAAGCTTCAGCGCGAAGAAACCCCTCAACAGCAGGCCGACCGCGAGCATCAGGCCCCTGATGCGTTGCAACCGTTGTGGCGGATCGAACTGGCTTTCGATCTGGCGCCGCTCGGCCCGCTGCAGGTCCAGGCCCAATTGGCCCAAGGCCGTCTCAACGGCCAGCTGTGGGCCGAGCGCGAACCGACCGCTCGCCTGATCGAGCGCCAGCTTGGTGCACTGCGTGAACGCCTGCTGGCGCGTGGCCTGGAGGTCGATGAGCTGCACTGCTTCCCCGGCGCACCTGCGCAGGGCCCCCGGACACGGGTCGAACAACGCTGGGTGGACGAAAACGCATGAGTACCCCTACCCCCCGCCAGGCCGTAGCACTGAGCTACGATGGACAACAGGCGCCCACACTCAGCGCCAAAGGCGACGATGAACTGGCCGAAGCCATCCTGGCCCTGGCGCGCGAACATGAAGTACCCATCTACGAAAACCCGGAGCTGGTGCGCCTGCTGGCACGCCTTGAGCTGGGCGAGCAGATTCCCGAAGCGCTGTACCTGACCATCGCCGAAATCATCGCGTTCGCCTGGCAGTTACGCGGCAAAGTGCCAGCGGGCTTCGACGATGCTCCGGCCCAACCACGCGACGTTACGCCCAGGCACTTGCGCCTGCCCGAAGGGTAGTAATCGGCTAAGGCCCCATGCGACGATGGGGCCGACACTGTATCGGCTCCTTTTACTGCATGAGTCGATGACCATGGCTGATACACGTGTCAATTCGGTTGGCCTGCGCTACGTGCGCGGCCACCTGCAACACATCCCCCGCCCCGACCGCCAGGCCGCCAGCGACATACGCGATTGGGCCTGCCGCCAAGGCCATGACCTGGACCCGGATCAGACCGACGTGGTCACCCTGCACTACAGAGGCGATCAAGCCGTCGTGGTTCAGCGCCTGTCCCTGACCGAAGCGGTGCTGTCCAACTGGCAAGGGGAAAACAGCAAGGATCTGGTCGGCCAGCTTTTCCCTGGCGGCTGGGCCGGCCATCTCCCTGCCCACCCACTACGCATTGTCGAGCGCTTGCCCGACCTGGGGCCATGGGCGCAGGGTGGCGCCTATTCTGTGTTCAACGGGCTGTTTCGCCGCACCGAACCTAGACGCTATGACATCACCACCCATTTACCCATCGACGTCGAGGCCATGCAGCGCTTCGTCTGGGAGCTGGACTTCCATGCCCGTTTCGTCGCCATGCTCGACGCGTATTGGCACGAGGCCAGCGACAGCCACCGACAAGCGCTGCAGATCGGCTTCGTGGCAGCCTGTAACAAGCAAGTCCAGGAAGGTTCGCTCAGCGAGGCAGGCCGACAGATGCTCTGGGAAGCCGCAGGCCTGGCGCCGCGCGCTGACAGCCTGAGGATCAGAGCGCTGAATGTGTATGGCTACGCGGCTACCGACCTGATTGGCATTGCCGACCAGAAGCGGCGCAAGGTCCTGCTCTACCTGCCAGGCAATGCCTCACCCTTCCATGAGTTCGGCAGCCTGGGCGCCATGAAGGACTGGGTCGGTGAACAGTGCCGCGATCCGGAAAAGCGTCAGGCCCTGCGCCGCTATTTTCGGCTGGCCGACACGCCGGATGGGCTCGACTTCAGCGGCTTGGACACTGCGCTTGAGGGGTTGGGCGTCTATCCTGCGATCCATTACCGATCACCCAACCGACCGGGTTTCACTACCGACGGCCCCTGGCCGCCGAAGAAATACGTGTACTACAAACTAAAAAAATACAGCCCGTTGATCGAGGGCGACCTATTCACGGCGCTTACCGAGCGCCAACGCAAGCGCAGCTATGCCGATGCCGACTTCATCATCACCAGTGACCAGGCCGTAACCAAGGCGAAATGGCGCGGGTATCTGGCTACCTCAATCAATTTGCTGGCGCCCTTGGCTATCGTTATGCCGGCACTGGCGCCCATGCTCGCCCTGGCAGGCGTGGCGCAATTCGGGCTTGGCCTGGACCAGGCAATTGATGGCAAAACGCTCGAAGACCAGGCTGAAGGCGTTTCCAACACGGTCTTCGGTCTGCTGAACGCCCTGCCTCTGGCTAGCGAAGCGGCGACGCGCGCCACCGAGCTATTTTCCCTCAAGCGCGTGCGATTCTTTACGCCTGTCCGTTTGAACGATCAGCTGGGTTACCCACTGAGCCCGATCAACCCACCCCATTTTGCAGAACCCGAGATAGGCGCTTTCTTCGACAACGCCATCGAGCCAGTACAGGCTGATGACAGCCCTGTGGCGCGTTCAGTCATACGAATACCGGTCAGCGAGGAAGGGCCTGCGGAGCTGCAGACCGAAGTGGGCGGCTACAACATAACGGTGCTTTACGACAGTGAGCATGACGCTTTCATCACCGAACAGGCCTCGAATGATCTCAACCCGCCCTACTACCAGGCCATGCCCGGGCGACGCAGTTTGATCCGAATCGATGTCACGACACGCCCAGTGACCGATCAGATGCGCTCGGCGACCCTCAAGGGGCTTGGTGTCGATCTGCCGCTACCGATTGAAATGCCCCCCGTCGCGCAGGATACAGTGCACCCGATTCCTAAAACCATCTCCAGCCTTTGGGTTGGCAACAAAGTTATAGCGCCTGAGCTGGTGGATAACCTGGCGGCCAACGCCGAGCGCCTGAGCAACAGCTCGTTCAGTTACCGCTTGTACCTGTCCAAGGCAGACCCCGAGGCGTTCGAGACCAACCGCCAGTTACTCGGTCAGCGCGCGCCCAATCTGCAGGTGCTGCCATTAGAGGACCAGCCCTTCTATGCCCGTTTCAGTGAAAGCCCCCATTTCGAGCAATACCGGGATGCCGTAAACGCCCCCGGGGCCAATTTCTCCTCGGCATCGGACATTTTGCGCTACCCGATGCTACACGCGCAGGGCGGGATCTACATGGATGTGGACGATACGTTGCTTGCCCATCCCGAGGCGCCGGAGGATCCCGCGCGTGCAGCCATAGAGGCTGTGGACCTGGCCACGACCCCGGACGGTTTCATTCTGGGGGACCCGGCAAACAACGACACCCTCGGCATGCATTGCCACTACAACAGCAACATGATTGCCAGCCATCCAGGCAACCCCAACCTGCAAGCGATCAGCGAGGCCATGCATGCACGCTACCAGGCCAATGGGGACTTCTATCAGCATCGGCCAACGACCGACATGCCAGGTTTCAAGGCCTACGCCAGACGCCTGAACCACCTCACAGGCCCAGGAGTGCTCAACGACGTGATCGATCAACACCTCCCCAGGCTTCAACGCTTGCGCCAGCTCTGCAATCTGCAGAGCTTGCCGCAGAGCAAGCCATTGTTTTTGCTTGCAGGCAAAGAAGCGCAAATCAAATCAGCCGTAGAACACGACCTGGCCTTGAACCGTGTTGCCCGCGTAGGCAACTACCATTCCTGGAGCAAACCCTGAAATGCACAGGGCGACTTGCGTCGCCCTGATATTCAGTTGTTGCGGTGCAGTTTGCTCATCAGCTCAGCCTCGGCCTGGGTTAGACCGCAGGTTTCGGTAAGCTCCGACACGCTGGCACCCATGCCGACCAGCCGTGCAGCCTGGGTGAAGGTGACGCTGCTCGGGTCACGCTGCTCAAGCCGCTCCAACCGGTCGGGCAGCGTGGCCACTGCACCGCGCAGCTCATGGATGGCCTCGCCCATGCGCACGGTGACGTTCTGGTAATCATCGAGCCGCTTGCCGAGGTCCTTGATACGCTGGTCGCGCAGGGCATCGCCAATGGCCTGCTGAGCAGCCAGCTCGCGCTGACGCTTGGTGTAGTTCAGGAAGAACCACAGGCTCAAGGCCCACAGCAGGGCCAGTAAAATGACGCCGACCTCGAAAATCAAGTCAGATGTTCTCCAGTTCCGACCACTCTTCCTCGGTCATCATCTTGTCCAGTTCGACCAGAATCAGCAGTTCGCCATTCTTGTTGCACACACCCTGGATAAACTTGGCCGATTCTTCGTTGCCCACGTTGGGCGCGGTTTCAATCTCGGACTGGCGCAGGTACACCACTTCGGCGACGCTATCGACCAGAATGCCGACCACTTGCTTGTCTGCCTCGATGATGACGATGCGGGTGTTGTCGGTGACCTCGGTTGGCATCAGCCCGAAGCGCTGGCGCGTGTCGATCACGGTCACCACGTTGCCGCGCAGGTTGATGATACCCAGCACATAGCTGGGCGCACCCGGCACCGGGGCGATTTCCGTGTAGCGCAGCACTTCCTGCACCTGCATCACGTTGATGCCGTAGGACTCGTTGTCCAGACGGAAGGTAACCCACTGCAGGATCGGATCTTCAGAACCTTGTGCGGACGACTTTTTCATTCCCCTACCCCTTGAAATCCGCCTTTGGCGGTGTGTTCGGTGTGATGTGCGGTTTGGCGTGCAGCTGCTTGACGGCGCCGCTGGCGATCAACTCGGCCAGCTCCGCCACGTCCAGCAGTGCACACATGTGTTCAATGACCGTGCCGGCCAGCCACGGCCGCTGGCCCCGCTGGCTACGCCACTTGATCTCGGACGGGTCCAGGCGCAGCGAGCGGCTGACCTGATGCACAGCCAGCCCCCATTCATAGCCCTGGACAGAAATGACGTATTGCAGGCCCTGCCGGAAATCGTCGCGGTAGCGGTCGGGCATGACCCAGCGCGCGGTATCGAGCACCTTGAGGTTGCCAGCCTGGCACGTGAGGATGCCCAGGAACCACTCGGGCTGCCCGAACAGCGGCGTCAGCTCGCGATCGGCCAAGGTATAGATCGAGCCCAGGCACACCAGCGGCACGGCCAGGGTCAGGCCGGCCACATCGAACAGCAGGCACTCGAACGGCTCGGCAGCCCAGGCCGGACGCCCATCGACGGTGGCCGGCGGTACGGGCACGTCCGGTGCGGGCAGGTGGACGTCCACCAGAGGCATTGCCGGCGCTACAGTCGGCGTATCGATCAGGACCGGGATGCTGGCCTCTGCCACCACTGCCTGTTCTACTACCGCCACCACCGGCGGCTGCACCGGTATCACGCTAGGCAATACCGCAAGCCTGGGCTCGGCGAACGGCCGTTCAGCTGCGGCAGGTGCCGGTTTTGCCTGGGTGGCCTGGCCTGGCTCGCGCCCATCGCGGGCCTGCTCCTGGCGCACCGCCTGGGCGAAGTCATCTGCCGTGTCTGACGCTGGCAGCGCCTCCAGGGGCTCGGTGGCTTCCTGGAGCAGACCGTCGAGATACGACTGCAGCGCCAACTGAGGCTTGCTGCTCACTTGCCGTGTTTGTGTCATCAGGCCACCTGCGCCGCGGGCGTGTAGGTCAACAAGTGCTTGAGCAGCGCCCGGTAGGCCACCAGCCCGCGGCTCTTGTTGTCGAATTGCGACGGCGTGACGCCCTGGCGGCTCGCATCGCGCAGCCGCGTGTCCACGGGAATATAGCCCTGCCATACCTGTTCGCCGTAGGCATCGCGCAGCAACTTGAGCGTTCCCAGGGAGGCCTGGGTACGCCGGTCGAACAACGTCGGCACGATCTGGTACGGCAGCGCCTGGCGCCGGGAGCGGTTGATCATGGCCAGGGTGCCGACCATGCGTTCAAGGCCCTTGACGGCCAAAAACTCTGTCTGCACCGGGATGACCAGTTGCTGGCTGGCCGCCAGCGCATTGACCATCAACACCCCCAGCAAAGGGGGACTGTCGATCAGTGCGAAGTCGAAGTCCTGCCACAGCTGCGCCAGACTCTTGGCAATGACCAGTCCCAAACCGTTCTGGCCGGGCGATTGCCGCTCCAGTACGGCAAGGGCGGTGCTGGAGGGGAGCAATGATATGCGCTCGTCACTGGTGGGCAACAGCAACTGCCCCGGCAGCCCATCCGGAACGCTGCCCTTGTGCAGGAACAGGTCGTAGCAGCTATGTTCCAGCGCATCGGGGTTATGCCCGAAATAGCTGGTCATCGACCCATGTGGATCAAGATCGACGACGATCACGCGCTTGCCGGCGTCGGCCAGCAGGCCAGCCAGGGCGATGGTGGTGGTGGTCTTGCCGACGCCACCTTTTTGATTGGCTACTGCCCAGACTCTCATCAGGCAAACTCTATCCGTGGGTGAGGCAGGGAGCATGGTGTGCCCGCTGCCTTGCTGGAAAATGAAGGGCTTGGATGGCTGTCGGTCAAGCGCCGCGCGTGGACATCCGCCAATGGGGCGACAGAGAATTGACGAGTCACTGCCCTGCCACCGCTGCTGAGCTTGCCGGTGCACTTTGTGTGCCAGCCCGGCGCAGTGCAGCATCGGGCGTGGCATTGGCAGCACCGGTGCTGGTCAGGCTGCGGCGCACCTCGAGGTTGCGGGATATCACCAGGACCACGCGCCGGTTGCGGGCCCGCCCTTCGGGGGTATCGTTGCCCGTCACAGGCTGATACTCGCCATAGCCCACCGATGCCATGCGCCCGGGGTTCACGCCGCCCATGGCCAACAGCCGGACGATACTGGCGGCGCGGGCCGAGGATAGCTCCCAGTTGGTCGGGTACTGCGCGGTACGGATAGGCTGGTTATCAGTGAAGCCTTCGACGTGCACCGGGTTGGCGAACGGCTTGAGTATGGCCGCCACCTTGTCGATGATGGCAAACGCATTGTCACTGGGCATGGCATCGCCACTGCCGAACAGCAACGAGGAATTGAGCTCGATCTCGATCCACAGCTCGTTACCCCGGATCGTCATCTGATCACCCCTGATAAGGTCGCCAAAAGCGTCGCGCACCTCCTCGGCGATGGTCTTGAGCGGGTCGTTGCTGGCGGTCGACACGCCAGCATCAGGCTGCTCGCTGTCCTTGACCAAGGGCTGCGCAGGTCGCACGGTCAACGGGCGCTCATCCCCGATGGGAATGGGCCTCATGCTGCGCTCAGGGTCATTGAACACCCCCAGCAGGGCTTGGGACACCACCTTGTACTTACCCTCGTTGACCGAGGAAATCGAATACATCACCACGAAAAAGGCGAACAGCAAGGTGATGAAGTCCGCGTAGGACACAAGCCAGCGCTCGTGGTTTTCCGGCTCCTCGGCATGACGGCGACGACGCATGGCTACTCCATGAAGCCTTGCAGCTTCAGCTCGATTGAGCGCGGGTTCTCGCCTTCGGCAATGGACAAGAGGCCTTCGAGGAGCATTTCCCGGTAGCGCGACTGGCGCAGTACCAGCGCCTTGAGCTTGTTGGCAATGGGCAACAGGATCAGGTTGGCACTGGCAACGCCGTAGATGGTCGCCACGAACGCAACGGCAATGCCGTTGCCCAGCTGCGCCGGGTCGGCCAGGTTGCCCATGACGTGGATCAGGCCCATCACCGCGCCGATAATCCCGATGGTCGGCGCGTAGCCGCCCATGCTCTCGAAGACTTTGGCGGCCTGCAGGTCACGGCCCTCCTGGGTCAGGAAATCCACTTCGAGGATACTGCGAATGGCTTCGGGCTCGGCACCGTCTACCAGCAACTGCAAGCCCTTGCGCGCGTAGGGATCGGGCTCGCCATCGGCCACCCCTTCCAGTCCGAGCAGGCCTTCCTTGCGCGCCGTCAGGCTCCAGTTCACGACCCGATCGACCCCACCCGGCAGATCGACCCGCGGTGGAAACAGGATCCAGCGCAGGATCTGCAAGGCGCGCTTGAACGAGGAGAGCGGCGATTGCAGCAAGGCGGCCGCCAGGGTACCGCCCAATACGATCAGCGCTGCCGGCCCGTTGATCAGGGCGCCCACGTGGCCGCCTTCGAGGAAATTGCCGCCCACGATAGCGACAAAAGCCAGGATCAGGCCGATCAGGCTGAGCACGTCCATCAGACGCACGCCTCCACCAGGTGCCGGCCGATATCGTCCAGGCTGTACACCGCATCGGCCAGGTTGGCCTTGACGATCGCCATGGGCATGCCATAGATCACGCAGCTGGCTTCATCCTGTGCCCACACCGTGCTGCCCGCCTGCTTGAGCAAGCGCGCCCCTTCCCGGCCGTCCGCGCCCATGCCGGTCAGCACCACGGACAGGACCTTGTCGCCATAGGACTTGGCTGCCGAGCCGAAGGTGATATCCACGCAGGGCTTGTAGTTGAGCCGCTCGTCACCGGGCAGAATCTTCACGGTGCCACGGCCATCGATCATCATCTGCTTGCCGCCGGGCGCCAACAGCGCAAGCCCGGGACGCAGGATGTCGCCATCTTCGGCTTCCTTGACGCTGATGCGGCACAGCTTGTCCAGGCGTTCTGCAAAGGCTTTGGTGAAGGCTGCCGGCATGTGCTGAACGAGCACGATCGGCGCCGGGAAATTGCCTGGCAACTGCGTCAGCACCCGCTGCAAGGCCACCGGCCCCCCAGTCGAGGTGCCGATGGCCACCAACTTGTACGGCTTGCGCTTGGGCGCTGGTGAATGCGCAGCGGCTGGCCTGACGGGCGCGGCGGCGCTTCGCACCGGGGCCGGCCCTGCAGCGCTCGTGGCCGTTGTGGGTGTCGGCGCGGAGGCCGCAGCGGGCGCGGGCGCCGGGCGGGCGTAACTGGTCATGCGGCGGTTGCTACGCGACAGGGTATGCACCTTCTCGCACAGCATCTGCTTGACCTTCTCGGGGTTGCGCGAAATGTCTTCGAAATTCTTCGGCAGGTAGTCTACCGCCCCGGCATCGAGCGCATCGAGCGTGACCCGAGCACCTTCATGGGTGAGCGACGAGAACATCAGCACAGGCGTCGGGCACCGTTGCATGATGTGCCGCACCGCCGTGATGCCATCCATCATGGGCATCTCGTAGTCCATGGTGATCACATCGGGCTTGAGCGCAAGCGCCTGGTCGATCGCTTCCTTGCCGTTGGTTGCAGTGCCCACCACCTGGATCGTCGAGTCCCCCGAGAGGATTTCCGAGACGCGGCGGCGGAAGAAACCGGAATCATCCACCACCAGGACCTTGACTGCCATAAACACTCCGTTAGGTGACGCCCCCGGCCAGGGGGACGCCACCGAGATCAAATACGCCGCGCGGCGTAACGCTTGAGCATGCTCGGGACGTCGAGAATCAGCGCAATGCGACCGTCGCCGGTGATGGTGGCCCCGGACATGCCCGGGGTGCCTTGCAACATCTTGCCCAGTGGCTTGATTACCACTTCTTCCTGGCCCACCAGTTGATCGACGACAAAGCCGATGCGCTGGGTGCCGACCGACAGGATCACCACGTGACCTTCGTGCTGTTCTTCATGCACCTGGCCCTGGACCAGCCAGCGCTTGAGGTAGAACAGCGGTAACGCCTTGTCCCGTACGATCACCACTTCCTGACCATCGACCACGTTGGTGCGCGACAAGTCCAGGTGGAAGATCTCGTTGACGTTGACCAGCGGGAAGGCGAACGCCTGGTTGCCCAGCATCACCATCAAGGTCGGCATGATCGCCAGGGTCAGCGGGACCTTGATGACGATCTTCGAGCCCTGCCCCTTGGCCGAGTAGATGTTGATCGAGCCGTTGAGCTGGGAAATCTTGGTCTTGACCACGTCCATGCCCACGCCCCGCCCAGAGACGTCGGAAATCTCGGTCTTGGTGGAAAAGCCTGGGGCGAAGATCAGGTTGTAGCAGTCCGACTCGCTCAAACGGTCGGCGGCGTCCTTGTCCATCAGGCCCTTTTCCACGGCCTTGACACGCAGCACGTTCGGGTCCATACCTTTGCCGTCGTCGGAAATCGACAGCAGGATATGGTCACCCTCCTGCTCGGCAGACAATACGACGCGCCCTGTGCGCGCCTTGCCCGCGGCCTCGCGCTCATCGGGCATTTCCACCCCATGGTCCACGGCATTGCGCACCAAGTGCACCAGCGGGTCGGCCAGCGCCTCGACCAGGTTCTTGTCCAGGTCGGTTTCTTCGCCCACCAGTTCAAGGTTGATCTCTTTCTTCAACTGCCGCGCCAGGTCACGCACCAGGCGCGGGAAGCGGCCGAACACTTTCTTGATCGGCTGCATGCGCGTCTTCATCACCGCCGTCTGCAAGTCGGCGGTGACCACATCGAGGTTCGACACGGCCTTGGACATGGCTTCATCGCCGCTGTTCAGGCCCAGGCGGACCAGACGGTTACGCACCAGCACCAGTTCGCCGACCATGTTCATGATCTCGTCCAGGCGCGCGGTGTCGACCCTGACGGTCGTTTCCGCTTCGCTGACCGCGTGCTTGTCGGCGCTCGCCGCCGGCGCCCGTGGGGCAGCAGCAGGCTTGGGCGCTGCAGCAGGTGGCGCCGCGCCAGCAGGACGGCTGACTGCCGGCGCTTCGACCTTGGCTGGGGCTGCGGCCTGAACACTGGCAGGTGCTTCGACGCCAGCCACGTCGCCATTGAACTTGCCCTTGCCATGCAGCTGGTCCAGCAACGCTTCGAACTCCTGTTCGCTGATGTCGTCGCCCGTGGTGGCAGGCGCTGGCTCGACAGGCGTCGCAGCCTTGGCTGCGGGCAAGGCATCAGCCTGGAACGTGCCTTTGCCATGCAACTGGTCCAGCAGCGACTCGAACTCGGCGTCGGTGATTTCGTCACTGACCGGCTCGGCCGCGGCAGCCACCGGCTGGGCGGTCACTTCGGCACTGAACTGGCCTTTGCCATGCAACTGGTCGAGCAGCGACTCGAATTCGGCATCGGTGATGTCGTCACCCTGGCCGCTGACGGGCTCGGCAGGCATCTGCTCGGCCGCTGCGGCCTGGGCCTTCACCGCGTCGAGCGAATCGAGCAGCTGCTCGAATTCGCTGTCAGTGATGTCCGCCTCGGTCGCTTGCGGCGCCTGCTGCACAGGCGCGGGCTCAACCGGCACGGGCGCCGCCGGGGCCGGGGCCGCGTCGGCGCTGCCAGGCTCTGCCAGACGCGCCAGGGCTGCCAGCAGTTCTGGCGTGGCCGGGGTCACTTCGCTGCGCTCACGCACTTGGGCAAACATGCCGTTGACGGCATCCAGTGCTTCGAGCACCACATCCATCAGCTCTGCATCGACCCGGCGCTCACCTTTGCGCAGCACGTCGAACACGTTCTCGGCGATATGGCAGCACTCCACCAGCTCATTGAGCTGGAGGAAGCCGGCGCCCCCTTTTACAGTGTGGAAACCGCGAAAAATCGCATTGAGCAAGTCGGCATCGTCAGGGCGGCTTTCAAGCTCGACCAGCTGCTCGGACAAATGCTCAAGTATTTCACCGGCTTCTACCAGGAAATCCTGAAGGATTTCTTCATCGGCGCCGAAGCTCATCAAAGGTGCTCCTTAAAAACCCAGGCTGGATAGCAGATCATCGACATCGTCCTGACCGGACACGACGTCTTCACGCTTATCGGCATGAATCTGCGGACCTTCACCCCGAGTCGGATGTTTTTCTCGATCTTTTTCTGCGCGCAATTGATCCTGGTCATGCTGGATGCCCGCAAAGCGGTCGACCTGGCTGGCCATCATCACCAATTTCAGCAGGTTGCTTTCCACCTCGGTCACCAACGCCGTGACGCGCTTGATCACCTGCCCGGTCAGGTCCTGGTAATCCTGGGCCAGCAGGATGTCGTTGAGATGGCCGGCCACCTTGCGGTTACCCTCAGCGCTGTGTGCCAGGAAACCGTCGACGCGCTTGGCCAGGTCACGAAACTCCGTGGCGTTCACTTCGCGGCGCATGAAGCGCTGCCAATCGGCACTCAGCGCTTTGGCCTCGCTGGCCAGGTCGTTGAGCACAGGCGTGCTTTCCTCGACCAGGTCCATGGTGCGGTTTGCCGCCCCTTCGGTGAGCTTGACCACATAGGACAGGCGTTCGGTGGCGTCGGTAATCTGCGACACCTCCTCGGCCTGGGGTATGGTCGGGTCGATCTGAAAACTGACGATGGCGCTGTGCAGTTCGCGGGTCAGCTTGCCCACTTCCTGGTACAGCCCCCGATCGCGGGTCTGGTTCAACTCGTGAATGAGTTGCACCGCCTCGCCGAACCGTCCGCGCTCCAGGCTTTCGACCAACTCCTGGGCATGCTTCTTGAGGGTCGATTCGAACTCGCCCAATGACGTGTGTGATGAACTCATGGCGCGCCCCCCTGACGTGACTCAGCCGTTGACGCGTTCGAAGATCTTCTCGATCTTTTCTTTGAGCACCTGGGCGGTGAACGGCTTGACCACATAGCCATTCACGCCTGCCTGGGCGGCCTCGATGATCTGGTCGCGCTTGGCTTCAGCGGTCACCATCAACACCGGCAAGGTCTTGAGCTTGTCGCTGGCGCGGACTTTGCGCAGCAGGTCGATACCGGACATGCCTGGCATGTTCCAGTCGGTTACCAGGAAGTCGTAATGGCCACTTTCGAGCATCGGCAGCGCCGTCGTGCCGTCATCGGCTTCGTCGGTGTTGGCGAAGCCCAGGTCACGCAGCAGGTTCTTGATGATGCGCCGCATCGTCGAAAAGTCGTCGACGATGAGGATTTTCATGTTCTTGTCCAATTAGACCTCCAAGCAGTCTCAAACGCGCTCGGCCCCGAGCGCGCACTCAATCGATTCGGTACAACGTGGAAAACGGCAACGACGACGGCGGGCTCAACGGGCCCGCCATTCCCCCAGGCGGCTGCGCAGGCGCGCGGCGCATTGGCTGTGCAACTGGCTGACCCGCGACTCGCTGACCCCCAAGACCTCACCGATCTCCTTGAGGTTCAGTTCCTCGTCGTAGTACAGCGCCAGCACCAGGCGCTCGCGCTCCGGCAGGTTGGCGATGGCCTCGGTCAACGCGACCTGGAACCGCTCTTCCTCCAACCCACGGGCAGGTTCGGCCTGGCCGCTGACGCCATCCTCATGCAAGCCCTCGTGCTCGCCGTCCTGCAACAGGTCGTCGAAGCTGAACAGGCGGCTGCCCAGTGTGTCGTTGAGAATCCCGTAATAATCATCGAGGCTCAACTTGAGCTCGGCAGCAACTTCATGATCTTTAGCGTCGCGGCCAGTTTTGGCTTCGACCGCACGCATGGCATCGCTGACCATGCGGGTGTTGCGGTGCACCGAACGCGGTGCCCAATCGCCTTTGCGCACCTCGTCGAGCATGGCCCCGCGAATGCGGATGCCGGCATAGGTCTCGAAACTGGCGCCCTTGCTGGCGTCATACTTGTTGGCGACCTCGAGCAGACCGATCATGCCCGCCTGGATCAGGTCCTCGACCTGCACGTTGGCCGGGAGTCGCGCCAACAGGTGGTAGGCGATGCGCTTGACCAGCGGCGCATAACGCTCGATCAGCTCATACTGCGCGTCTTTCGAGGCGCGGCTGTACATCTTGAAGCCGCTGGCGCTCATGACATCGAACCTGCACTGGTCGGCTGCACCAGGCGTTCGACGAAGAACTCCAGATGGCCACGGGGGTTGGCGGGCAGCGGCCAGCTGTCGACCTTCTGCGCGATGGCCTTGAAGGCCAGGGCGCATTTGGAGCGCGGGAACGCTTCGTACACGGCGCGTTGCTTCTGGACCGCCTTGCGCACGCACTCGTCGTATGGCACGGCGCCCACGTACTGAAGCGCCACATCCAGGAAGCGGTCGGTGACCTTGGTCAGCTTGGCGAACAGGTTACGCCCCTCCTGAGGGCTCTGGGCCATATTGGCCAGCACCCGGAAGCGGTTCATGCCGTAATCACGGTTAAGCAGCTTGATCAGCGCATAGGCGTCGGTGATCGAGGTCGGCTCATCGCAGACCACCAGCAGCACTTCCTGGGCCGCGCGCACGAAGCTGACCACCGAATCGCCGATGCCGGCAGCGGTATCGATCACCAGCACGTCGAGGTTGTCGCCGACTTCGCTGAACGCCTGGATCAAGCCCGCATGCTGGGCAGGCGCCAGGTGCACCATGCTCTGGGTGCCCGAAGCGGCCGGGACGATGCGCACACCGCCTGGGCCCTGCAGCATCACATCGCGCAGTTCGCAACGCCCTTCGATGACATCTGCCAGCGTGCGCTTGGGCGCAAGGCCCAGCAACACATCGACATTGGCCAGCCCCAGGTCGGCGTCGAGCAGCATGACCCTGCGGCCCAGCTCGGCCAGCGCAAGAGACAGGTTCACTGAAACATTTGTCTTGCCGACGCCACCTTTGCCACCGGTCACGGCGATTACCTGTACGGGATGCATGCTACCCATGTCTGTTCTTTACCTTGTCTCGCTGGGACTCAGGCCACACGAAGGGCAATGCTGCGTCTCCCTCGGCATAGCTACCTTGCACACATTTCATTTTCAACCCGCTCGCCGTGGGTTGTGGTAGAGATCAGCGAACATGTCGGCCATGGCCTCCTCGCTGGGCTCGTCCTGCTGCTGCACATTGACCGCGCGGGTGACCAGCTGGTGCCCACGGGGCAGGTGCAGATCGTCCGGGATACGCGGCCCATCGGTAAGGTAGGCCACGGGCAGTCGGAAACTGATGGCAAGGCTCAGGACATCGCCCAGGCTTGCCGACTCGTCGAGTTTGGTCAGGATGCAGCCGGCCAGCCCGCAGCGCTTGTAGCTGTGGTAGGCCGCGGTCAGCACCTGCTTCTGGCTGGTGGTGGCCAGGACCAGGTAATTCTTCGCCGCGATGCCGCGACCGGCCAGGGTATCGAGCTGCATGCGTAACGCCGGGTCGCTGGCTTGCAGGCCCGCCGTATCGATCAGCACCACGCGCTTGCGCAGCAGAGGCTCGAGCGCCGCCGCCAACGACTGGCCGGGGTCGACATAGGTCACCGGCACATTCAGGATTCGGCCCAGGGTCTTGAGCTGCTCCTGCGCCCCGATACGGAAACTGTCCATGCTCACCAGCGCCAGGTTGTGGGCGCCGTACTTGAGCACATAGCGCGCCGCGAGCTTGGCCAGGGTGGTGGTCTTGCCCATACCGGCCGGGCCGACGACGGCAATCACACCGCCGTCCTCGATCGGTTCCACGTCGGGCGTACGGATCATGCGCGCCAGGTGCGCCAGCAGCATACGCCAAGCGTGGCGAGGCTCCTCGATGTCCTTGGTCAGCTCGAGCAACTCACGGGCGATGGGGCCAGACAGGCCAATGCGCTGCAGCCGGCGCCACAACGTGGCCTGCTGCGGCTTGCTACCTTGCAACTGGGTCCAGGCCAGCGACCCCAGTTGCACTTCCAGCAGCTCGCGCAAGCCGGACAGCTCAGAGCGCATGGCATCGAACAGGCGCGGGTCCACCGAGGCCTGGCTGCTTGCGGTGGTGGCCGGCTGCGGGGCGTCAACGTGCGGCTCGACCAAAGGCTCGGCCGCCGTGAGCGACTGACCGGCGAACAGTTGGCGATTGCTGTCACTGCTGTCCGGGCGCTGTTCGAGCTCGGCCTTGGCCGTGGCGATGCGCGTGTGGGTCTTGCGCAGCTCTTCTTCGAGTTCGACGTTCGGTACCCGAGGCGCCAGGGCGGACAGCTTGTAGTCCAGCGCGGCGGTCAGTTCAACGCCGCCTGCGATACGGCGATTTCCGATGATGGCCGCATCAGCGCCCAGCTCATCGCGGACCAGCTTCATGGCCTGACGCATATCAGCGGCGAAGAATCGCTTAACTTGCATTATCCACTACCTCAGCCATTAGGGCCCACGGTGGCAACGATGGTGACTTGCTTGTTGTCCGGTATTTCCTGATACGCCAGCACATGCAAATTCGGTACGGCCAGCCGACCGAAACGCGACAACATGGCCCGGATCGGGCCGGCCACCAGGAGGATGGCCGGCTGGCCTTGCATCTCCTGGCGCTGTGCGGCTTCGATCAGTGAACGCTGCAGCTTTTCGGCCATGCTTGGTTCAAGAAGCACTCCGTCTTCCTGACCTTGCCCGGCCCTCTGCAGACTATTTAGCAAGATCTGTTCCAACCTGGGCTCCAAGGTGATCACAGGCAGCTCAGACTCAACGCCAACAATGCTTTGCACGATGGCGCGACACAATCCGACGCGCACCGCCGCGACCAGAGCGGCGGTATCTTGACTCTTTGCCGCGTTGTTGGCGATGGATTCGGCAATGCTACGAATATCGCGCACTGGCACCTGTTCTGACAACAAAGCCTGTAGGACTTTGAGAAGGCCTGACAGCGAAATGACACCCGGCACCAGCTCTTCTGCCAGCTTAGGCGACGCCTTGGACAAGACTTGCAACAGTTGCTGCACTTCTTCGTGACCGATCAGCTCGTGGCAATGCTTCTGCAGGATCTGGTTGAGGTGAGTGGCTACCACCGTACTGGCGTCTACGACCGTATAGCCCAGCGACTGCGCCTGCGAGCGCTGACCGACGTCGATCCACACCGCCTCCAGGCCAAAGGCCGGGTCGCGGGCCGCGATGCCGTTGAGGCTGCCGAACACCTGCCCGGGGTTGATGGCAAGCTCGCGGTCCGGATAGATCTCTGCTTCAGCCAGGATCACCCCCATCAACGTCAGGCGATAAGCACTGGGCTGTAGGTCGAGATTGTCGCGGATATGCACGGTGGGCATGAGAAAGCCCAAGTCCTGGGACAGCTTCTTGCGCACGCCCTTGATCCGCGCCAGTAGCTGCCCGCCCTGGTTGCGATCAACCAATGGGATCAAGCGATAACCGACCTCCAGGCCGATCATGTCGATCGGGGTCACGTCGTCCCAGCCCAGCTCCTTGGTTTCGGCCGCCCGCTGCGGCGACGGCAGCAGCTCTTGCTGGCGCTGCGCTTCCTGCTGGGCCTGTACCTTGGTCTTTTGCTGTTTCTTCCATACCAAGTAGGCGCCGCCGCCCGCCATCAGGCCCAGGCTCAGGAACGCCAGGTGCGGCATGCCCGGCACCAGCCCCATGACGATCATGATGGCGCCGGACACGGCCAAGGCCCGGGGCGAGTCGAACATCTGACGGTTGATCAGCTTGCCCATGTCCTCCGAGCCCGAGGCACGGGTGACCATGATGGCTGCGGCGGTGGAGAGCAGCAGCGAGGGCAGCTGCGCCACCAGACCGTCACCAATGGTCAACAGGGCATACACCTTGCCGGCGTCGCCGAAGCTCATGCCATGCTGCAACATACCGATCAGCATGCCACCGATCAGGTTGATGAACAGGATCAGCAGGCCAGCGATGGCGTCACCGCGCACGAACTTGCTGGCACCGTCCATCGAACCGTAGAACTCAGCCTCCTGGGCGACTTCGCTGCGGCGCGCCTTGGCTTGCGCCTGGTCGATCAGGCCGGCGTTCAGGTCGGCGTCGATGGCCATCTGCTTGCCCGGCATTGCATCGAGGGTGAAGCGTGCGCTGACCTCGGAGATACGCCCCGCACCCTTGGTCACCACCACGAAGTTGATGATCATGAGGATGGCGAAGACCACCGCACCGACCACGTAGTTGCCACCGATGACCACATCGCCGAAGGCCTGGATCACCATGCCCGCGGCGCCGTGGCCTTCCTGGCCATGCAGCATGACCACGCGGGTGGACGCCACGTTCAGCGCCAGTCGCAGCAAGGTCGCCACCAGCAGGATGGTGGGGAATGCGGCAAAGTCCAACGGGCGCAAGGCGTACACGCTGACCAGCAGCACCACGATGGACAAGGCGATGTTGAAGGTGAAGAAAACGTCGAGCAGGAACGGTGGTATTGGCAACATCATCATTGCCAGCATCACCAGCAGCAACAGCGGCACGCCGAGGTTGCCCCGTCCGAGACCGGCCAGGTTATGGCGAGCGTTGCTGATTAACTGAGTGCGATCCACCGCGAGTCCTCTTCTTGCAAAACTTTGACGCCTGTCAGGCGACTGGCGCTGCCATTGCAAGAAGCTTTCCAACTTTGTCTGGTGGGGGATTTATATTGCTTGTATCGCCCCTTTTGCAGGCGTATCAGCAAAAGGACTCACCATGCTACGCAAGGTCAGCTGTCACGGCGCAGATCGGGTGGAATTGGCAAGTCAGGCTTCAGCGGATCTGGCCGCTTGCCCTTCCCTGCGTGGTACTGACGTATCTGAAAGACGTACGCCAACACCTGGGCCACCGCCAGGTACAGCCCGGCAGGAATTTCATGCTCCACCTCGGTGGAGTAGTAAATTGCCCGAGCCAGGGCGGCAGATTCAAGAATCTGGATGTTGTGCTCAGCGCCAATCTCGCGAATCTTCAAGGCCATGAAGTCGCTGCCCTTGGCCAGCAGCAAGGGGGCCGAATTCCCGTTTTCCGGATCGTACTGCAGGGCGACGGCGTAGTGGGTCGGGTTGGTGATGATCACATCGGCCTGGGGCACAGCCGCCATCATTCGCCGCTGCGATACCTCGCGTTGCAACTGGCGGATACGCTGCTTGACCTCGGGCTTGCCCTCACTGTCCTTGTACTCGTCGCGCACTTCCTGCTTGGTCATCTTCATTTTCTTGTGCGTTTGCCACAGCTGGAACGGCGCGTCGGCGGCGGCGATCAGCAACAGCCCGGCCGACATCCACAGGGCGCTCCAGCCCACCACTTGCAAGCTGTGGATGATCGCCTGCTCCAGCGGTTCGTTGGCGATTGACAGCAGGGCTTGACGGTCGCTGGCGAGCACCGCCACGGCCACCACCAGGATCACGAAGAACTTGGCCAGCGCCTTGAGCAACTCGGTCAGGGCATGCATCGAGAACATGCGCTTGATGCCAGAAAGCGGGTTCATTCGGCTGAATTTAGGTTGCAGCAAGCTGCCGGAGAAGACGAAACCGCCCAGTACGATCGGTGCAACGAAAGACATCACGAAAAGAAGGATCAGAATCGGCTGTAGGGCCCAGATGGCCATTTTACCGGAGGTGAGCAAGAACGCCCCCATGGACCGCTCATCGACGATGATCTCGCGGGTCAGGCTGAAGTTCATGCGCATCATTTCCAGCAGGGTCTCGGCCAGATACCCGCCGAAGGCTAGCACGCCACCGGCACCGGCCAGGGTTACCGACACAGTGTTCAGCTCCTTGGAGCGCGCGATCTCCCCTTTTTCCCGCGCATCGCGCTTGCGCTTCTCGGTGGGTTCCTCTGTCTTGTCCTGACCGCTTTCGCTTTCCGCCATTCAACCGGCCCTCGCCAAATCGCGTAGCCACAGCAGCGTTTCGCTGGCCAACGCCTGGTAATGGGACAACACATCGGCAAGGCCGATCCAGAAAATGAGCATGCCCATGACCAAGGTCAGCGGGAAACCAATGGAAAAAATATTCAACTGCGGCGCTGCACGGGTCATCACGCCAAAGGCAATATTGACGACCAACAAGGCTGCGATCACCGGCAGGATCAATATCAGCCCGGCGCCGAACACCCACGCCATGCGCCCCACCAACTCCCAAAAATGAGTGACCACCAGGGCATTGCCCACCGGGAGCGTGGTAAAGCTCTCGGTCAACACTTCGAACACCACCAGATGGCCGTTCATCAGCAGAAACAGCACGCTCACCAGCATGGTCATGAACTGACTGATCACCGTGACGTTGACCCCGTTGCCAGGGTCGACCATCGAGGCGAATGCCATCCCCATCTGTACCGCCACGATCTGCCCGGCGATCACGAAGGCCTGGAACAGCAACTGCAACGCCAGACCGAACATAGTGCCGACGATGATCTGCTCGGCACACAGCAGCGCCCCTTTGAGGCTCAACGGATCGAACGGCGGCAGTGGCGGGAGCGCCGGCACAATGACCACGGTGATCGCCACGGCAACGTACAGGCGCACCCGCGCCGGCAACATGCGCGTGCCGAAGATGGGCATGGTCATCAGCACCGCCGTCACCCTGAACAGCGGCAGGATGAAGGTGGCCACCCAGGTGCCGATTTGCGTGTCGGTCAGCTCAAGCATCGGCGCATCAACCGATGAGCTGGGGGATGTTGGTGTACAGGGTAGTGATGTACTCCATGAACTTCTGTACCAGCCACGGCCCGGCCACGATCAGCGTGATCAGCATCACCAGCAGGCGCGGCAGAAAGCTCAGGGTCTGCTCGTTGATCTGGGTGGCGGCCTGGAACATGGCCACGATCAGGCCCACCAGCAGGCTGGGGACCACCAGCACGGCGACCATCAGCGTGGTCAGCCACAGGGCGTCGCGGAACAGGTCGACGGCTACTTCAGGCGTCATGCACGGCCCTCCCAGGCAAAGTCACACACCACCGAAACTGCTGGCCAGCGTGCCCATGATCAAGGCCCAGCCATCGACCAGCACGAACAGCATGATCTTGAACGGCAACGAGATGATCAGCGGCGACAGCATCATCATGCCCATGGCCATGAGCACGCTGGCCACCACCATGTCGATGATCAGAAACGGAATGAAGATCATGAAGCCGATCTGAAAGGCCGTCTTGAGCTCCGAGGTGACGAAGGACGGCACCAGGATACTCAGCGGCACCTGGTCGGGGCTGGCGATGTCGGTGCGCTTGGACAGGCGCATGAACAGGTCCAGATCGCTCTGCCGGGTCTGAGCCAGCATGAAGTCCTTGAGCGGGCCCTGCGCACGGTCGATGGCCTGCTGGGCGGTCAACTGCTCGTTCAGGTAAGGCTGCAAGGCCGTCTGGTTGATGCGGTCGAACACCGGCGCCATGATGAACAGGGTCAGGAACAGCGCCATGCCGGTCAGAATCTGGTTCGACGGCGTCTGCTGCAGCCCCAGCGCCTGGCGCAGGATGGAAAATACGATGATGATCCGGGTGAAGCTGGTCATCAGGATGACGAACGCTGGAATGAAGCTCAGCGCCGTCATGATCAACAGGATCTGCAGGCTGACCGAATACTCCTGCTGCCCATCGGTACCGTTGGACAGGGTGATGGCTGGAATCGACAGCGGGTCGGCAGCCAGTGCCAACGGCGCCGCCAACAGCAGCGCCAGGGTGAACAACAGTCGCAGCGCTGCGCTCATCGGGTCTTGTCCTTAGGGTCCTTGCCCATCAGTTCCATTAGCCGCTGGGCGAACTCAGGCGTCGCCTGGCGAGCCCCCTGGGGTACATCCACAGGCTCGGCCAGCACGTGCAACGCTTCGATGCTCCCGGGTGTATGACCAATGAGGATCTGTTCCTTGCCCACCTGCACCAATAGCAGCCGATCACGCGGCCCGATGGCGCGGCTGCCGATGATGTCGATCACCTGACTGCCCTTGACCGCCGAGCCTTGCATCCGGCGCAGCAGCCAGGCGAGCAGGAAGATCAGCCCGACCACCAGCAGCAGGCCGAAGACCATCTGGGCCAGTTGCCCGCCCAGGCTTCCTGGCGGGTTGGCCGGTGTCGCGGCAGGCGTGGCGGCGGCCAGGCATACCTGGCTGGCCAGTGCCGCGGCCGCCGCTGCGATGACGCGCACCCTGGCCTTCATCAACGCAGCTTCTTGATGCGTTCGCTGGGGCTGATCACGTCCGTCAGGCGGATGCCGAACTTCTCGTTGACCACCACCACTTCGCCATGGGCGATCAGCGTGCCATTGACCAGCACATCCAGGGGCTCGCCTGCCAGGCGGTCCAGCTCGATCACCGAACCCTGGTTGAGCTGCAGCAGGTTGCGGATGTTGATTTCGGTGCTGCCCACTTCCATCGAGATGCTCACCGGGATGTCGAGAATCACATCCAGGTTCGGGCCTTCGAGGCTGACATTGGCATTGGGCTTGGGCGAGCTGGCGAACTCTTCCATCGGCAAGCGACCGGGCCCCTGATTCTGGCTGGTATCGCCCAGCAGCGCATCGATGTCGGCCTGGCCGGCCGCACCGGTTTCTTCCAGCGCAGCAGCCCACTCATCGGCGAGCGCCTGGTCCTCTGGAGAGGTGATCTCGTTTTCGTTAGCCATGATTTCCTCGACAGGCATTCAATTCGTTGGGAGCGGCCGCCATCAGCGGCGTTCGACCGGGTCGATGATCTGCAGCGCCAGGTTGCCCTTGTGCGAGCCCAGGCGCGCCTTGAATGCCGGCACGCCGTTGGCGCGCAGCACAAGGTGCTCGGGCAGCTCGACCGGGATGACGTCCCCGGGCTGCATGTGCAGGATATCCCGCAGTTTGAGCTGACGCCTGGCTACCGTGGCCGTTACCGGCACGGCAACATCAAGCACGTCCTCACGCAGCGCCTTGACCCAGCGTTCGTCCTGGTCGTCCAGGTCGGACTGGAAGCCGGCGTCGAGCATTTCACGTACCGGCTCGATCATCGAGTACGGCATGGTCACGTGCAGGTCGCCCCCGCCGCCGTCGAGCTCGATATGGAACGTGGACACCACCACCGCCTCGCTGGGGCCGACGATGTTGGCCATGGCCGGGTTGACCTCGGAGTTCATGTACTCGAAGTTCACCTCCATAATCGCCTGCCAGGCTTCCTTCAGGTCGATGAAGCACTGATCCAGCACCATGCGCACTACGCGCAACTCGGTCGGGGTGAACTCGCGGCCTTCGATCTTGGCGTGCCGGCCGTCCCCGCCGAAAAAGTTGTCCACCAGCTTGAACACCAGCTTGGCGTCGAGGATGAACAGCGAGGTGCCGCGCAGCGGCTTGATCTTGACCAGGTTGAGGCTGGTGGGCACGTACAGCGAATGCACGTACTCACCGAACTTCATCACCTGCACGCCGCCCACGGCCACATCGGCCGAGCGGCGCAGCAAGTTGAACATGCTGATGCGGGTGTAACGGGCAAATCGCTCGTTGATCATCTCCAAGGTCGGCATGCGGCCCCGGACAATACGGTCCTGACTGGTCAGGTCATAGCTTTTGATACTGCCGGGCTCGGATACACTTTCAGTCTGCACCAGGCCATCGTCGACGCCATGCAGCAGGGCATCGATCTCATCCTGGGACAGCAGGTCCTGTACGGCCATTGCGTGCTCCTACTGCAATACGAAATTGGTGAACAGCAACTGGTCAATCACAGGCTTGCCGACTTCTTTCTGGGCAACTTCCTGCACCACGACGGTCGCTTTCTGGCGCAGCATTTCCTGGCCGACCGAGCTGCTGGCCAGGGTCTCGAAGCCGACCCCGGAGAACATCATCACCAGGTTGTTACGTATGACCGGCATGTGCACTTTAAGGGCATCGAGGTCAGCCTGATTGCGCCCCTGCAAGGTGATGCTGACCTGCATGTAGCGCTGGCGACCATTCTGGTTGAAGTTCACCACGAACGCGGGCGTAAGCGCTTCGTAGATGGCCGCTGGCTTGGTGGTGCTGGCGCCTTCCTGTTCAGCAGGGGCGGGCTCGCTCTTGTGCATGATGAACCACGTGGCGCCCACGGAAATGCCCACGGCCACCAGCAGGCCACCCACGGCCAGGAGGATCAGTTTGAGTTTGCCTTTTGGGGCAGGGTCTTTGACTGCTTCGGTATTCGCCATGCCAATATTCCGTCGTCCATCGGGAGTAACTGGGAAGATGGCTTGGGGTGAGCAAGTGTTATGCCAAATACGCGTGCGTCAAGGCATGCCGGGACTTACAGCAGTGCCGTACGAACAAAACAGAGGGGCCGTTTAGTAGCCCCTGCCCCTACATGCGCCTCAGGCGTAATAATCCACAGCGCTGTCCCCGATCACCACCTGCTGCTCCGCAGGCCGTTCCCGCTCGGCAGCGTCGACCGAACCCTCACCCGCCCGCGCAGCAACGCCGGACAGGCTACTACCCCCCTGCCCCTGCGCCGCCTGCCCGTGTTGCTGCTGACCACGCGACTGGTCGGCCACATTGACATCCGGCTGGGCCAGGCCCTGCTGGGCAAAGAGTTCGCGCAGCCGGTGCACCTGGCTGTCCAGCGTATCGCGCACACCGACGTGGCCGCTGATGAAGGTCACCTGGGTGGCCTGGTCGGCGGCGACGTTGACGCGGATGTTCAAGCGCCCCAGCTCGGCAGGCTCGAGCTGTATATCGGCCGACTTGAGGTTCTGGCTGGACAGGTACATGACCCGGTTCACCAGCCCCTCGGTCCACGCGTTCTGGTTCATCGACAACGGCTGCTGCAACGGGTTGGGGTTCACCGGCACCGCGTTGGCCGTCTTGGCCGTTGCGGCCTGGGTGAGGTTGGCCAGGCGGCTGGCGAAGTCATCGATACGGGTATCGCTGCTGGCGCCCTTGGTGTCTTTCAACCCTTCTTCGAGCAATGCGCCGAAGGCCTTTTCACCGGTGTCGGTGGAGGCTTCCTCGGCCACCTGACCCGCCTGCGCCAAGGTATTGACGGATGCAGCTTGAGCCTGCTGCTGGCCAGGGTCTACGGCATGGGCCGAGGTGGCCCCCTTGGCCTGGGCACTGTGCTCCAGCGCCAGGCGCAGGGTAGGCAGGTTCGCCAGGGCATCGGCAGCAGGGTCGAAGTCAGGCGCTTTTTCGGAAGGCGGCTGGTCATTGGCAGCCTGCAAGACAGGCGCTACTGCCTCGGCCTGGGCCTGGATCAACTGGGCGCCAGGCTGCGCGTCAGTGACCTGCCCGGCAACCAGGCTGGCATCGCGCATGCCGGTATCGGCCTGGCTAGCTTGCTCGGTTGGCGAGCCATTGCCGTCATCGGCAACGGCGCGCTTGTCAACGGGCTTGCTTTTGCCGCTTGAGGTCCCCTCAGCCTTGTCAGCGGCCTTGCTCGCAGCAGGCTTGTCTGCAGCACCGGCAACCTTGTCACGCCCCTGCTTGGCCATCACCTGACCGAAGCCATCGCCCTGCTCGCCCAGTGTCTGCTGGGGTTTGCCGGCTGTGGCGCTAGCAGAGCGGGATGCGTCGGCCTTGATGTTGGCTTGCAGCAAAGGGTTGGATGCAACAGGCATTGAGCAGTCTCCGCGCCATAAACAAAATGATCACGGGTATTACTCAGCAAAACTCGCGCCAACTAATACAGAGGCGGTAAGCGCATGGGCTAACCGGCCGATATACGACGATGTTCGGCCCGGTAGAAGCGCTGCACTTCGGCAAACTCCACATCAATACGGCTGATGAGGTCTTCGATCCCCAGCAGCGGAGGATGGCGGGCCTTGTCCTCGAGTTCCTGGCAAAGGGTTGCCAACGCAACGGCACCCATGTTGCTGCTGCTACCTTTGAAACTGTGGGCGGCGGCGCCGAGTTCAACTGCGCTGCGGGCAGCGTGAAGTTGGCCAAGGCGCCTTTCAGAATCGTCCAGGAAGGTCTGCACTAGCTGCAGATAGCCGTCTTCCATGATTTCACGCAGGTCACTGAGTACCTTGTGGTCGATATGCATGTCAGCCACTTGTTCGCTCCTTGATCAAGTCAGATTATGGCAGAGCCCGACGCGGACTCACCAGATGAACTCAACGTGCGCACAGCGCCCGCCCTCTGTCCAGCGCGCCACCGTAGACAGGCGCCTGACCAATGCCAGTCCTCGGCCACTGAGGCCTCGCTCTGGCAACGGCTGCGCAAGCACCTGCTGCACGTCGAACCCATCGCCGCTGTCCCTGACCTCCACTTTCAGACGCCCACCAGCGGCAAGCGGTTCAACTGCAAGATCGATGCGCACGTAACCTTCCTCGATCACCTGCAAGCGCCTGGCTCGCTCCTGATAGTAATCGGCAAAGCCTGGCGCGTCGCATTTGAGCCGAGCGTCCAGCCCCAGCACGCCATGTTCAAGCGCATTGGAATACAGTTCGCTCAGCACACTGTAGAGAGTGCCGGCCGATGAACGCAGGTCGTGTATTTCCTGCAACAACTGCACCAGGTAGGGCACCGGGTTGAAACGGCGCAGACTTTCGCCCCTCACATCGAAACTGAGCGACCAGTCCATGGCGCTACAGCGGCCCAGGTCCGGAGGCAACACCGGCATGGGCTGCGGCAACTGCGCACCCAGCATGCGTATCTCACACAAGCTGACATCGTCACGCGCCGGCCCACCGAAGCGTTGCAGCGCGTCGAGCAGCTCGTCGAACAACAGCGCGGGATCGCGATTGTCTGCCAGTACTGCCCGCAGGCGTTGCTCCCCGAACAAACGCTCCTGATCGTCGGCGGTTTCCAGCACCCCATCGGACATCAACAGCAGGCGCTCGCCCGGCGCCAGCGGCCAGACTTCGGTCTGGTCGTCGAATTGCTCGGCACTCAGAACCCCCAGCGGCAAGTGCCGGGAACTCAACGCAGACAACACCTGGCCCTCAGCAGCCAGCACGAAGCCATCAGGCATGCCACCATTCCACACCTCCACTGCGCCGCGCTGCATGCTCAGGTTGACCAGCAGTGCGCAGCAGAACATGTCGCCAGGCAGGATGCGCTTGAGCTTGGCATTCATCTCTCGCAAAACTTGCGCCATGCCATAACCCTTGGCCGTCATGCCGTAGAACACTTCAGCCAATGGCATGGCTCCCACGGCAGCCGGCAGCCCGTGCCCGGTGAAATCCCCCAGCAGCACGCGCATGTCCCCGGACGGCGTGAGCGCGGCCAGCATCAGGTCGCCGTTGAACAGCGCGTACGGCGATTGTAAAAAGCGGATGTTCGGTGCATCCAGACAGCCGGAATGGGCAACCTTGTCGAACACGGCTTTGGCCACCCGCTGTTCATTGAGCAAGTGGTGGTGGTGCCGTGCTATCTGGTCGCGCTGGTCCAGCACTGTGGCCTGAAGCCGCCTCAGCCGGTCCATGGCCCGAATCTTGGCTGCCAGAATGACTGCGCTGTAGGGCTTGGGCAGAAAATCATCACCACCGGCTTCCAAGCACCGCACCAGGGCCTGCTCTTCGTTGAGTGCCGTGAGAAAAATGATGGGCACCAGGGCTTCGCCAGCCAAGGCCTTGATCTGCCGCGCCGCCTCGAAGCCGTCCATGACCGGCATCAGCGCATCGAGCAGCACCAGCTGTGGGCGTTGTGCCTTGAACACGTCCACGGCTTGCTGGCCATTTTCCACCGTGAACACTTGATGCCCTTGGCGCCTGACGATCTGTGCCAACAGCAGACGATCGGCCGCGCCATCTTCAGCCACCAGCACGGTCAACCCAAGCTCATCAGCCATCGGCGCGCTCAACTGATGTCGAAGAGCTTGTCGAAATTGGAGATGGCGAGGATCTTGCGTACATCGCAATTGGCATGGACGACCCGCACATCCGCCGCGTCCCCGCCGACATGATCGCGCAACAGCAGGAGCATGCCCAATGCCGAGCTGTCGAGGTAGGTCACCTCCTGCAAGTCGACGATGACCGCGTCAGGGCGGCTTGGCTGGCGTTCGTAGGCCTCGCGAAAGGCCTGGTGCTTGCCGAAATCGAAACGTCCCTTGATCTTGATCGTCAGCTTTTTACCGTCCTGCGAGACATCGGTTTCCACTGCCATGCTAGCGATTCCTTCGATGATGGCGGATGCGGCTCCATGAAGGTGTAGCAGTCATGGCGCGAGGGGGCAAGCGGGTGAGGGAAGTAGTGTAGATTGACAGGCATGGCGCAGGGCCGTGTTGGGTACTTAGCCCCCGCGGATCTTAGGCGCTCAGCATAGATCGCTGGGGCCGCCGTGCGGCCCATCGCGGCGCTAGGCCGCTCCTACCCTGACCGCGTAGCGCCTGGGTCAGTAGGTTCACAGGGCCTTGTAAGAGCGGCCTAGTGCCGCGATGGGCCGCACAGCGGCCCAAAGGCTTACCCGCTACAACGGCCCCTGGCGCGGCAGCCGCTGGGACAATTCGTCGAGCAGGCGCTGCTCGCGCTTGTCCTCGGCGCGCCGAGCCTCGTCCATATAGCGTTGCACCAGCTTGCGCAGGCCCTCTACCCGCGCATACGCCTGCTGCCAGGTGTCGCGGGCGTTGGCGAGGTTGTTCTGGTGCCAGGTGAGGCTCTGGCGCTGTTGGGTCATGGCCGTTTCCAACTGGCCGAGAAAGCGCTGGTAGTTGACCAGCCAGTTCCCGTCGACACCCTGGCCGCCCCGGTTGAGCCACTGCTGTTGATAATCCTCGCGAAAGCGCTCCAGTTCCGTCAGCTTGGCCTGGGCCGTGACCACCTGCTGCTGGAAATGGCCCAGACGCTGGGCCGCCTTGCGCTCGGCTTCCTCGGCCATGTCCACCACGGGAGCCAGGCGCGCCGCACGTCCGGGCAGTGCCATGGCCTATCAGCCCGCCGGGGGCGTGAAGATCGCCCCCAGTTGGTCGCGGCTTTGCGCCATGCTCACGTTTTCACGCAGCCCTTGACGCAGAAATTCCACCAGCCTGGCCTGCAGCGCGATGGCAAGGTCGGTCTCGGGGTCCCCGCCCGCCACGTAGGCACCCACGCTGATCAGGTCGCGGCTCTGGGACAGCCGAGACCAGAGCTGCTTGAATTTCTGCGCCTGGCGAAGGTGGTCGGCATCGACCACCTGGGGCATCACCCGGCTGATGGACGCTTCAATGTCGATTGCCGGGTAATGGCCCTCCTCGGCCAGCCGTCGCGACAGCACGAAGTGGCCGTCCAGCACCCCCCGCGCCGAGTCGGCGATCGGGTCCTGCTGATCGTCCCCCTCGGACAGCACCGTATAAAACGCCGTGATCGAGCCGCCACCCGGCTCACCATTGCCAGCTCGCTCCACCAGCTTGGGCAGCTTGGCGAACACCGAAGGCGGATAGCCGCGCGTGGCGGGCGGCTCACCGATGGCCAGGGCAATTTCCCGCTGCGCCTGGGCAAAGCGGGTCAGCGAATCCATCAACAGCAGCACGTTCTTGCCCTTGTCGCGAAAGTACTCGGCAATACGGGTGCAGTACATGGCCGCCCGCAAGCGCATCAGGGGCGCATCGTCCGCGGGTGAAGCCACCACCACAGAACGCTTGAGCCCCTCCTCGCCGAGAATGTGCTCGATGAATTCCTTCACTTCGCGGCCCCGTTCGCCAATCAGGCCGACCACGATGATTTCGGCTTCGGTGAAGCGGGTCATCATGCCTAGCAGCACCGACTTGCCCACACCGGTACCGGCGAACAGGCCCAGGCGCTGGCCGCGTCCGACGGTGAGCAGGCCGTTGATACTGCGAATGCCCACGTCCAGCGGCTTGCTGATCGGGTCGCGGTTGAGCGGGTTGATCACCGGCCCGTCCATCGGCACCCAGTCCTCGGCCTTCATGCCGCCCTTGCCGTCCAGCGCGCGGCCCGCGCCGTCCAGCACCCGCCCCAGCATGCTCATGCCCATGGGCAGCCGACCACCGTCGTCGAGCGGCACCACGCGGGCACCGGGGGCGATGCCGACAATGCTGCCAACCGGCATGAGGAACACCTTCGACCCGGAGAACCCCATCACCTCCGCCTCGACCTGTACCGGGTGGTAGCTGTCGTCGTTGACCACCAGGCAGCGGCTACCCACAGCCGCCCTGAGCCCCTCGGCTTCCAGGGTCAGGCCCACCATGCGCAGCAGTCGCCCCTCGACCACCGGTTGCGCCGGCACCTCAATGGCCTCGGCATAGCTGCCCAGGCGCTTGGCGAAGCTGGTACGGTCAAGGCGCATCGGGGTTCTCCACCGGCGCGTCCAGGTCAACACTCACATCCGGCGCTGCCGGGTGCAGCGCATGATCATGCATCTGGTCGAACAACTGCGCGACGGTCTTCTCGATGCGGGTTTCCATGGTCGCATCGATACGGCTATGGGCGGTCTCGATACGGCAGCCACCGGGAAGCAGGGTGCTGTCTTCGAGCAGGCGCCATTGTTCTTCGTGGCGCTCGCGCAAGGCCTTGGCCAGTTCGAAATCCTGCGGGTTCAAGTGGATACGGATGTTGTCGGCACCCATGGGCAGGCGCTTGAGGGCTTCGCGCAGCACCTGGGTGATCTGGCTGGAATCGCTCGTGAGTTCCCGGCCGATCACCTGGCGCGCCATGTGCGACACCAGGTGCACCAGGGTTCTCTCGATCTGGGTGTCCTGCTCGGCGATAGGCTCCATCAAATGGGTCATCAGCTTTTCCAGGCTGGCCAGCTTGGCCTTCAGGGCCTCGTCGGCCTCTTGGCGCACTTTGAGCTGGGTGCTGTGAAAACCATCACGCTCACCTGTGGCGAAGCCTTCGTTATAGGCTTCCTGGCGAATGGCTTCCAGCTCTTCGAGGGTCAGCGGATGGACTTCCTCCAGTGGCACTTCCTCGACTTCTTCCTCCACCTCGACCGGTTCGGGCTCAGGCTCGGGCGCGGGCTGGGGGTCGAAGCTGGGCAATGTCCAGACATCCACGCCCTCAAGGTCGCGGGCCCGGATCAGGTCACTGGGGTGGTGTTCTTTGGTCGACATTCAAAAACCTGTCTGTCAGGGTGCCAGGCGCCATGCCGCCTGTCGAAGACTGCACGCTAAGGCAGATTGCGTGCGCGACGCAATCGCCTTGCGCGGACCCATTGGCGGCTCGCCGCTTAGATCATTTCCTCGGCACCTTTGCCACCGAGCACGATTTCGCCGGCTTCGGCCATGCGACGGGCGATGGTGAGGATTTCCTTCTGGGCCGTCTCGACATCGCTGACACGGACCGGGCCCTTGGCCTCGAGGTCGTCGCGCAGCAGTTCCGAGGCCCGCTTGGACATGTTCTTGAAGACCTTGTCCTTGACCCGCTCGTCCGCGCCCTTGAGCGACACCACCAGCACGTCGGAGGACACTTCGCGCAGCAACGCCTGGATACCCCGGTCATCCACATCGGCCAGGTTGTTGAAGACGAACATCAGATCTTCGATCTGCTCGGACAGGTCGCTGTCGATTTCACGGATCGAATCCATCAGGGCGCCTTCCACCGAGCTGTCGAGGAAGTTCATGATGTCAGCGGCACGCTTGATGCCACCCAGGGTGGTGCGCGCGGCGTTGGAATTGCCGGAGAACTGCTTCTCCAGAATCTGGTTCAGCTCCTTGAGGGCAGCAGGTTGCACGGTATTGAGCGATGAGACGCGCAATACGATGTCCAGCCGAACCTTGTGGTCGAAGTTGCTCAGCACCTCACCGGCCTGGTCAGGGTCCAGGTAAGCCACGACAATGGCCTGGATCTGCGGGTGCTCGTAGCGGATCACGTCGGCCACGGCGCGTGGTTCCATCCACTTGAGGCTGTCCAGGCCACTGGTGTTGCCACCGAGCAGGATGCGGTCGACCAAGCCGTTGGCCTTGTCCTCGCCCAGTGCCTGGTTGAGCATCTTGCGAATGTACGCATCGGAGCCCACGCCCAGGCTGGTCTGATCGCCAACCACCTCGACGAACTCGCTCATCACCTGTTCGACCTGGTCACGGTGCACGTTGCCCATCTGCGCCATGGCCACGCCCACGCGCTGCACTTCCTTGGGCCCCATGTGGCGCAGTACCTGCGCGGCATCGGTTTCACCCAGCGAGAGCAGCAGGATGGCTGCCTTGTCGACGCGGCTCAGCTTGGCGGTAACGGCTCGGTTATCACTCATCGGCGTTGATCCAGTCTTTCACGACCTGGGCCACACGGCCCGGGTCTTCGGCCACAAGGCCTTTGATTGCGTTGAGCTGTGCCTCGTAACCCTCGGTCGGGCTAGGCAGCAGAATGCTTGTCGGGCCACCCAGGCTGACGCGGTCGTTGGCCAGTTCGCCATCCAGACCGATCATGCCGCCCAGCTCCATGTCGTTTTCCAGGGCAGGCTGCTTGCCACCCCCTGTCAGGTTGTTGAGCACAGGACGCAATACACCGAACACCAGCACCAGGATGAACAGCACACCCAGCACTTGCTTGACGATATCCCAGAACCAGGGCTGCTGGTAGAACGCGATATCGGCAATCTCTTCGCCACGGTCTGGCGCAAACGGCACGTTGATCACGGTCACGCTGTCGCCCCGGCTGGCATCGAAGCCAACGGCGTCCTGGACCAGCCGGGTGAAGCGCGTGAGGTCTTCGGCAGCCCACGGCACATGGGTGGTCTCCCCGGTGGCGGCGTCCACCTTGACCTGATCGTCCACCACGACCGCCACGGACAGGCGTGTCATGCGCCCCTGCTGCTGGCGAGTGTGGCTGATGGAGCGGTCAAGCTCGAAGTTCTTGGTGCTCTGCTGGCGTTTATCCGACGGATACGGCGCGAGCATCGGCTGGCCAGTGGCCGGGTCCATGATCTGCTGGCCATTGGCATCGACCAAGGGCTGGCCAGGCTGAATGGCGCCTGCTGCACCCGCGGTGCCACCCGTGGTCTGTGGTGCCGAAGCAGCACCCGGCGGCTGGTTGCTCAGCGCGCCCGGCACACCTTGCGGGCCCTGGCTGCTGGCGCGCTGCTCGTCGACCGACTGCTCACTGCGCAGCGCCGGTTGGTCCGGGTTGAACTGCTCGGAGGTGGACTCGACCGCACTGAAGTCCAGGTCGGCGGACACTTCGGCCTTGTAACGGTCGTTGCCCAGCACCGGTTGCAGGATGTTGTGCACGCGCTGGGTCAGCATGCTTTCCATCCGGCGACTGTAGTCGAACTGCTTGCCGGCCTGGGTCAGGGCAGAATCCTGGATCTGTTCGGACAGCAGGTTGCCTTTCTGGTCGACCACGGTGACCTGGGACTTGTCCAGCTCCGGCACACTGGTGGCAACCAGGTTGACGATGGCCATCACCTGACCAGGCTCAAGCGCACGACCTGGATAAAGCTCGACCAATACCGACGCGCTGGGCCGACGCTCGTCGCGCACGAACACCGAGCTTTTGGGAATGGCCAGGTGCACGCGGGCACCCTTGACGTTGTTCAGGCTCGACACGGTGCGCGCCAGTTCACCTTCCAGGCTGCGACGGTAGCGCGTGGCTTCCATGAACTGACTGGTGCCCAGGCCCTGCTCCTTGTCGAGCAGCTCGAAACCGACGTTGCCGTCGGTAGGCGCCACGCCCGCTGCCGCCAGCTTCAGGCGCGCGCGGGAGATATCGTCAGCCTTGACCAGCAGGGCCCCGGAATTGGGTTCCACGTTGTAGGCAATGTCGGCCGCCGCCAGGGTGTCCATGACCTGCTTGGTGTCCATGCCCGACAGGCTCGGGTACAGCGGACGGTAGTCCGGCTGCTGCGACCACAGCACCACGGCAAAGCCGATCGCCACGCTGGCCGCCAGGCCGACCATCAGGCCGATCTGACGCAGCATGGGCATCTGCGCAATGTTTTCCAGGAACGCCAGGCGCACCAGGGGGGCCTTGGGCGCTGGCGCGCCGCCCTTGGGGGGCGCGTTGTCGACGACTGCTTCAGCCATGGTCTACGTCTGCCCTCAAACCGGCATTTGCATGATGTCCTGGTACGCCTGAACGAGCTTGTTGCGTACCTGGGTCAAGGCCTGCATCGAAACGCTGGCTTTCTGCGAAGCAATCATCACGTCGGTGAGATCGACCCCGGTCTTGCCGATTTCGAAGGCGTTCGCCAGCTGCGAAGAGGCCTGCTGGGTGTCATTCACCTTGCCGATGGCCTGGCCCAGCATATCGGCAAAGGTACTTTGCCCTGGGGCCAGCTCAGGGGCGGCTGATACTTTCGGCAGCGACATGGCATCGGCCTGCATGGCGCGCATGTCCAGCATCAGACGATTGAATTCAACACCTTGGGTCATGGGCTTCTCTCTCCGGCGGCCGCATATTTTTGACAGTCATGCGGCGGATAGCCTTCGTAAAGCAACAAAGGTGCCAGCCTTGAAAAAGGGTGGATGCATCGGGGAAAAACCGCGGATATCAGGCTACGAGGCACCGTGAAGATCAGTCCCGCCTGGCGAGCACTGGCTAAAAGCGGGCTGCATTGCACAGGCTCGAGAGGACGTCCGCAGGCTAAAACGGGACCGTCTCACTCGCCAAACAGGCTGGCTTCGACGTCGAAACCGGCGTCGCGCATCTGGGCAAGCTTATAGCGCAGCGTGCGCGGGCTGATGCCCAGACGCTCGGCCGCTTCCTTGCGCCGGCCCCGCTCGGCCCGCAAGGTGTCGATGATCTGCTGGTACTCGTGACGTCGCTTGTCGTCGCCCTGCTCGACGGACTGTTCACGCTGCCCAGATAATGGCACAGTGCCACCTGACAAGGGAATGGCGCCATCAAGACAAAAATCCGCCGCCTCGATCACGCCGCCTTGCTGCAGAATCAGAGCGCGCTGCAATGCGTTGTCCAGCTCACGTACGTTGCCAGGCCAGGTCCAGGCTTGCAGGCAGGCCTGCGCGTCGGCGGACAGGCGCACCGGCGCATGCTGCATCTTGGCAACGTGACGTGCCAGCAAGCGCTCGGCCAATTGAACGATGTCGCCCGGCCGCTCGCGCAGGGGTCGCCAGGCCAGCGGAAACACGGACAGCCGGTAGAACAGGTCCTCGCGAAAACGACCGGCAGCCACCTCGCCCGCCAGGTCCCGGTTGGTGGTGGCCACCACGCGGATATCCAGCGCGATGGGCTTGCGCCCCCCTACCCGCTCGACCTCACGCTCCTGCAGCACCCGCAGCAACTTGGCCTGCAAGGCCAATGGCATTTCAGAGATCTCGTCCAGCAGCAAGGTGCCACCGTTGGCCTGCTCGAACTTGCCAGGCTGCGCAGCGACCGCCCCGGTGAAGGCCCCCTTCTCGTGGCCGAACAGCGTGGCTTCGAGCATGTTGTCCGGTATGGCGGCACAGTTGATCGCAACGAACGGCTGGCTGGCACGGGGCGACTGCTGGTGGATGTAGCGCGCCAGCACTTCCTTGCCCGTACCCGACTCACCAGAAATCAGCACCGTCGAATTGCTGCGCGCCACGCGTGCGGCCAGCTCCAGCAACTGCCGGCTGGAGGGCTCGCACGCAACCGGGCCCTCCTCGTCCGTCACACGCCCGGCGGCATGCCGCTGCACAAGGTTGAGCAGCGCCTTGGGCTCGAAGGGCTTGACCAGGTAATCCACCGCGCCTTGGCGAATGGCCTCCACCGCCCGTTCCACGGCCGCGTGAGCGGTCATCAGCAACACCGGCAAGTGCGGCTGCTGGCGGCGCAGCTGGGCCAGCAATTGGTGGCCGTCCATGCCAGGCATGTTCACGTCGCTGATGACCAAATTGAAGGGTTCTTCGTGCACCACCTTCAAGGCCTGTTCGGCGCTGTCCACCGCCCTGAAGGCGAAACCACCCAGGTCGAGGGTATCGGCCAATGCCTCGCGCAGCACCCGGTCATCCTCGACCAGCAATACGTTCACACTCATCACCGGCTCTCCGCCAACGACCCGTCGATCAAGGGCAACTCTACTCGTACGCAGGTGCCGCGCCCTACCTTCGAGCGCATCTGCACGCTGCCGTGGTGGGCCTTGACCACCGCCTTGACCACCGCCAGCCCGAGCCCCGTGCCGGTCGACTTGGTCGTCAGGAATGGCTCGCCAATACGGGCGAGCAGATCAGGTGCAATGCCAGTTCCAGCGTCACTGATGCACAGGTGCAAGGTCTGCTGGCGCCGCCATAGGTGCACCTTGAGCCGCGCAGCGCCCTGGCTGGCCTGGGTGGCGTTTTCAATCAGGTTCAGCAGTGCACCCACCAGCGTGTCGCGGTTGCACAGCAGCTCACCCAGGCGACTGTCACACTGCCAGCGCACCGCGTGCCCCTGAACATGCGTCTGCGCGGCCTGCTGCAACGCCTGGAACAAGGCTTTAGGAGAAATCCGGTCCGTGAGGGGCAACTCGCCACGGGCGAACACCAGCATGTCGCGGACCTGTTGTTCCAGCTCGTGCAGGCGCTCCTTGAGGCTGCCAGCGAAACGCTGCCGGGTCTGGGTGGTCAACGCCTGTTCAGGGTCGGCCAGGTGGCTGGCGTAGAGCATGGCGGCAGAGAGCGGCGTGCGGATCTGATGCGCCAGCGAGGCGACCATGCGCCCGAGTGAGGACAATCGCTCGTGGCGTGCCAGTTGGTCTTGAAGGCGACGGGTTTCCGTCAAGTCGTTGAGCAGCACCAACTGCCCCGGCTCGGCATCGAGCGAGCGGGTGGCGATGGAGAGGCGACGGCCGTCGCGCAGGGACACTTCATGGCCGTCGTCCAGGCGCGGGGCAAAACTGCGGGCGATGACTTCACGCCACAGCTGCCCGATCAATGGCTCGCCCAGCAGCTCACAGGCGGCTGGGTTGGCCTCGCGAACGCTACCCTGCCCGTCGATGACAATCACCCCGCCGGGCAGCAAATCCAGCAAATGCTGCAAGCGGTTGGCCAGACGCTCTTTCTCGTTCAGCTCCTCGATGCGCTGGGCGCTGACCACCGCCAGCTCACCCTTGAGCTCACTGACCCGGGCTTCGAGCAGGCTGTAGGACTGGCTAAGCTGGCTGGAGACCTGGTCGAACAAAGCGAACGCCTGCTCGACACCCTGGCGGCTTTCCTGCTCGACCAGTGAATGCGCCTGGGGGGAAAGGGCTCGGGATACATGGGCGGCCTGGGGCATCGTGCTCTCTCGCGTGGCTGACCGTCATAAAAACGGTGTGGTGGCCAGTGCGTAGCAATACCCGTGCCGAAGATAAGGGCTTACAACATTTGCCGGAGGCTTCGCACTCCAGGCAGAGAATCTACCGCCTACCGACGACGATCACTCCTCTGCCTGGTCTTCACCACCCTGCCGGCTCATCCCATACTTGCGCATTTTCTCGACCAGCGTGGTGCGGCGAATTCGCAAGCGCTCGGCAGCACGTGCAACGATGCCGTTGGCGTCGTCCAGGGCTTGCTGGATCAGACCCTGTTCCAGGCTGCCCAGGTAATCCTTCAGGTCCAGGCCTTCAGGCGGCAACATGGCTGGGTTGTTGAAGTTGGGCGCGTGCCCGTTGATGGCGATGCGCTCTTCCAGGTCGTTGCGCAGGGTATCGACCATCTGCTCGTCTTCGTCATCGATGTAGCGGAATTTCTTCGGCAGCTCCGATACACCGATCACGCCGTAGGGGTGCATGATGGCCATGCGCTCGACCAAGTTGGCCAGCTCGCGCACATTGCCCGGCCAGCCATGGCGGCACAGGGACATGATCGACGCCGAATTGAAGCGAATGGAGCCGCGCTTTTCGTGCTCCATGCGCGAGATCAGCTCGTTCATCAGCAGCGGGATGTCTTCGACGCGCTCGCGCAGCGGCGCCATCTCGATGGGGAAGACGTTAAGCCGGTAATACAGGTCTTCGCGGAAAGTGCCGGCCTCGATCATGTGCTCGAGGTTCTTGTGGGTCGCGGCAATGATGCGCACATCGATGCTCTGGGTCTTGTTGCTGCCCACGCGCTCGAACGTACGCTCTTGCAGAACGCGCAACAATTTGACCTGCATGGGCAGCGGCATGTCGCCGATTTCATCGAGGAACAGCGTGCCGCCATTGGCCAGCTCGAAGCGGCCAGCGCGGCTGGTGATGGCGCCGGTGAACGCGCCTTTTTCATGGCCAAACAGTTCACTTTCCAGCAGCTCGGCCGGGATCGCGCCACAGTTGACCGGCACGAACGGCGCTTCGCGGCGCTTGGAATGATAGTGCAGGTTGCGCGCCACCACCTCCTTGCCGGTGCCTGACTCGCCAAGAATCAGCACGCTGGCGTCGGTATCGGCCACCTGTTGCATCATCTGGCGTACGTGCTGAATGGCGCGGCTGGTGCCTACCAGGCTGCGGAACAGGTTCGGCTCGCGCTGACGACCGCGCTCACGCGCCTGGTCGTACATTTCTCGATAGACCTGTGCGCGGTGCAGCGAATCGAGTAATTGGCTGTAGCTGGGTGGCATTTCCAGGTTCGACAGCACGCGGCGGCGCAGCTCTTCAGGCAGCTCGCTTGAAGAAATATCACCTAAAAACAGAACAGGAAGGAACTCATCCCATGAAAGCACTGTCTTAAGCAGCCCGAGCAGTGTGCCGGGCGTATTGACAGCGCCCACCAGCACGCACAGCACCTCGCGACTTGAAGACAGGGGCTCTACCACCTGCTGCCACTCATGGCTGGCACAGGACAGGTTCTCTTCGCCCAGGAAGTTGAGCACCACCGCCAGATCGCGGCGGCGGGTGCTGTCGTCATCGATCAGGAGAATCTTGGTTTCACGCCACATGCAATAGCAACTTCCCTAGTCATATCGGCGCCCGAGGGCGTGCTCAACATCATTCCGACTGAATGGTCAGTGTTTCGACGTCTGGAATACGAGAACAGGCACTAGTAAAGTCAAAAACTACCGAGCAGTCAAATTTATGGCGCCGCAGAACTGCGGGCTGCATACGGCCTCACGCAAACTCAGCTGAACAGATGGTATACCTTTGTCGCCTGTTTGGCTTGGTTGATATTCGACATTTCCGCGACCAGAGATTGACGCTCATCACTTGCAACGTCGATTAGCTGACGATAAACGGCCATGAGGGCCTCTAGGTTGGCCTTGAGCGCGGTCGCATCTTCCTGGTCGGCTAGCAGCGCCTCGTCGACGAGCGCCCGGCAACCCAAGTCCAATTGACCAATGGTTACCCAGTCGCGAGCTTCCAGCGCTTCGTTCAAGGCGTGGCAGGTATTGGCAATCTGATGCAATGCGCTCATAGGGGACTCCTTGCAGAGGGGTTGTTACTCGGCAGTCGCGATAGCATCCCAGCCGCTCTTGACGGTGATCATGAGCCGTGCGACTTCATCGATCACTTCGGGATCACTGTGTATGTTGGCCTGGGTCAGCCGAAGTGCCATGTACTCATACAAACTGTCCAGGCGATCAAGTTCATCGGGGTCGACGGCCTTGTCTTTGTCCAGACCCTCGCGCAGGCCGCCGATGATATCGACAGCCTTGCCCAACATGAGACCTTTTTGTGCCACGTCACCGCGAGAGATAGCGCCCTTGGCTTGAGCCATGCGATCCAGCGCGCCCTCCATGAGCAACTGCACCAGGCGATGGGGCGTGGCTTCGGAGATCTGGGCGTGGGAATTGACCTTCTGGTATTGGCGAAGGGCTCTCATCGGGTGCATGGTGGATCCTCAGTGAACAAGGCTGGACGGGGGCCGTATAACCTGTTTATCGGCGCCCCGCGGGGTTTCTTTAGCGCTGTCAGCTGTCGCTCTTGGCTTTATTCAACGCGTTGAGCGTGGTCATGACGCTGTCGCTGGTCGCCTTGAGCTGCGCAACCATGGTGTCCATCGCGTTGTACTTCTTGGTCAAGGTGTCGGTGAGTGACTCGATGCGCCGATCCAACGCCTGCTGCGATTCCTCGAGCTCCTTGAGCTGATTGGTAAGGCTGGTCTGGCGCGAGGCGAGGATGCCACCGGCCTTGGTGTACTCCTCGGTGACGTTGGTCATGCGCGTCAACAGCCCATCCTTGCCGGTGAACAGGTGGTTGATGTCGGCACCATAGGTTTTGACCGCCGCGTCCCACTTGGTGTCGTTGAACTCCAGCAGGCCGGTTTTCTGCACCGTGTTGATGCCGAGCTGCGACAACGTTCGCAGGCCCGTCGCACCCACGCTGTGGCTGATTTCATTGCGCACGGAATTGACCAGCGAGCGCATGGTGGCATCGCCGGTCAATGCGGCCGAACCTGTAGCGGCGCCATCGGCCCCGGTGGTGACCTTGGTTTGGGTATTGATGGTGGTCATTAGCGCGTTGTACGCCGTGACGAAAGACTTGACCGACGTCTTGAGCGTGTCGCTGTTGCTGGTGACTGCCAGGTTGGACTTGCCTTCCTTGACCAGAGTGATATCCACACCACTGATCGCGCCGGTCACGGTGTTGGACGCAGACTCCAGCGCCAGCCCATCGAGGGTGTACTTGGCGTTCTGCGGCTTGGCAATGGTAGACACACCCTGCGCCATGCTCGCGTCGCCCCCCAGCGTCAACTCGGTACCCTCGCCCATCTTGGTCGACGAGAAGATGAGCCGCGACCCACTGGCATCGGTGACGATGTTGGCCGTGATGCCCTTGGACTGCAGCTGGTCGTTGATCGTGTCACGCGCCTGCTGAAGTGTGGCGCCCGCGGCAATGTTCACGCTGTGGGTCGCATTGCCCTGGTTGATGGTCAGGGTCTGGGTTTCACCCGAGTCGTTGACGATTGTCGAGGTCTTTTCATAAATCTGGGTGGAAATTTTCGACGCGGTCGCCAGCTGGGTGACTTCGAGCGCGTAGTTGCCCGAGGAAGCGCCGTCGCCCAGCTTGATCTTGGCGATGGCTTCGTCCGAGGACGAAGAAGCCAGGCCAGAGAAACTCGAAGCGGTGTTGAGCTTGGCGACTGCGGCACGGAACGTTTCGAGCGCGCTCTTGACAGAGCCGATGGCCGAAAGCGAGGTGGTGGCGGTGGTGGTCTGATTGTTGATCTGGGTCTGCTTGGGCGCCTTCTCGGCACTCGCCAGGGCCTTCACAATGCCGCTGATGTCCAGGCCAGAGCCAAGCCCACTTATGGTCGAGCTTGCCATATCACATCTCCTTTATCGTAACCGCCGGTATTCCGACGAAAAAGCATCCGTGCGCTGGTAAACAAATGCCGTGCCAACTCAAACCTGGGTGCTGAACAACAGGCTGTTGGCATCTTTTAGGTTTTCCGCAAGCTTAAGCGCAGCTTCAGAAGGCAGCTGGCGGATGACTTCACCGCTTTGGCGGGCGATGACCTTGACCACCACCTGGCCGGTGGAGTCGTCGATCGAAAAATCCAGTTGTCGCTCCGAAGCCTTGACGAAATCCTGGATGGCACTGACGGCGCTTTCCAGGTCAGGCCGGGCTACGGGCTTGGAAACCTTGTCGGCGGGCTCGGCCTTGACCGGCTCGCTGGGTGGCCGTGCGCTGGGTGGCGCGTCCGGCGTGATGGCAGCGGGATGGGACAGGCCCAGCTTCATGCTTATATCCACGACTTACACCCTCAAGTGACGAAAAGACGAAAGGGTACGCGAACGTACCCTTCGTCAAACTTAGCCTGCTTTGGCAATTAGCCCAGCAGTTTCAGTACCGAAGACGGCAGCTGGTTGGCCTGGGACAGGATCGCGGTGGATGCCTGCTGCAGGGTTTGCTGCTTGGTCAGCTCGGCGGTTTCCGAAGCGAAGTCGGCGTCCTGTACACGGCTGCGGGCAGCGGTGGAGTTTTCCGAGATGCTGTTCAGATTGGCAACGGTGCTGTCGAAGCGGTTTTGAACGGCACCGAGCTGAGCGCGCTGGCTGTCAACCTGGGCGATGGCCGCGTCCAGAGCCTGGATAGCAACCTGAGAATCGGCTGCATTCAGGATATTCAGGTCAGAAACAGTGGTTTCCACAGTAGTAGCAGTGGTAGTACCTACTTTGGCCTCAAGACCCAAAGCCTTCAAACCAGTGCCAGCGCTACCATCTGCGATAGAGATGTTGCCGTCAGAGAAAAGGCTCAGAGTATTGTCTTCGTTTTTGCTGGCAGTGACGCCGGTGCTAGCGCTGTTGATAGCAGCTACCACAGCATCCATGTCATCGCCCTTTTTGAACTTCACTTCAACGTTGTTAAGAGTGATGGAAGTATCTGCGACCAGTTTAGCTTGAGTCGAGCCAGAAGACAGACCTAAAGAGGACAAAGCACCAGCAGTACCGTTCTCCAGCTTGATCGCCTTACCACCTTCAGAGCTCAGCAGCAGTCGGCCGGTTGCGGAATCAACCGCCGCTTTCACACCAGTGTCCTTGGTATCAGTATTGATGATACCTGCTATTTCAGCAGCAGTTTTGCCTGCGGGGATGCTGATCTCTTTATCATTGATACTAATTTTGGTATCAGATGCTGCTGCTACTGCTGGAACAGTGAAACCGAGCTTTCCAGCATCTGTACCACCAGTAGTTGCGGTGAAGGTTGTTGGGCTGGAGAGGCTGTATTTATCACCGTCTTTAGTGAAGGTGATTTTTTCCGCGGCAAGCGCCGCTTCAAATGCGTTAGAAAGCGTTGCTTTGTCGTTATTCTCCGCGGGCGCTCCAGGGCTGCCGGGAACTGCCCCTTTGATATCAATAGTTTTTGAGCCGACAGTCAACGTCGCTACTTCATTGTCCCCCAAAGCAGAGAACGAGGAAAGATCAACGGTAGTTGTAAAATTAGCAGGAGGCGGAGTGAAAACTTTACCTACTACAGAAGCAGAGAGATTGGTAACACTACCGGCAACATTCGCTTCGCTGTAGCTACCCTTCAAACCGGTCGCACTTACGTCTTTCATGCTGAACGAAATAGTTTCGTTAGCGCTTGCACCCACTTGGAAAGCAGTACTACCGAAGGAGCCATCCAGCAGGTTGCGACCACCGAAGGTGGTGGTGCTAGCAATACGATTCAGTTCGCCGGACAGAGCAGTGAATTCCTGCTGCAAGGAAGTACGGTCGTCATCGCTGTTCGAGCCGTTAGCCGACTGCAGGGCCAGTTCGCGCATACGCTGAAGAATGCTGGTCGATTCCTGCATTGCGCCTTCAGCGGTCTGGGCAATGGAGATGCCGTCGTTGGCGTTTTTTACGGCAACGCTCAGGCCTTTGATTTGGCTGGTTAGGCGATTGGAAATTTGCAGGCCAGCGGCGTCGTCTTTGGCGCTGTTGATTTTCAGGCCAGAGGACAGGCGGGACATCGAAGTACCCAGCGCTTCGGAAGCGCGGTTCAGGTTCTTCTGAACGCCCAAGGAGGTGATGTTGGTGTTGACGGTCAAAGCCATGACGAATTCCTCGTGGTATGGATACTGCGGCTTCCGGCCCTGGCGACAGCCGGGTGTGGCCTAGAGAACCTTCGTAATGGTTATCGTCGGATAGCCCGGTTGCTTGAGGGGTTTTTGCAAAAAAAAATGCTGGCATGCGGCCAGCCCTGGAAAATCAAGGGGTTAAGCGCGAAATTTTGGCGTCAAAAAGCGGATCAGGTGGGTGATGGGGAGATGGGGCTGTCTTGGAGGGCGTTGATGAATGACGTGGCGAACGAGAGGCCGAACGGGAATGGGGCGGAGGTTTCAGGCGTGCAGCTTCGCGTCAGGAATTGTTGGGGCCGCTGCGCGGCCCATCGCGGCGCAAGGCCGCTCCCACCAGGGTCTGCGATAGTCTCAACTCAGGCGTCACACAAGTC
>NZ_JBICMI010000001.1:0-3082 GCF_043106155.1 Pseudomonas sp. FYR_7
AAAAAAACAGAATAACCCCGATGAGCTCGTTTGCAAGAGGCATCGAGCTAGTAGAGGTTTACAGTTTCCGATTCGGAAACTGCTCCCGTGAGCCGGTAGGCGAATGGGCAAGACGTGAAGATGCGTTAGCTAACTTCACCTGTCTTGCCCTGCAGCACTCCTATCCCTGCAAGATATTCCGGACGTTGCAGCAGTGTTGCTCTCGCTTGCTCAGCAAGGTTTTAAAGGGCTAATTCCGCGTGAGCGCTGTAAGGAAAACCCAATTTTTTGTCGTTGCTGGTACACGGCTGCTTAACAAATGGGGGGCCATTTAACGCACTCATTTTCGCGCCCGCGAAAATGAATCGTCTTTGCTGAGAAATGCTGCTGGCCGAATCCAGAAATCTCTGACGTGCTTGAATCGAACGCAAAAGGTGCTGAATCGCCACCCAACCGCCATTGCTCTCCGCCAAATCCAAGACCTTCGCACGCAGGCCAGCCTGGCGGATCAGCTTCCACTGCTCGATCTCCAAATGACCGAGCAAGTCAGCGTCATCACGCTGCTCCTCCGCCACCTCTTCGTCGCTCTGCTCGATCACGCCGACCTTCGCCTTGAGCCCTGCTGACCAGAACAACTGACGCTTGCCCTTCATCGCCGCGGCGTAGTCCAGGTATCGATGGCCAGCCTTCCAATCACCGTCTTGGAACAGGGCGAGCAGTGCGAAGGGATGCTTACCCTTGGCCCGACCGGCCTTGGTCGAAGCCTTAGCGATCTCTGCATCCACGCCCCAATGGCGGCTGTCATCCTGCTTAGCCAAATAGTCGCTAGCAGTACACCAGCCCTTCACATCGACGGCGTGCGATTCAAACGCGGCGATCTGGGCAGCGTTGTCTAGGTCGATCAGACCCGCACGTGCGCAGCTGGTCTTCCAACGCTCGAGCACAGTCTTTTTCATACTGTCGGCATCGGTACCGGCATCGACGAACCACAGTTCGTGGGTGTGCGGATGCCAGCCATTGTCGCCATGGGTCAGTTCAAGCGAACGGATCAACCCCTGGTAACCCGTAGATTTTTTGAAACGGCTCCAAGGCGAACCCTCGCGCAGGTACTTCAGCGCGGTCTTCTGCTGCTCCAGTAGATCCGTCAGTTCATCCCAGGCGTAGTGAGGGAACGTCAGGGTTACCATCGCCGTTTGCAGGCCCTGGGCATCAGCCCAGGCCACAGCCTTGGCCACCTCTTCACGGCGACGCTCCTGAACCTTCGCAGCGCAGACCGGGCACGCCCAAACACTGCCGCAATTCATCACTCCGCTGTAGAAAGCACTGCCATGCTCGCGCGAGGCGTGCACGCCGACCATTCCCGCCACTGGCGTCCATTTGCACTTGGCCGTGCGATGCCAGTCTTGCGGGTGCAGCAGTCCTTCCCGTTTCCCCTCATGGAGGAACAGGGCCCGTGCAGATGCAAGGAGGTCATAACGCTCTGCCCGGTTGGCCTGCAGCTTCGCTCGCAAGTCCTGGGGGGGTAGAGGATTTCGTGTACTTCCCGAGGCGCCGCCCCGACCAGCGGCGTTACGCCCTAAACCTGGTGCTGTCACGCCCACCTCCGCCAGTCCTGGCGGGGGTCGGCACTTGATAAATCACGTGCACGGTGGTCATACTATCCCCGAATCTTAACGATGAAACCCGGGGAGCGTTGGCGCGCTTTGATCCGGGTTTTGTTGTTTTTGGCGTCTCATTTTTCCTATGAGCGCTCCGTTCATCTTGCTCTGCGAGCCGCCTCGATTCAAGCCGATACCACGGCCAACTCATTGAGACTCACAGCCTTTTTCAAGAACTGGTACATATAGTCACCAACCTTGATTGCCATGCCGATAGGTTGCCATCACCAGAAGGTGTGTCAGCAGCCCACTTTGCACAAAAAATTCAAATGCCTCCGGCGGCCCTCCGGGGGCTGCTCGCCGCGAGGCAGGCGGCTGGGGTAAAAGCCCCCCAGCCACCAGCCATTAGCGTTTTTCTACGCGTGGGCTCAAGGGTTCGCTTCGCCCGTACCTCCGTTCGCCGGGGAGATGAAGCGCTTCCCCGACGAGCCGGGGGATCGGCCCTTGACCCGCTAAATCCGCTAATGACACAAAAAAATCAGAGGCCTAAAACCTGATATGCATTGTGTCGCCGCCTCCTCTCCTCACCTTCAAGAGCAACACTGATCAAGGTGTGGGTATAGAGGATGTCCAGGGCAGGCCGTATTTGCGAACGCTGGCAGGCCAAATATTTCTCAATAAGGTCGTATCCAATAAGCACCGTCTCAGATGAGTTGGGACGATAAGCAATCAGTAGCAGATAGAGCTTCAGTGCAGTCAGCGGTATCGCACCTCTGTTCGGCAACGTCCGCAACTGCTTCAGAATTCGGTCATAGGGCACCTTCCCCCAATGGTCGTCATTTTTCAAAACCGTAAGTTCGTATTCATGAACACGGCTGTCCTTACCTACCGCAACGATCCCAAAGCCCTGCAGCTTGGCTAAACCACGAATCACCATAGGTCGCGAAAGACCAGTCAAGGTCTCCAGATCTGAGAGCGATAGCTTCGCCTTCCTGGTGTAGAAATCTACTGCCGTTGAGATCGCAAGCACACATTTCAAAGCGGCAATGTTTTGGCCAGCATCCTTGCCAGCAGAAAACCTCGATAGGCCATCTTTGTCCCTGACCCACCAGGTAGGGCACATGCAAAACTTTCTGGCCATCAATCCTTCCTCATTGCCTTACACAGCTGCCGAACACATTCGGCTACGACCAGGAGAGCTACGACAGAAATTACGGTTACCAGAACCATTGGGTTGGCATCCGAAATTGCAGAAATGAACGCAGTGAAAATTTCCATAAAGTCACCAAAAAATAGAGCGCTGGCAAAAGCATACCCCACTCAATGTATGTCTATCTAGATAGAGTGGTTTTGTTTTTAACCCAAAAAAACCGCTACAGCCCTTGTTATTCAAGGGTTGTAGATTTTAAAAATGGGTAAATATAATGCGCGTATCGGTAAACCAGAAGCCTAAAAAGGCTATTTATCGGTAAACCTCACGACCCTACCAGTAAATGGGAAGGGTG
>NZ_JBICMI010000020.1:0-8163 GCF_043106155.1 Pseudomonas sp. FYR_7
CAATGTCCGGGCTTTTTCATTGCTGCAAGAGACGCTTTCAATCAAGCGTCACCGCTCCCTGCCACTTGAGTGTGGCCATACCTCGATTGCAACCCTTAGGAAGCAGCGTACAACTGCTTGGCACGCTCGCAAAACGCATCCACCAGGGTATTGGCGGCCTGATTGAACAGCGGCCCCAAGGTGGCGCGCACCAATGAGCCGGCATAGTCGAACGACAAGTCCAGGCTGATCTTGCAGGCCTTCTCACCCAAGGGCTTGAACACCCAGATGCCGTGCAGCTGAGAGAACGGCCCCTCCTCCAGGTTCATCTCGATGGATTGCCCCGGCACCAGCACATTACGGGTAACGAAGTGCTGGCTGATACCGCCTTTGGCCACCTCGAGCTTGGCACGCATGTGGGTTTCGCTGGCTTCGAGCACCGTCGAGTCGGAACACCAGGGCAAGAAGTCCGGGTAGCTGGCCACATCGTTTACCAGGTCGTACAAGGCCTGGGCGGGGTATGGCAGCAGGGCGGAGCGTTGAATATGGGTAGTCATCCAGGCGTCACTTCCAAGGCTGGGTGGCGGTGCTTCGCAGCATTCCGATTACAGGTTCTGTACCTATGACAGTGCAGGTATTGTCCGGTATTCATTCCAGTGGCTCAAGCACGCAGAAATCCCATAGCGGACGACGCGCGGACTTGCCTATAATGCCGTCCCTATGGCTAAGCAAAAAAAACATCCGACCGGGACCATCGCGCAGAACAAGAAAGCGCGACACGATTACTTCATCGAGCACAAGTTCGAGGCCGGGCTGGTCCTGTCCGGCTGGGAAGTAAAAAGCCTGCGAGCCGGCAAGGCGCACCTCGTTGACAGCTACGTGCTGCTCAAGGACGGTGAGGCCTGGCTGTTCGGCAGCCACATCACCCCGCTGACCACCGCCAGCACCCACGTCATCGCAGACCCTATCCGCACCCGCAAGCTGCTGCTCAACAAGCGTGAGCTCGAGCGCCTGGAAGCGGCCGTGGCGCAGAAGGGTTATACCTGCGTGGCATTGGCGCTGTACTGGAGCAAGCACCTGATCAAGTGCGAAATCGCACTGGGCAAGGGCAAGAAGGAATACGACAAGCGCGATACCGTGCGCGAACGTGATTCCAACCGCGAGCTGCAGCGGGCCGTACGTAACAAGGGCAAGGAAGACTAACGTTTGCCCCCTTCCCCGCCGAGTGATGATACGGGCAGCTAGTTGCCCGATCTGTTCCTCAAAGGGATGTGTACCTGCCGTGAACAGCACGTCGCCCGCAGCGGCCTGCTGTTCACGCGCACACTCGCCTGCACAAATACCCTCAGTGCCCGTTGCGCCGCTCCGCCCGCGCGACCCGCTGCGCCTCTTCGTGCGCCTCTTCAAGCACCTCCTGCACGTACAGAATGTGCCGGCTGGACACCTCCCGCGCATCCTCGGCCCGACCTTCGACAATCGCCAAGTACAACTCCCGGTGCTGGCTGATCAGCATGTCGCGCGTTTCGCTGCGTTGCTGGTACATGCCCCCGATGTTGGTGACCACGTTGCGCTTGAGCAAGTCGAACAACCCGCGGATGGTATGCAGCAGCACGGCATTGTGACTGGCCTCGGCAATGGCCAGGTGAAAACGCGCATCGGCGGCGCCTTCTTCGGCCCGTGTGACCTCCCCTGCCCGCGCATAGCAGTCCTGCAGCACGTCGAACGCCTCCTTCAAGCGAGCCCGGTCGGGTGCAGTGGCGCGCTGGGCAGCGTAATAGGCACAAGACGCCTCCAGGGTGTGGCGGAACTCCAGCAGGTCGTGTTGCGCCTGGGGGCTGTGTTCGAGCAGTTGCAACAACGGGTCGCTGAACGTGGAGCCCAGCGACTGCGCCACATAGTTGCCGCCGCCCTGCTTGCTGACCAGCAAGCCCTTGGCCACCAGCTTCTGGATCGCTTCGCGCAACGACGGGCGTGACACCCCGAACTGCTCGGCCAGCACGCGTTCGGCCGGCAGCCGCTGGCCCGACGTCAACGTGCCTTCCAGAATCATCCCTTCCAACCGATCGACAATGTCGTCGGACAGGCGCCGCTGGCGGACCTGATCAAAAACCATCACACGCTCTCCACGAATCCCGGCTGATATCCGGGGCATCCATTCTCGCCGATCCACAGCCGGCCGACACCCACCAGCGCTCGTTTTTCATGCCACATCACCTGCCCACTTATCGGCATTCGACCAAAGTGCTGCCTCGGACAAATTGACACACCCCCGTGTGCGCTTTTAACCTAGCGGCGAGCCATTGTAAATTGGTCTTACCAATTATCCAGGGCCAGCGCATGACCAACAACAATTAGGGGCCACCCCATATGCAAACCTGGCAACAACTCTACAGCCCGCTGGGCAGTCTCGGCCTGTCCGCCCTGGCGGCGGTCATCCCCATCGTATTCTTCTTCCTGGCCCTGGCCGTCTTCCGCCTCAAAGGCCACGTCGCCGGCAGCATCACCTTGGGTCTGTCGATCCTGGTGGCGATCTTCGCCTTCAAGATGCCTGTCGACATGGCCCTGGCCGCTGCCGGCTACGGCTTCCTCTATGGTCTGTGGCCCATCGCCTGGATCATCGTCGCGGCCGTGTTCCTGTACAAACTCACGGTCAAGAGCGGCCAGTTCGAGGTGATCCGCAGCTCGGTGCTGTCGATCACCGACGACCAGCGCTTGCAGGTGCTGCTGATCGGTTTCTGCTTCGGCGCCTTCCTGGAAGGGGCGGCCGGCTTTGGTGCGCCGGTAGCGATCACCGCCGCGCTGCTGGTGGGCCTTGGCTTCAACCCGCTGTACGCCGCAGGCCTGTGCCTGATCGCCAACACCGCACCGGTCGCTTTCGGCGCGCTGGGCATCCCGATCATCGTGGCAGGCCAGGTCACCGGCATCGACGCCTTCCACATCGGCGCCATGACCGGTCGCCAGCTGCCGTTGCTGTCGCTGTTCGTGCCTTTCTGGCTGGTGTTCATGATGGACGGCCTGCGCGGCGTGAAAGAAACCTGGCCCGCAGCCCTGGTGGCCGGCCTGAGCTTCGCCGTCACCCAGTACTTCACCTCGAACTTCATCGGCCCGGAACTGCCGGACATCACCTCGGCCCTGGCCAGCCTGATCGCCCTGACCCTGTTCCTGAAAGTGTGGCAGCCCAAGCGCTCGTTCGCAGCGGCCACTGGCAGCGTTGGCGCGGCCGTGGTGCAAACCGGTGGCAGCCAGCCAAGCCCCTACAGCCTGGGTGAAATCTTCAAAGCCTGGTCGCCGTTCCTGATTCTCACGGTGCTGGTCACGATCTGGACCCTCAAGCCCTTCAAGGCCGCGTTCGCCCCGGGCGGTGCGATGTACAACTTCGTGTTCAACTTCGCCATCCCGCACCTCGACCAACTGGTGATCAAGACCGCCCCCATCGTGGCCGCGCCTACGGCCATGCCGGCCGTGTTCAAGCTCGACCCGATTTCTGCCACAGGCACCGCGATTTTCCTGTCGGCGCTGATCTCCATGGCCGTGCTCAAGATCAACCTCAAAACTGGTCTGACCACTTTCAAGGAAACCCTGTACGAGCTGCGCTGGCCCATCCTGTCCATTGGCATGGTGCTGGCCTTCGCTTTCGTGACCAACTACTCCGGCATGTCCTCGACCATGGCCCTGGTACTGGCTGGCACCGGCGCAGCGTTCCCGTTCTTCTCGCCGTTCCTGGGCTGGCTGGGGGTGTTCCTGACCGGTTCGGACACCTCCTCCAATGCCCTGTTCAGCTCGTTGCAAGCCACCACCGCACACCAGATCGGCGTGAACGACACCCTGCTGGTTGCAGCCAACACCAGCGGCGGCGTGACCGGCAAGATGATCTCGCCGCAGTCGATCGCCGTGGCGTGCGCCGCCACCGGCCTTGTGGGCAAGGAGTCCGACCTGTTCCGCTTCACCGTCAAGCACAGCCTGTTCTTCGCCACCATCGTCGGCCTGATCACCTTGGTGCAGGCCTACTGGCTGACCGGCATGCTGGTTCATCACTAAAGTGAAAGGGGCCGGGCAGCCCACATTGCCCGGCCTTACTCACCTGCCAAGCTGCGAGAGCCCATGATCATTTCTGCCTCTACCGATTACCGCGCCGCCGCCCAACGCAAGTTGCCGCCCTTCTTGTTCCACTATGCCGACGGCGGCGCCTACGCCGAGTACACGCTGCGCCACAACGTTTCGGACCTGGCCAGCATCGCCCTGCGCCAGCGCGTGCTGAAGAACATGTCCGAACTCAGCCTGCAGACCGAGCTGTTCGGTGAAACCCTGAGCATGCCCGTGGCCCTAGCCCCGGTCGGCCTGACCGGCATGTACGCCCGTCGTGGCGAAGTGCAGGCGGCCCGTGCGGCGGCCGCCCACGGCATCCCGTTCACGATGTCCACCGTTTCGGTCTGCCCCATCGAAGAAGTGGCCCCGGCCATCGACAGGCCGATGTGGTTCCAGCTGTACGTGCTCAAGGACCGCGGCTTCATGCGCAATGCCCTGGAGCGCGCCAAGGCCGCCGGCGTTCGCACCCTGGTGTTCACCGTCGACATGCCTACTCCCGGCGCCCGCTACCGTGATGCCCACTCGGGCATGAGCGGCAAGAACGGCCCGCTGCGGCGTATGCTGCAAGCCATGACCCACCCGCAGTGGGCATGGGACGTGGGCGTCATGGGCCGCCCGCACGACCTGGGCAACATCTCCACCTACCGGGGCAACCCCACCGGCCTGGCCGACTACATCGGCTGGCTGGCCAACAACTTCGACCCGTCCATTTCCTGGCGCGACCTGGAGTGGATCCGCGAGTTCTGGGACGGCCCGATGATCATCAAAGGCATCCTCGACGCCGACGATGCCCGCGATGCGGTCAAGTTCGGCGCCGACGGCATCGTCGTGTCCAACCACGGTGGCCGCCAGCTCGACGGCGTACTGTCCAGTGCCCGCGCCTTGCCGGCGATTGCCGACGCGGTGAAGGGCGACCTGAAGATCCTGGCTGACTCCGGCATTCGCAGCGGCCTGGACGTGGTGCGCATGATCGCCCTGGGCGCGGACACCGTGCTGATCGGCCGGGCCTTCCTGTATGCCCTGGCAGTTCATGGCCAGGCGGGGGTGAAGAACCTGCTGGAGCTGTTCGAGAAAGAAATGCGCGTGGCCATGGTGCTGACCGGCACCAAGTCCATCGGCGAGATCACCCGCGACTCGCTGGTACGCGAACTGGGCGCCTGAGCGCCTGCCTGAAACAACGCCTGATTACCGGGGCACGCGCCGCACCAGACGTCGCGGCCCCGCGAGGAGACTGCATGAGCCTGCCTGCTGCGTTTCTGCGCGATGCCGAGCGCCTGATACCTGCCGAGCGTCGCTTCGACGACCCGACCTCTACCCTGGCCTTCGGCACCGATGCCAGCTTCTATCGCCTGATCCCCAAGCTGGTGGTGCGCGTGGAGTCCGAAGCCGAGGTGGTCGGCCTGATCAAGCTGGCCCAGCGCGAGCGAGTGCCCATCACCTTCCGCGCTGCCGGCACCAGCTTGTCCGGCCAGGCCATCAGCGATTCGGTCCTGATCGTGCTGGGCGATAACTGGAACGGGCGCGAGGTGCGCGGCCAGGGCGAGCAGATCAGGCTGCAGCCGGGTGTCATCGGCGCCCAGGCCAATGCCTGGCTGGCGCCGTTCGGGCGCAAGATCGGCCCGGACCCCGCCTCGATCAATGCTTGCAAGATTGGCGGCATCGTCGCCAACAACGCCAGCGGCATGTGCTGCGGCACGGCGCAGAACACCTACCACACCCTGGCCGGCCTGCGCCTGGTGCTGGCCGACGGCACCTGCCTGGACAGCGAGGACCCGGCCAGCGTCGCGGCCTTCCAGAAAAGCCACGCCCCCTTGCTCGACGCCCTCGCCCGCCTGGGCCGGGAGACCCGCGCCAACACGGCCCTGGCCGAGCGCATCCGGCACAAGTACCGGCTCAAGAACACCACTGGCCTGTCGCTCAATGCCCTGGTGGATTTCGACCAGCCGCTCGACATCCTGCAGCACCTGCTGGTCGGCTCCGAGGGCACCCTGGGTTTCATCAGCGCGGTGACCTACGACACCGTGCCTGACCACCCACACAAGGCCAGCGCCCTGCTGGTGTTCCCCAGTGTCGAAAGCTGCTGCCGCGCCGTGCCGATCCTCAAGCGCCAGCCCGTGTCGGCGGTGGAGTTGCTGGACCGGCGCAGCCTGCGCTCGGTGCAGGACATGGCCGGCATGCCGGTGTGGGTCAAGGGCCTGTCGGCCAATGCCTGCGCGCTGTTGATCGAATCCCGCGCCGCCAGCCAGACCCTGCTGCACGAGCAGGTGCACCAGGTGATGGCCTCGATTGCCGAGTTCCCCCTGGAACAGCAAGTGGATTTCAGCGAAGACCCGGTGGTGTACAACCAGCTGTGGAAGATCCGCAAGGACACCTTCCCCGCCGTGGGCGCCGTGCGCCAGACCGGCACCACGGTCATCATCGAAGACGTCACCTTCCCCGTCGAGCAACTGGCCGAGGGCGTCAACCGCCTGATCCAGCTGTTCGACCAGCACCGCTACGACGAGGCGATCATTTTCGGCCATGCGCTGGAAGGCAACCTGCACTTTGTCTTCACCCAGGGTTTCAACAGCGCCGAGGAAGTGGCTCGCTACCAGGCTTTCATGGACGACGTGGCGCAGTTGGTGGCCGTGGAGTTCGGCGGCTCGCTCAAGGCCGAGCACGGCACCGGCCGCAACATGGCGCCCTTCGTGGCGCTCGAATGGGGGCATGATGCCTACCAGCTGATGTGGCAGCTCAAGCGCCTGCTCGACCCTAACGGCATTCTCAACCCTGATGTGGTGCTCAGCGAAGACCCGGCCATTCACCTCAAGCACCTCAAGCCGCTGCCGGCTGCCGACGCAATCGTCGACAAGTGCATCGAATGCGGTTTCTGCGAGCCGGTGTGCCCGTCCAAGGGGCTGACCCTCAGCCCGCGCCAGCGCATCGTCATGTGGCGGGATATCCAGGCCAAGGAACGCAACGGCCAGGATACCCGCGCCCTGCGCGACACCTTCCAGTACCAGGGCATGGACACCTGCGCTGCCACGGGGCTGTGTGCCCAGCGCTGCCCGGTGGGCATCAACACCGGCGAGCTGGTCAAGAAGCTGCGCGCCCAGGCGGCCGAACATGGCAAGGCCGCCGACTGGTTGGCCGAACACTTCAAGACGGCCATGGGCGGCGCGCGCCTGTCCCTGACCGCCGCCAATACAGCGCGCAAGCTACTGGGCGCGCCTCGTCTTAACCGCTTGAGCGCCGCCCTGAGCAAGACCAGCAAAGGCCGCGTGCCCCGCTGGACCCCGGCGATGCCCCAGCCTCTGCGCCCTGTGCGCGTAGGTGAGGCGAGCAACGACCCGCGCCCGCGCGTGGTCTACCTGGCTGCCTGCGTGTCCAAGGTCATGGGCCCTGCGTATGCCGATCGCGAGCAGAGCTCGTTGCTGGACAAGACCCGCAGCCTGTTGGAGAAAGCGGGGTATCAGGTCGTCTTCCCGGAGAATGCCGAAAGCCTGTGCTGCGGCCAGCCCTTCGCTTCCAAAGGCTACCCCGAGCAGGCTGAACACAAGCGCCAGGAGCTGATCAATGCCTTGCTGCACGCCAGCCGTGGCGGCCTGGACCCGATCTATTGCGACACCAGCCCCTGCACGTTGCGCCTGGTCCAGGACCTGGGGGATACCCGTTTGGACCTGTACGACCCCGTGCGTTTCATCCGCACGCACCTGGTCGACCGGCTCACCTTCACCCCGCAGGATGAACCGGTGGCGGTGCATGTGACCTGCAGTACGCAGCACTTGGGCGAAAGCCAGGCCCTGATCGACCTGGCGCGGCGGTGCAGCACCCAGGTGGTGATACCGGAAGGCATTCATTGCTGCGGGTTTGCTGGCGACAAGGGCTTCACCACCCCGGAGCTCAATGCCCATGCCTTGCGCAGCCTGAAGGATGCCGTGCAGTACTGTGGTGAGGGTATTTCTACCAGCCGCACCTGTGAGATTGGCTTGTCGACCCACAGTGGCATCGATTATCACGGGCTGGTGTACCTGGTGGATCGGGTGACCCAGGCGCGGTAGCTGGAGCCCCGCGTTCGATGCTGGGAGCCTGGGGCCGCTGCGCGGCCCATCGCGGCAC